>NZ_JBGSRV010000008.1:0-190090 GCF_041737375.1 Vampirovibrio sp.
CTACACCAACGCCTACCCCAACCCCTACGCCAACGCCTACCCCAACACCGACCCCAACACCGACCCCAATACCGACCCCAACACCGACCCCAACCCCAACCCCAACCCCGAAACCACCTGTTGCGGCGAATGAGCATGCGCGATCTTTTGGGGACCCTCATATCAAAGATCCCGATGGCGGCCTATATCACTTTCATACACCAGGCATTTATAGCGTGCTTCACGATAAAGGGATTCACCTGAAATCCAAAATAACCGCTGGCGCAAACAAGATGGCTTATAACACGGAGGTTGGCTTGATCGTAGGCGGTAGAACGGTTCAGGTTAAGCCAGACGGTTCGGTACAAATTGGCTATAAAGACCCTAACATTGCGGGTGCCGATATTACGAGATTGAATGAAGGCCAGACCGTAATGCTGGATGACGGAGCCAGTGTAACCCGCACCAAAGGCAACATTGTGGTCCAGACCCAAGAGTATAAAATGCAGTTCACCCCTATGAAAGGGAGAATGAGCTATCTGGATATTGATGTTTGGTCCAAAGCGGGCGGCGTTTTAACGGATGGTGTAGCGCCAACCGGGATGCTCGGTGAGTTATTCGACGCAGACGATAAGCCGGAAACCAAGCTCAAAAAACCGGTTAACACGTATGTGTCTCCAACCCTTGTTTATCGAGAATCGACTACAGCAGCCTTGCCGGACAAGCTGCCAAGTCAAGGGAGCCCAAGCTACAAAATTATTGATCTGCTGTTGAAAGAAGTCAGCAAGGATGGCAACTACTCTGCCGCTGAGCTGACCCAGGTCGCCAATAGCCCCAGGGTCAAAGGCTCTGTTTACGCATCGGTTTTAACCTCTCTGGCTCAGGTCGCAGGTGAGTACAAGCAATCTGTGACATCCGCGCATTTAAAGGCCATTGCCAACAAGGTCGGTAACGATAACTTTTTGAGCGGCACGGAAGTCAAAAGTTTCCTGCCTGGCTTGGCGGGCTGGAAAAAGCCCACCACAACCCTGGCTCCTGCGCCGACTCCGGTTAAAACGCCAACCCCCGCCCCTGCGCCGACCCCGGTTAAAACACCAACGCCTACCCCTGCTCCTAAACCGTCCCCTACCCCCACCCCGGTTGGCGGTAACACTGGAGCTGTGCAAGGGATTCAGCAACTGTTCCAGCAGTTATTAACCCTGATTAGTCAGTTGTTTGGCGCCCAAAAATAAACAAAAAAAAGTAATCGAACCTGAACAGGAACTTTTAACCAAGTTCCTGTTCTTTGTTTTCATAAAGTAGCGCTTAAGAATAATCGGTGGCGCTATTGCCGTTGCGCTGAAAAACAGTTGAAATAATAGCAGACTAACCTATTTGTTGATGATTATGTTTGGAGAAACCAGAAACCATGATGATGAATCGTACCAACCGAATTTTATCCATTGCCACGCTGGCCTTGGCGTTTACACTGGCCGTAGGGATGTCTGTGGGCGTTTTTGCCGATGATGGGCCAAAACCGGGCATTATCAGCACTCAGGGGCATGGGGAAGTGAAGGTTCGCCCTGATTCCTTAAGCGTTGATATCCGGGTGGAAACCAAGAGCGATAAATTGCCCATGGCCCGCGCCGAAAATAACCGCAAAACCCAGGCCATTATCGCCGCCTTGAAAGGCTTGGCAATTCCTGGCATGAAAATGGAAACCCAGGGCTTAACGGTATATCCGCTTCAGCATTATGAAAAAGACAAGCTACCCAAGGTGATTGGCTATAATGTCAGCAATGGCTTAACGGTTACTGTAACCGGCGCTTCGCCCGATGCCTTGGGCGATTATGGCAGCCGAATTGTGGATACCGCTTTAAACAGTGGGGCCAATCATGTGGGCAGTCTCGGCTTTTTTCTGGATGACGCCACCCCGGCTCGCAATCAGGCCCTGGAACTGGCCGTTAAAGACGCTCGCCGCAACGCGGATGTGATGGCAAAAGCATCAGATATCACCCTTACCGGTGTTCATTCCTTGGAAGGCAGTCCCCAGTTTGGCGGATTTCCTCGCCCCATGCCCATGTACGCCATGAAATCCCGTGGCGCTGAGGCTGAAGCCGATGTATCCGCACCGGTGGAAACAGGAGAAACCACCATCACCAGCGATGTGACTGCCCGGTTCAAGTTTTAGACTTATATTCTTGTAAAAAGCCTGCAAGCCGCCTTTGTGAACAGGGGCGGCTTCTTGCTATAAAGACAAGGGCTGATCGCCGCCAGCGCTATGCTTGCTTTTGGCGCCCCGCCCCTCTCTTCTGGCCAGCGTGGTAGAGCCAAGTGTTCGTTGCTGGCCTTTTTGCTGCCCTTGAAAAGGCCCCTGCGCCCGCCCCCGTTTGCTGAGTCGTTCCAGATCCGTTTGCGTCACAATGCCAATGAGTTGATGGTGCTCGTCCACCACGGGCAGGGAGTGAAAATGGTTTCCGCTCATCAGGTTTACGGCTTTTTCCAGTAAGGTATTGGCTTGAACGGTGGTAACCGGTGCGGTCATGGCGTCTTTCACCAATAGCCGATCCGGGATTTCCTCTGCCTGATTGCCCCCTAAATCCGTATCCGACAGAATGCCTACAATCTGATCAAGATGAGTGACCACCAAATGATGAATCTGATGCCGCCACATCAATTCATTGGCCTCTGTGGCCGGTCGGTTCTGGTCAATGGTCAGTACCGGGGTCGACATGATGTCTTTAATATTCATAGGCTGTTTCCTTTTAGCTTGGCTGGTCAGGTGTTGTTCTACCGGTTTTTCCGAAGGGCTCTGCCACAAAGCAGGGGGCCAGAAGGCCAATGAGCAGAAGCATTTTAAGCGCCTATAGAAGATCATAGACCTTTCAGAGGAACCTTCAATTGTCTGGCTGCGCTATTTATGCCAGAAAATCGCGTGACCAGTTCAGGCTTTATCGGTTAGATGCTGCTTTTGGCAAGGAAAATTTCGCTTGAGCGGTGAGAAGGGTTTAATTTTTTAAAATTGAGAATTCTCATAATTTAACCGAGGCGCTTCCGCTAGAATATTAGCCCCTTAACATGACGTTAAGAAAATTAAAGCGGTATCAATCGATAACTATCGGCTCCAGTCCATTGAATAGGCGAATAGTCTATTACTGGGTATCTTTTTTACTGGACGATTTTTTTTCTTTGCGCTAGTATCCTACCTTGGTTTGCGACTCCCACATGGGTCCCTCGCGCCTGCTGATCGGCTTCCTCTGTTCACCTTTACCCCGATCAGTTTTCTCCACGTTTGGGGTCTGTCTTACTTACAAACCGTTGAACTTTAACACTGGGCTTGTTCTCAAAACCGGAACAAGCAATCAGAGAGTTCGAGTTGACCTGTCAGGTCAACACCAGGTCACTATGAATGTGCTGATCGGGATATATGCTCAGTTCTGTAATGCCAATGGAAAAGCCAAAGCCACCCATGCCACCCCGGCAGGTTCAATTTGGCACCGGCGAGGCGTTACTAACTCAAGCCCTTTCCCAGTTGGAAAAACGCCCGCTGGCTGAGCTGCTGCTGAAGGATGTGGCGGCCTTTAATATCCCCAAAATCGCTTTGTCCCGCACCTGGAAAGAGCGTTGGGATACGGCCACTCTGGAGCTTTCCAATTCCGGTATTACCCTGTTGTCTTCGCTGGTGTTGCCGCCATTGGTGCGCTACCCGGTGAGCAAACTGGCCGATCTTTCGGAATATAAAACCATGCAGTATCTGGGCGGGGAATTTAAAACGGTACTGCCCAAGCTGGCTGAAAAAAACTTAAAGCCGTTGCCAGCTCAAATGGCTCGCATGAGCGCTTCTTTTGGCTTCTTTTTTCCCTTTGCGGCGGCTTTTTGGGCGGCCCCTTTTGCCCGCAACTGGCTCACCATGAAACGCACCCACTCCACCAACTTTGAATCGATGATTGGTTTTGAGGGGATAGGACCTGATGGGGTCAAGGTCAACCGGCCCAAGCGAACTCTGGATGAGGAAATGGCCTATCAGCGCAACACCGCCCTTAAAATTTTAGGCGCCGGGGCAGGCTTGGGAGTAGCCTCCCTTGCCGGGTTTGGATTGATGGCCAAGCACCTTGGAAAAAGCATTGGCAAAAACCTCGAAAGTAAACTCCTGAAGCAACTTTCCACCGGGCAAGGCGAGAAAGCGTTTCAGCAATTTTTTAAAGCCTTTGATCTTAAAGGCAATCAGGTAAACGGCAGAACGGCCACTTTAATGTTTTGGGGCCTGCCCGCTTATTTGGGGTGGGTGCATGGGGCTCGTAGCGGAAATGAGCGGCGGGAACGGGTGGTGCAGTCGGCGAATGCCATTTTCTGGTTCTTTTTTGCCTCCCGGCTCACAACACCGCTTTGGCGCAAAGGCTATCAACAGCTCATTCAAGGCAATGCCCTGAATACCTGTAAAAAAGTGTTGGGCGGCGATACCAAAACGATCAATGCCAAGCTGCTCGATCTTTCCTACGAGGACATTTTAACCAAATTTAAGCACGATACCCCCGTACGCAAAAAATTGTTGGGCCTGAAAAATGCCAAGTTTGCCCTCAACGATTTGGGAATCCCCATTTCCACGTTGTCAGCGGTTCAGTTTTTCAACTTCAATCTCACTGAGAAAAAAATTAAAAACACGCAGAGCCAATCAAAGGCTCCGCAACTGGCACCAACGCCAACGCCAGTCGTCAGCCCATTGGCCCTGCCTGTTGCCAGCCAACCCTTTGCGGGTGGGCCTCAACCGGCAGCTTGGGGCGGTTATTCAAACTGGGGGTAAATTTTCTTAGCCCCTCATTCTGAAGCGCTTGCTTACTCGTAACGCAGGGCTTCTATCGGATTGAGACTGGCCGCTTTCTGGGCTGGGTAAAATCCAAAAAACACACCGACTCCGCCCGCGAATGAAAAGGCCAGAATCACGCTAAGCGGTTCAATAATGGCTGGAAACTGGGTGAATTGTCCAATCACCAGCGCTAAAACCACGCCCACCAACACCCCGATGAAGCCGCCAGTGCAGCTCAGTAAAATAGATTCCATTAAAAACTGAAGCAAAATATCCTGTTTTTTGGCCCCTATGGCTTTACGCACCCCAATTTCCCGAGTGCGCTCGGTGACTGTCACCAGCATAATATTCATAATGCCAATGCCGCCCACCAGCAGGGAAATACTGGCAATACCGCCCAGCAAAATGGTGAAAATGCGGCTGAAGTTAGAGGCCGTTTCAATGGTTTCCGCCTGATTGCGAATGTTAAAGGAGTCCTCTTCTCCCGGCTGGGTGCGGTGGTTTTGGCGCAGGATTTGGGTGGCCTGCTCCTGAGCGGCGTTAATATCTTGGCCGGGGGTAATTTGCAGATCAATTTCCCGCAAAAACTCAACCCCTAAAACCTGGGCCATGGCGGTGGTATATGGAATCAACACCTGATCATCCGGGTTGAACCAGCCTTGATCGCCCTTGGATTTTAAAATGCCCACCACTTTAAAGTTAACGCCATTCAATTTAATGGTTTTTTCCAGCGGATCGCTCTGTCCAAACAGGTTTTCCGCCGTTAGGGGGCCAATCACCGCCACACGGGCATGCGCTTCGGTTTCCGACTCTGTAAAGGACCGTCCTTTTTCCACCTCAAAGTTACGAATCTGAAAGTAGGTAATGGCAGTGCCGGTCATGGTGGATCGCACGTTTTGGCTGAAGTATTTGATTTGCACACTGCCACTTACCACCGGGGCAATCTGGCTGACGGCAGGCAGTCGTTTCATCAGCGATTCCGCATCCTGAAGGGTCAGGTTATCCTGATTCCCTTGAGCCACCCCCCGAAAGCCCTTTTGCCCCGGACGCACAATCAGCATATCGGTTCCCATGGCCTGTATTTGGGAAAGCACCTGCTTTTGAGCCCCGGTTCCCAAAGCCAGCATGGAAATAACCGCCCCCACCCCAATAATAATGCCCAACATGGACAGCAGCGTTCTTAATTTATTGGCGGAAAGGCTTTTCAGCGATACTTTCAGAATGGTCAAAAACAGCATGCTTACAAGGGTCCGTTTCCGGCAGGCTGAACGTTTTCAAGGAGGCGGTTGTCTTCAAGCAAGCGTCCGTCTTTCATTTTGATTTGGCGATGGCAGTAGGCGGCAATTTCCGGCTCATGGGTCACAATAATAATGGTGCGTCCCTGCCGGTTGAGTTCCGTGAATAGGTCCATCACCTCCAGCCCGGTTTGGCTGTCCAGATTTCCGGTGGGTTCATCGGCCAGAATAATGGCGGGGTTGTTGATAATGGCTCGGGCAATGGCCACCCGTTGTCGTTGTCCGCCCGAAAGCTGGTTGGGTTCATGATCCACCCGGCTGGCCAGCCCTACGGTGGTTAAGGCTTCTCGGGCTTTGGCTTGAGGGTTGGTTTCTCCAGCGTACATCAGGGGCAAGCCCACGTTTTCCAACGCGCTCATGCGGGGCAACAGGTTGAAGGTTTGAAACACAAAGCCAATGCGCTGGTTCCGAATGACGGCCAGCTCGTCTTCAGACAACTGGGCCACATCCTCTCCGGCCAAAAAATAGGCCCCTTCATCCGGTTTGTCCAGACAGCCCAGAATATTCATGAGCGTGGATTTTCCGCTGCCGGAAGAGCCGGTGAGGGCTACCATTTCTCCGGGTTGAATTTCTAAATCCACCCCATGCAGCACTTTTACCCGTTCTTCGCCAATCACATAAGATTTCTGGATGTTCTGGGTGCGAATCATCGGCGACCCCCACCGCCGCCCACGCTACGCATCATCATCATTTGGCCCCGGCGATTATTGCCGCTGGTTTCGCCAGTTTTGCGCCACTTGCTGCGTTCACTGCCCTGGGTGGACACAATGGCCTCCTGTTCGCTCAGGCCGTTGATGATTTCAGTGTCAGTGCCGTTGCTTAAGCCGGTTACGACCGGGCGGCGCTGAATCTCGCCGTCTTTGCCCAGCACTCGCACCATGCTTTCGCCGTTGCGCCCCAACGTAATGACTTCCGTGGGCACTTTCAGCGCCTGCTTTTTCTGGGCCACCAGAATTTCCACATTGGCGGTCATTTCCGGCATTAATAAGCGGCTATTGTCGCCTTGCACCTCAATTTTCACTTCAAAGGTAACCACATTGGTGGTAACAATGCCCTTGGGAGAAATACGCACCACTTTGCCGGAAAAGGTTTGGCCGGGAAAGGAATCGGCGGTGATATCCACGGTTTGTCCCACCTTTACTTGCCCAATGTCGCTTTCATCCACCGAGGCCAACACATAAATATGTGAGAGATCGGCCAGCGTCATAATGGCCGTTCCACCGCCCACGTTGCTAATGCCGGAGGATACAATCTGGCCAATCTGCCCCAGTCGGGTGGTGACCACTCCGGCGATGGGCGCGTAAATTCGGGTTTCTGAGAGGCGTTGCTGCGAGCTGGCCAAAGCCACTCGCTGGGCTTGTGCCTGGGCTGCGGCGTTTTCAACCTGTTCGGCTTGGGCGCCTAGCCCATAATTTTGGGTTTGCAGTTCTTGCAAGCGAATTTTGGCGTTTTGAAAATCGGTTTTGGCTTGGGCGACCGTGGTCAGGCCGGTTTCGTATTCCTCCTGGCTAATGTAGCGATTTTTAACCAGCACCGACAATCGATTGGCCTTGGTCTGGGCGTCAGTTTCCCGGGCCTGCGCCGCCTGAATATCCGCTTTGGCTCTGGCGATATCGGTTTGCAGGGTTTGGCGGGCCACTTGCAAGTTGACCCGGGTTTCAGCGGTTCGGCTGTCCAGTCCGGCCACGGACGCTTGCACCTGCTGAACGGCCCGGTTCTCGTCAATGGGGTCGAGCTGGGCCAGTAAAGCCCCTTGGGGTACATAATCGCTCACGTCATAAGGCAGTTTTAAAATTTTGCCACTGCCTTTGGCTTTGATTTCCACCTCAAAGTTAGGCACCACCTTGCCGGTGGCCGCTACTACCTTGCGAATGTCGCCCCGAGTGACGGGTTCTGTAACCACCGTGGGCTTTTCTGCTTTGGGGGTTAAAAAATAGGCACTGGCGCCCAGTATCAGGATCAGCAGGGCCACCCCGATGATGAGGGGCCAAAAGCTTCGGCGGGATACGGTTTTTGTCGCATCAGAGTTTGCTGGAGGTGTGGGCATTCGCGCTGCTTCCTTGCCATTGGATACCTTGTAAAATCGCTTCGGGGGTAATCAGGCCCATGGCCTGCACCAACTGGATTTGAGACTGATTGTAATTTAAAACGGCCTGCACCAGATTACTTTGGGCGCTGGCCAGATTGGTTTGGGCGGCCAATACATCCAGATTAATGCCATAGCCCGCTTTAAACCGGCCTGAGGCCAAATCGTAACTTTCCTGAGCGGAATCCACCGCTTGTCGGGCGGCCTCAATGGCGCTTTCATAGTTTTCACTGTTTAAAAAGGCAATGCTGACCTGGCTTTCAATGTTGCGAACCACCATTTGCTGGGCCAGCTTTTTTTGTTCAATCAACTGCTTTTTTTCCCGCATTTGCAAGGGAATTTGCAGGCCCATGTTTTGTAGCAGGTTGGCGGTTACCGAAATGCCGCCAGAGGTACTGCGTTGCAGGTTATCCAGCTCGCTGCCATTGGCTCGGGCCGAAGTTTGCAAGGTAATGGAGGGAATCAGATCCGACCGGGTCATTTTGTAATCATAATCCAGCGCTTTCAGTTCTTCTTCCACCACTTTTAAGGTGGGGTTGGTTTCAGAGGCCCGCTTTAAAAGCTGCTCCATGGAAACCACTTCCGCCACCAGCGCTTTTTGCTGGGCATCGGTGCCGCTGGGAATTAAATGAATGGTCGGCTCCAAGTTCAGGCGGTTAATCAGCCCTTGCTCGGCTTGTAAAATGGTGGCTTCTGCCTGAATGAGGGCGCTTTGCTGTTGGGCGTAAGTGGTTTTGGCCTGAGATAAATCCAGCGGAATGCCTTTGCCGATTTGCACTTTGGTTTGATTGATTTTTACTTGCTCCACCGCATTTTCCAGGTTGCGAAGAACCACCCCTTTTTGCTCGTAGGCGGCCAGCAGTTTGTAATACTCCTGAGCGGCCTGAGACAGCTGCTCCTGATAGGTTTCCTTCAGCGTAAAACTGGAGGAAAGCTGGCGCCGTTTGGCGGCCAGAATTTGATAAATATTGCGCCCCCCCGGATGAAGCGTCCATGAGGCGCTGAGCTGAACCTGAGTGAAAGACTGGCGGTTGGTGCGCCCGCCTCCACCTCCACCTCCACCACCCCCGCTGGTTCTTCCGCCAGCGCCATTGGCGGCGATAAAACCACCGGAAGAACCGGAGATAAAACCTTGTTGTCCCCCTTGCCGGTTTTGAGAGTAAGTGCCTGTGATGTTCGGCAATAAAGCGGCTTGTTGCTGGCGATACCGGCTTTGGAAAATTTCGGCGCCCTTTTGGCTTTGGGCAATCATCAGGTTTTGTTCCTGCACCAGTTTTAAAACCGCTGCCAGATCCACCGGATAATGGTTGGTTTTAAACACAGAGGCCCGCAGTTCAATCGGGCGAATTTCCACCCCCTTGGGCGAGGCTTCCCCCGCAATCTCCTGAGTGGCAGCGGAAACAGGCGCCTCCTGAGCGGTCGCCCACGGGGTAAAAGCGTTGAGGGTGAGCGCCAGTATCATGGCATGAGGGACAATCTTCAGCATGGATTCATTACTCAACGGATAGGTAAAAAGTTTCGCAGAGCCTTCAACCCTGTTAAAAAGGCTTGAACTCACTTCGAATGGGTTGGGATCTGAATCTAGTATAAAGGGGAATCGGATTTGGGGGATGGAAACAAGCGCTTCCAGAGATTGATAATGCTGAGCGCCGCAAACAACAGGGTAAAAGGAATAATCTGTAAAGCCCAGCGATCACTGGCCACGGCCATCAGATAGTGAAATCCAAGCCAAACCATTAAAAAACCGCCCAGTATTAACAGTCCTTCCTGACTGCGTTTATGGTTTCGCTTCCAGTCCACCACGGCCCATAAAGCGCCGGAAATTCCCAAAATCAAGGTCACTCTCCACAGTTGTTTGGAGATTTCCGCCAAGCGGGTCACGGTTTTTTCCGGCAGGTTCCGCAAGCGGGAGGAGCCCCATTGGGTATCCCGGATGCCGGTTTCCGAGGTGGTCCATAAAATATGACGAAGGCGCACCGGGCCTGCTAAAAAATAACGCAACGGGTTTTGGCCAATAATGGCCATGGCCCAGGCCTTGTCTTCATTCAGTTCGGCCATTCGTTTCTGGGGGCCTGTTTTGCCTGTAGTGGCTTTATCAATGCGTTCTCTTAAGCCCGGAATATTTTCAGGTTTGACCAACCGGCTTTCGGTTTCGTAATGCGTGGTGGCCACCAGCCAGATTTCTCCGCCCCAAAACAGTTGTGCTTTTCCAGTCAATAAATATTGATGATAGACCCACGAGGATAAGAGGAGGCTTGCTGTCACCCCAAATACGGCCAAGCCCTTTACATTGGCTTTCCAATCATCCCGGCGGAAAAATAGCACGGTAAGCACCGCCAGCATGCCAAAAACCAAGGCGGTTGATCGGGTTAAAACGGCGGTATAAAGCACCACTCCCAGACCTGCCCAGTGCAGCCAGTTTGGCAGTTTAGGTTGACGGGACTCCAGAATGAGCCAGCTGAGCAGGAGGTAAAAATAAAGGGTGGGCAGCTCAGAGGCAAATAAGGCGGAGTAGCTGATTAATTGAGGCTGAAACGCACTCAGTGCCAAGGCTATGAGGCCCACGCTCCGGCTAAACAGCCGCTGGCCCAGCAAGTAGATTAAAACCATGATCAGTCCGCTCAGCACCAGGTTTAAGGTCCACACTGGCCAATAAGCGCTGCCAAACACCGCTCTGCAAAATGCCAGCAATACAATAATGCCCGGATGCTTGTCGATGTTGTTGAAGGCGAAATCTCCACCCGCAATGGGTTCGGCGTGGTTCCAATAAACGGCGTAGTCACTGATGGGATCGGGTTGGGTTCCCACAATCCAGCTCAGCCTTAAAATCAACCCGATGAGTAAAAGCAGCCACGCCCACCGGCTTGGCTTGCCCAGCCGGAAAGATTGAACGGCTTGCCCGCCCAGTATTAACGATACGGCAAAGCCTGCCAGATAGAGAATGGCGGTGAATAGAATGCCTTCAAACCCGTTGAGCCAGAAATCGCCCATCGTTAACCCTGATCGTACGCGCCTGTCGCGCTACGCCGAACCAGATTTAAAGAGCGAACCACGGTGCGCGCAATCTTGATTTTGGAGGTGCTGACTTTTTGGTCGTAACGCAAAATCATGGGAACTTCGCAAAATAGGGCGCCCAGTTTGTTGAGCTTGATAATAATTTCGGCCATACAGGCAAAACCGGTTTCGGTGATAAATCGCTCTCCATATGTGTCAAACGCTTTTTGGAGAATGCTGGTGCGGTACAGTCTGAAGCCGCAGGTATAATCCTTGATGTTGAAAATGGGGGCGGTGGTTCGAAAAATCCAGCTGGAGCCATGACTGAGTAAAGTACGGAACCAGTCCAATCCAACCACTTGAGAGCCGTAGCGATATCGGGAGGCCACCACCACATTGAATCAATCCGGCCATCCGCTCAATCAGGTAAGGACTGTGGGTGCCATCGGAATCCATCACTACAATCATATCGTTCGCTTCCGCTCTGGCCAGTGCAATTGAAAAGCCGGTTTTAATGGCTTTCCCCAAGCCCTTATTGTAAGTATGTCGCACGATATCAAGGTGGGGAATCTGCGCCTCTTCCAACAATCGCATGGAATCATCGGTGCTTCCGTCATCCACCACAATGATTTGAAACGGGTAGCGCTGAATGGCCTGAGCAAACAAGGCGCTTAACCCACAAAGCGCCGCTCCCTCATTGTAAGCAGGCAACACCACAAGCAGCCGGGGAAGTTTTCCCGACTCGTTTTTTTCAGTGGTTGTGGCTGGCTGGAACGCGATGTTAGTCATTGAACTCTTATTTCAAATCAAAAAGAGGTTATGTGCAAGTGAATTAATAAAAATTGAATATAAAAAGCCCCCGCTGGTAAAAGAGGGGGCTTTTTAAGGGTTGTACTCTACGGTAACAATACGGGAGAGCCTTGATTTTGGCCTATTTCTGGGCAGCGGTCGCTTTTTTGTAGCTAGCGCCCGGTACTGTTTTCCAGTTGGCAGCCATAATCATTTTGTAGGCTTTTAATGCGGTATCTTCGATTTCGCCTAGCTCTTCAGCTTTCATAATCAGGTTACGCAGAGGCAGCAATGCTTTGGGATCTTTCAGCATTCCCAGAGCGGCGCCAGCGCCAGCACGAACCAGATCATTTTCAGCGTCGTTTTCCAGAACGTCAATCAGGTGAGATACAGCACGTTTGTCGCCCAGTTTGCCGAGAGATTGTACTGCGTAGATGCGAACGTTGACCCACTCATCAGTCAAAACACTAATCAGTGCGTCCACTGCGGAGGCATCACCCAGTTCGCCCAGGGCGCGGGTTGCATCGCAACGAACATTCACTTTTTCGTGTGAGAGACTTTCAATTAACGGCGTTACAGCGATGTCGCCAATCTCAATCAGGGCATCAGCGGCGGTCATGCAAACCTGGCTGTTGCTATCACTGAGGGCTTCCACCAATGGGAGAACGACTTCCACGCCACCGAGACGACCCAGGGCACGAGCGGCACGAACGCGAACATCCACGTTACGGTCTTCACGAAGAGACTCGATCAATGGAATGGTAGCGCTGATATCACCCAGTTCACCCAAAGCGCGGGCTGCGTAGAGACGAACGGAACCGTTCTTGTCGTTTTTGAGAACGTCGATTAGCGGCTCAACAGCTGCCATATCGCCCATTTCTCCCAACATGCGGGCCGCATTGTAGCGGGTTTTTTCGGAAGGACTGTTTTTCAGTTCTTCCAGAAGTTCGTCAAAAGATTTCACTGCTTTTTCTTTTTTGGTGCCGGTAGTAGTTGCCATTTGAAACAATTCCCTCCCGAAAATGTGACCGTTACATATAAACCTCCTCCCAGACAAGCCTTGACTGGCACTGTCTGCAACTAACTGTTTCTGATTGAGCCCTTTATTGATTTGACCCTTCAGCTGCTTAAAAAAGATTCAATCAGTTTTTGTGCTAGTTAGAGTGATAAATGTAACGTGATGTAAATGTTCGATAATTGTTCTATTGCTTCCGTAGATTCAGTATCTTACCACTTTTTGCGTGGTTTGACATGCGAATCCTTTCCGCCCTAAATTGTTACTATTTTCCACACCTCTCTTGACAATCCAAATGACTTGTAAATGGACCCCTTTTAGCTAACCATACTTTTTAATATATCTTAACTTGTTTATTTAATAAAATGGAATTAATGCAATTGAATCATATTGAGTTTTATGAATATAAATCTATTCTAACGGGTAATGGCTAAATATGTAAATAATAAAATATAAGAAACTTTCAAAAGGCGTAAACAGTCCAAGCTCAGCCCGATCTAAATAATTTTATTTTTTAAAAAACATTATTTGATCCCCTTAAAACAAGGTCTGGCGTCAATAGATTTCATGGCTGATTTTTTGCCCGCGTAATCGGTGTACTTGAGAAGCCACCTCTAATGCTCTAATATCAATCATGAAATCCCAATCAAGAGGTTTTCCCCATGTCTTCCCGTCTCTCCGCTCACCAAAGCAAAGTTCGCCTGATTGCCGTCTTTTTATTTACGGTGATGCTGGTCGTGGTCTTTCAGGTGAGCAAAGGGAGCTTTCAACGGGGGGAGGTGGCAGAAGCCAGTCATCAAACTCGCTTGAGCGATTCGTTTTTTATGGGCTTGCGTCGGGCCACACCTGCTGAAGTGAGAGCAGCCCTGCCTGAGGCAATGGGGAGGCCCGCCCTGATTGCTTTTACCTCTCGTTTTTGTCACGATTGTCAGCGAATGACGCCGGTTCTATCGGGCTTGATGCCCAAACACGCCAATGTGTATTACCGCAAAATTGATGTGCTGGAAGAACAAAAAAAGTACCCGGCCATTATGCGTACCTTTAAGCCGGTTTCTGTGCCGTTGCTGGTTTTTATTAGCCCCCAAGGCGAAATTCAGAATGTACTGTACAACTACCAAAAGCCAGAATCGCTTGCGGCGGCCCTGCGTCAACTGGAATCTCAGCCGGTAGCGGCTCCTCCTTCCTCAAAAAAGGTCAAAAAATAAGTCACACCCCACCCTGAAGATTTTTATCTGAATCCCCATGCCTGATTTACAGTCCACATTTTTGAGTTTGTTAAACAGCCATTCTTACATGGTGCTGGTTTTGGCTTTTGCGGGCGGGGTGATGAGTTCCCTGTTGCCCTGTACGGTGGGCATGTTGCCTGTGCTGGTGGGCTATGTGGGCGGCTACACGGAAACCAGTAAGCTGGCTATTTTAAGGCAGATCCTTTTGTTTATGACCGGCTTTGCCCTGGTAATGACCGCACTGGGCATTGTGGCCAGCCTGTTAGGCACCGCCATGGCCGCTTTGGTGGGTTCGGGCTGGTATTACTTTTTGGGAGGGCTGGCCATTGTCATGGGTCTGCAATTGCTGGAAGTCATTCAATTGCCCCTGCCTCAATTTGTGACCCGCTTGCCCGACAGCAGCTCCGGCCGGTGGCTAGCGCCTATTGCGCTAGGGGCAGCCTTTGGGGCTGCCTCTTCTCCGTGTGGTACGCCCTTTTTAACGGCTATTCTGGGCTTTATCAGCCGAGAGAAAAACTGGGCGCTGGGCGGGGCCAGCTTGTTCAGTTACGCTTTTGGGCAATCCATGTTGTTGTTGGTGGTGGGCTTGTTTACCGGCTTAATCAAGCAAATGGCTCTGTTTCGACAAGTGGGAACCGTTATTACCAAGTTAAGCGCTTTGGTGTTT
Organism: Vampirovibrio sp.; assembly: GCF_041737375.1. Lineage (NCBI taxonomy): Bacteria > Bacillati > Candidatus Melainabacteria > Vampirovibriophyceae > Vampirovibrionales > Vampirovibrionaceae > Vampirovibrio > Vampirovibrio sp. The sequence continues at coordinate 14,835 of NZ_JBGSRV010000008.1, forward strand.
ATATTGGGCGGTGGCTTACTGATTGCGCAAGCCGCCGGTTGGCTGGATTTGTTTGCCTTCTTTTAAACTGTATTGTGACTGTAAATTGTATTGTGATTGACGCTTCAGGTTTTTAAAAATGATTCGAGTATCCAGTGGCAAGTATCGGGGGCGCAGTGTCGACTCTCCGCCTCGCAGCAAGCAAATTCGCCCAACCACGTCTTTGATGAGGGAAAGCCTGTTTAACAAGTTTCAGATGCAGTTGCCGGGGTGCCGGTTTCTGGATTTATTTGCCGGTTCAGGCATTATGAGCTTGGAGGCCTTAAGCCGAGGGGCTGCTTTTGTTTTGGCTATTGAAATGGATACTGATCAATGCCGGGTGATTCGTAAAAATTTCGCGCACATTGGGCTGACTGAAGCCGAAGTGAAGGTAGTGCCTTGCGATGCCCAAGGGCTGATGAAGAAACAGTGTCGCCAAGAGCCATTTGATTTTGTGTTTATGGACCCGCCCTATGGATTTAAAGCACTTCCCGAACTGGTTACGCTTTGTTATAACAATGGATGGTTAAAACCGGGTGGTGTTATTATTGTAGAGCACGGAACCCGAGACCCGGAACTGGTTGGATTTACCCGCAAATTATACGGAGATACCGCTATTTCCATCAAAGCGTTTGAGACTGGGACTTCCCACGATGCTTAAGCGAACCTTTTTATCCTCAACTGTTTCTGTCAATACTCTGCCCGACTAAATGAGCGACCCTACATGGATAATTGTAATTAGTAGAATGCTTCAGTTTAATTAAATAGTCTATTTTTTCAGCTTTATAGGCACTTTAGCATTGAAGGACGGCTCACGAATATATCGGCAAGAATCTCAGGTCAGTAAACGCTGTGTTTTGGCTGTTGAATAGCAGCAATAAAATAATAAGGAGCTTTTGGGTATGCCGTTGGATCTGGATCAACGCAAACTGTTTGGACTGGAGTACTGGGTTAAACATTGGTATCGCTACGGGTTGTGTTTCGATCGTTATTCCCGCCTTCTTCAACAAACAGCGGCTTTTTCGCCTCAGGCCCTTCAGGCTTTTCAAAACCAGCACCTAAAGCGTATGGTTGGTGCGGCCTATCGTGATATTCCTTACTATCGAGATTTGTTTTCGGATTTAAAGCTGAAGCCGGAAGCGATTCAAACCGCAGCCGATTTGACAAAACTGCCCTACCTCACCAAAGAATTGGTGGTGGCAAACTTTGATAAGCTGGTATCGGTCAAGAAGCGTAATTTTTTGTGCAAAGTGGCTAAAACCAGCGGCACTACCGGAAGTCCCGCCCAGTTTATTCGCAGTTTCAATTCCATTAACTTTGAGAATGCGGCCGTATGGCGGCAATGGAAAACAGGGGGCGATCAAGGCGGCAAGCGTCGCATTACCCTGCGTGGAGAAGTGGTTGTTCCCATGAGTCAGTCAAAACCGCCTTTCTGGCGGTTTAATCCGGCCAATCAGGAATTGCTGATGTGTGGCTTTCACTTGAATGAAAATACCTTTGAGGCCTACCTGCAAAAAATAATGGCCTTTCAGCCTCAAATTCTGTCTTCGTATCCTTCTAACGCTTATGCGCTGGCCAAATATTTTCGGCAGCATAAAATCAGTTATCGCTTTGATGCGGTGTTTACCTCTTCTGAAACCTTATCGCCTGGGGTCAGGCAATTTATTGAGGAAACCTTTCAAACCCGTGTGTACGATTGGTACGGGCAGGCCGAGCGGGTGGCGGCCATTGGCCATTGCCCCAAGGGGACTTACCACATTCAGGAAGATTACTCGCTGGTGGAGTTATCCCCCATGGGCCAGAATTTTGAAATTGTGGGGACGCACCTTTTTAACGAGGTAATGCCTTTGATTCGCTATAAAACCGGAGATTTGGTAAAGGCGAACCCCGAGCAGTCTTGTGACTGTGGTAGTCATTTTCGTACGGTGGCATCCATCGATGGGCGCTCTTGCGATTATATTTTGACCCCGGAAGGCTACCGGATTTCGGCGGCCAACCATATTTTTCATGGGGTGGAAAACGTGTTGGAAGGCCAGCTTTATCAGGACAACAGGGATTGCCTGATTATTAAAGTGGTGGCTGCTTCTGGTTTTACAGAGCATGATCGGGCTGAACTGATTCGCAATGCCCGAGAAAACACATCGGAACGCATGAAGATTGTGGTGGAAGAGGTTGACCATATTCGACGAGCGCCCAATGGCAAGTTTCAAAGCATCGTCAGCCGTTTGCCCCTAGACCACAACGGCCCCCCGGAAACATTGGCTTCTCCCGCCTGAAAAGATGTTTTCCTCATGGCTTAAGCCCATGAGGTAGTGTATTGCTTTCATATTTGGGCAACCTGAGCGATAGAACCGGGCAGGTTCGCTTGCTACACTCTGTAAAAACAGAGAGGAATCGTTTTATGGTGCTTGAAAAAGATCCTATTAACGTCAACCGCCCAGCCGGTGCTAAACCGGGCCAGCCTATGGCGTCAAAAAAAAAGCCAGCCCTCATTGCGTTGATTGTTATTTTATTATTACTGGTGGCCATTGAAACCGGAATTATTGTGGCCCAAAGTCAGGCCAATAAGCGCATTGAAGCTCAGTCTGAGCAAGCCTTGAGCCAGTTCTTGAAATCGGGCGAACAACCGGCCACCGGTAGCGGTACCGATTTGCTGATGCAAAACGTTCGCTTTTGCTGGTCCCGGCAAATTTGCATTAACACCCCTCGGCTTACCGCAACCGCTGTGCCGATGGGTCAGCAATCTCTGGTGAATTTTGATACGCTGAATGGCTTTATGGTTCGGGTTCGCAATGCCACGGTGCAAATTAGTCCACAAACCCTGCAAGGCATGTTTAACGAAAGCGTTTTCAACTATCCTGGCTCCAATTTACGGGATTTAACCGTGGGCATTCAGCAAGCTGGCCCCCAAAATTTAGTGCGGCTAAATGGTAGCCTGAAATATTTATTTCTGTGGATTCCATTTGAAATGGATACCCGCCTTTCTGTGGATCGCCCCACCAATACCTTGGTGATTGCCGTCAACAAGCTGAATGTGTTTGGGGTGATTCCGGCCACCTGGCTGATTGAATTCAAACCCTTTAACCTGCAAAAACTACTCACCCTGCCCGCCAATCGTCACCTTACGATTAGCGGGAATTTAATGCGAGTAAAGCCCTTTGGCTTGTTTCCGCCCCCTCGGGTGGATGGTCGTATTGCTGATATTACAGTAACCCCCCAGTTGATTAGCCTGCGCTTTGCAGGCACAGAACCCGATTTTCAAACCCTGCCTAGGCAATCCGGGCCTAACCGGGTTTATCTGGAAGGGGGCAGTACCCGGTTTGGCAAATTGGGAATGATTAATACCCAAATTCAGGTCATCGATCAAAATCCGGGCAACCTGTTTCAGCTTTCATTGCTGAACTACAAAGCGTTCTTGCCCCAAAGCGATGTCAAACTGTTAGCCGATGGTTCGGTTACCGTGGTTATGCCCGATCACCCCACCCCTGCGGGAGCGGCTTTAAAACCTCAGCCTTCCGCCTCGGCAGCGGGCCAAGCCACTCCTCAAAAAGTGGAATCTGCCCAGCAGGCCGGAAAAGAAACCCCCAAGGCCGGTGAAAATAAGTTGAAAGCGAAAATCAATCAAGCAAAAAACAAAGTAAAAGACGTGTTGGGATTATAAGCCGATGGTTTTTGCTTTTAGGCTGGTAAATAGGCGCTTTCCACGGCAGTTCGCATAAAGCGCTCAAAAATATAGTTTGCATCATGCGGGCCGGGGCTGGCTTCCGGGTGAAATTGCACACTCATGACCGGGGCGTGAAGATGGCGGAAGCCCTCGATGGATTGATCGTTCAGGTTAATGTGGGTTACGGCCAGCCGGTCAGTGGGAAACTGGTCAAATTCTACGCAATAGCCGTGATTTTGACTGGTGATAAACACCTTATCCAGCTCCAGATCTTTAACCGGGTGATTACCGCCATGGTGGCCAAATCGCATTTTGGAAACCTTGGCCCCGCAGGCAATGCCCAAAATTTGATGCCCCAGACAGATGCCGAAGGTGGGCACCCCACTTTCCACCAATTGCTGGGCGGTTTTCACGGCCTCATGCAACACGGCAGGATCACCGGGGCCATTGGACAGTAAAACTCCCAGCGGCTGATGGCTCATGATTTGCTCAAAATTACTGTGGGCGGGCAATACCACCAGTTCTTCCACATACTGTTGCAGGTAGTGCAAAATACTGGCCTTAATGCCATAGTCCATCACCACCAGTGTTTGAACCCGCAGCGCACACACGGGAGATTCCGTTTTAATCACATAGGGTGCCGGGGTAGTCACCTGGCTAATCATATCCAGTTCATCAAACCCCGGTTGGGCTTGAACCTGTTTTAAAAAGTCCGCATTGGAAAGGGCCTGAGTGGTAATGCCCGCCTTCATGCTGCCCTTTTCCCGGATTTTTCGGGTAATGGCCCGAGTATCCACCCCTTCAATGCCCACAATCTGGTTTTTTACCAAAAACTCCTGCAGGGAAAACTCGGAGCGCCAAGAGCTGGTGAATGGGCTTAATCGGCTTACCACAAAGCCAATGGCGTTAATCCGGGCGGATTCAAAATCCCCGGAGTTGATGCCATAGTTGCCAATTTCGGGGTGGGTCATCAGCACAATTTGTCCCCGGTAGCTGGGATCGGTGAGGATTTCCTGATAACCGGTGGCAGAGGTATTAAAAACCAGCTCCCCAAAGGTGGTGCCAGAAACACCAATGCACTGGCCCTCGTAAACACTGCCATCTTCCAGCATTAAGCGGGCGGATACGGTGGTAGGGGTCGCAGGGGGCTGAGAGGATGAGTTGGCAAGCTCTGACATGGGAACCTCACACAGACGGATTGACTGAAAAATCGGAACGGGTTTGACGCTACAAACCCTGAGCTGGTGAAAAAGCTTACAGTAACCGAATAGCAGCGCTGGCTTCGGTGACAAAGTATTACAAATTGCTTGTGGAACATTATTACAGGAAGATAGAATTTGACCAACTGAGTGGCGGGAATCGCTGGATAAATTTGTTACGGTGCTGGTGAAGCATTCCATCCACTCTGGACTGACTGCAGTCACTCAAGCATGCCCCTTATTTTACGCACCCAAGTCTGGAGAGCTTTTTCCCATGCCGCAAAGAACTGACCTGAAAAAAATCCTGATTATTGGCGCTGGTCCCATCATCATTGGTCAGGCTTGCGAGTTTGATTATTCAGGATCACAAGCCTGCCGTGCCCTCAAGCAGGCGGGGTATCAGGTCATTCTGGTTAATTCCAACCCGGCTACCATCATGACCGATCCAGACATGGCCGATCAAACCTACATTGAACCCATTACCCCAGAAATGGTGGCCGCTATTATCGAGAAAGAACGTCCCTGCGCTATTTTGCCCACCATGGGTGGCCAAACGGCCTTAAACACCGCTTACGCCTTATATAACGATGGCACCCTGGATCAATACGGCGTGGAACTGATTGGGGCGAATTTCAAGGCCATTCATACCGCCGAGGACCGGGAAGCGTTCAAGCAACTGGTAGAAACCATCGGGTTGGAAGTGTTGGCCTCTCATACCGTTCATTCGGTGGAAGACGCTATGGTAAAGGGCAAAACGCTGGGCTTTCCGCTGATTATCCGAACCGGCTTTACGCTGGGTGGCTCCGGGGGGGCGGTGGTTTATGATGAATCCGGCTTGCGAAAGGCGGCGGAAAAGGGCATTCAGGCTTCCCCGGTTAAACAGTTGCTGTTGGAAGAAAGCGCCCTGGGCTGGAAAGAATATGAATTTGAGCTGATGCGCGATAGCCGGGATAACGTGGTGATTGTGTGTAGCGTGGAAAATGTGGACCCCATGGGGGTTCATACCGGCGACAGCATTACGGTGGCCCCGGCCCAAACACTCTCCGATAAGGAGTACCATACCCTTCGAAACGCTTCTATCGATATTATCCGGGCCGTGGGAGTGGATGCGGGCGGTTGTAATATTCAGTTTGCCGTTCACCCGGAAACAGGCCGGGTGGTGGTGATTGAAATGAACCCACGGGTTTCCAGAAGCTCAGCGCTGGTGAGTAAGGCCACGGGCATTCCCATTGCCAAAATATCCGCCAAGTTGGCCATTGGCTTAACCCTGGATGAAATTACCAACGACATTACCCAAACCACCCCGGCCAGCTTTGAACCGGCGCTGGATTATGTGGTCACCAAAATTCCCCGCTTTTCCTTTGAAAAATTCCCCGGCTCTCAAACCGATCTGTCTCCCCAAATGAAATCGGTGGGCGAAGTGATGGCCATTGGCCGCACCTTTCAGGAATCGGTGCAAAAGGCGCTGCGCAGTCTGGAAATTGGACTGGAAGGCTTTACCTTTGAGCCAGAACCGGAAAGCCACAGTCTGGATGAATTGAAAGATCTTTTAAAACGTCCTGAAGAGCGCCGCATTCGCTGGATTTATCATGCCCTGCGCCAGCAAATGCCCATTGCGGAAATTGCCCGCATTACGGGTTGGGACCCCTGGTTTCTGGAAAATTTCCGGGAATTGGTGGACACCGAGCGCCTGATTCAGCAGCACAAAGGGGCCGCCTTGCCGGAAGCTTTGTTGAAAAAAGCCGCTCGACAAGGCTTCTCGGCCAGCCAGATTCAGTCGGTTTTGCCCAGAATTTCCCCGGCTTTGGGCCAGCAACTGGCGGCGCTGCGCACCCAGCCCGTGTTTAATGCCGTGGATACTTGCGCCGGGGAGTTTGAAGCATTTACCCCCTATTATTACTCCACCAGCCATAGCACCGAAAACGAAGCCAAGGCGGGTGACCCCCACAAAAAACGGGTGGTTATTATTGGCGGAGGCCCCAACCGCATTGGGCAGGGCATTGAGTTTGATTATTGCTGTGTTCACTCGGCCATGGCCTTGCAATCGCTGGGTTATGAGGCCATTATGGTGAACTCCAACCCGGAAACCGTTTCTACCGACTATGACATTAGCGATCGGCTGTACTTTGAGCCGCTCACACCGGATACAGTGTTGAATATCCTCAACCAGGAAAAACCGTTGGGCGTGATTGCCCAACTGGGCGGCCAAACCCCCTTAAAGTTGGCCAAACCCATGGAAGATGCGGGCTATCATTTGCTGGGCACCAGCGTGGACAGCATTGATTTGGCCGAGGATCGCCAACGCTTTGGCCAGGTGTTGGCCCAGTTGAACTTGCGTTCGCCGGAATCGGGAACCGCACGCTCGGTGGCGGATGCGCTGGCCATCAGCCGCCGCATTGGTTATCCGTTGATTGCCCGTCCCAGTTATATTTTGGGTGGTCGGGCCATGCAAATTTTTTACAGTGAAGAGCGGCTGGTGCGCTACCTGAATGAGGTGGTGCATGTGGAGCCGGATTATCCGGTGCTGGTGGAGCGCTTTTTGGAAGAGGCCATGGAGGTGGATGTAGACGCTGTCTCTGATGGCTCGGAAACCCTGGTGGCTGCCGTACTGCAACACATTGAGCATGCCGGTGTGCATAGTGGCGATAGCGCTTGTGTGTGGCCCTCTCAAACCATTTCTACCCCAATGCTGGACGAAATTGAGGAAACCACCCACCGGCTGGCGGTGGCCCTTAAAATTCGGGGCTTGCTGAATATTCAGTTCGCTCTGAAAGACGGCCAGTTGTATGTATTGGAAGTAAACCCCAGAGCCAGCCGAACGGTGCCGTTTGTGTGCAAGGCCACCGGCATTCCGCTGATTCAGATGGCCACCCGCTTGATGCTGGGCGAGCCGTTGTCCGCTGTGAAAAACTTGTTGCCCAAGGTGCAGCCCACGCATGTTGCGGTGAAGGTGCCGGTATTTCCCTTTAACAAGTTCAAGGGCAGCGATCCCAAGTTGGGGCCGGAAATGAAAAGCACCGGCGAGGTGATGGGCATTGATGACACCTTTGCCATTGCCTTTGCTAAAGCCCAGTTGGCGGCCAACAACAAGTTGCCGCTGTCGGGCAGTGTGTTTATTAGCGTTAATAATAGCGATAAAGCCAAAACCCTGCCGGTGGCTCAGCACTTGTGCCAGTTGGGCTTTCAGCTGACCGCCACGGCAGGCACCGCCCAGTTTTTCCGGGATGCCGGGCTATCGGTTGAAACGCTGAAGAAAAAGCATGAAGGCTCTCCCAATGTGGAAGAGTTAATCCAGCAAGGCGCCATTAGCCTGATTATTAACACCCCCATTGGGGAAGAAGCCATGCTGGATGATTCTTATATCCGCAAGGCGGCGCTGGAATTTCAGGTGCCATTAGTCACCACCATTGGCGGGGCTAAGGCTTTGGCGGAAGGCATTGAATCCCGGCAACAATCCCGGTTTGGGGTGCGTAGCCTGCAATCTTATTTAAGCGAGCTAAACCCGGTGATGGCTTAACGGGTTTATGGCTGCTGCCAATTATCCAGCCTGCCACTTGCCCCACTAAAAGCGTCTAGTGCAGGGTGCTGGGTAAGGGCTGAAGTTCTTGAAGCATGGTTTTAACCTCAATCCACGGTTTGATTCGCTCGATTTCAAGCGTTAGCTTGTGGAGCTGTTGTTCCATATTTTGGTAGGCGGTTTCGTAGCTGGTCAGGTTACGATCCAAAACGGCCACTACTTTTTTGAGCGCTATAATCCGTGATTTTTGATCCTGAAGTTCACGCCTCATGAGGGCTTCAACTCCTGGCCGCAGGGCGTTTCCGCTTTCTGGCTGCTCGGTGAGTTGCTTGTTCAGCCGTTTGTAGCGAGAGCTTGCTGCTTTCAGGGTTTCCCGGTGATCAAATTTTAAAGCCTTGAGCCGGGCCTTCTCATTCCACAAGCGTACTTCCTGATGAATAAGCTGCTTTTCGATCTCCTGAAAGGTCAGGTGTTTTTCGGAGAGGGCAGGCAACGACAACCTGTCGTAATCAACCCCCTTCTGCGCTCTCAACAGCGCTTTGGATTTGGAGAGCAGTTCTTCGTAAGTTGTTATTATGGGTTGTGGTAGAACCATCGCACTGGGGCTAGGCTCAGGTGGCGCTTCATGCACCGGCGCAACCGGCTCTTGCGTTGGTGTGGATGCCGTAGTTGGTTCCCCTACCGGTTTGGCCGGGCCCGTTTCGGGTGGTTGGCTTGGCCGTGTGGGAGGCGCTGGCATGGGTGGGGCGCTAGGGGTGGGCGGTGTTGACGGGGTGGGCGGGGCGGGCTTGGGCGGCTCTTTTTTAGGGGCTTGCAAAAAACTGTTTAATTTTTTCAGCCATTGAACAATGCGCTTTCCCAATGCTGTTTCAGAAAAACGGGTAAACCACTGGTGAATTTTCCCAAAGAGCAAGCTAAACGGATTGGTGATTTGTGTTTTTGCGTTGCCAAACACGGGGGTGGATAAAGCCCGCAAATTGCCTGCCCCCGGTGAGCCCGCTTTTCTGGCCGGTGCTATAACATGATTCAAAATGACTGCTTGAGCAATGTTCATAGGCCATCCATAGGGTGAGTTCATTGGTTCAGAAAGTGTGAGCGTTATCTGTAAAAGAATGCTGAAGCCCATAACGTGCCTTTCAGCAGAGGCGTTTAATATTTTGTCACATTTGAAACGACTCTTTTGAAACCACCCTCAGCACTTGCCGGGTCAGGCATTGGAAAAGGCACGGGTTTGCCCTACACTAAAAGCCCAATCCGTAGGGTTTTTGGGAGGCCATTCCAGATGATGTCCTTGCAGCCTGTTGTGTCTTTTCTGGTTTATTGCGCCAACGAGGGGCGTTATCTTCAGCAATGCGTCTGTTCAATTCTGGATCAGAACTTTATCGACTTTGAGATTCTGATTCTGGATGACGCCTCCACCGATGAGACACCCCGCATCACGCAGGCGCTGAGCTTGGCCGATTCTCGGGTTCGTTATCTGCCCCAGTCTCAGTCGGTGGGCAAGCTGGCCAGTTATAATCATGGGCTGGAGCAAGCCAAAGGGGAGCTGCTGTGGTTGATTTCGGCTTCTGATGCGCTTAGCGCCACTCAGGTGCTTCAGGATTATGTCACCCAATTTGTATTGGCCCATCAACTGGGCCTGATTTTTTGCCGGGTGCAATGCATTGATGCCAATGGCGTTCCCTATGAAAAATATATGCCACCTAAAAAAAATGGTGGTCTGCCTGCCCGCTCTCTTTTTTATCCTGCCCGCAGTCTTTTTTCTGAACTGCTGAAAGAAAATTTGATGCCTTCATCTGGTGTTATTTTGCGAAAAAGCTGCTTTGAGCGAACCGGTCTGTTTGACACCAGATTGGGAGGGGCGGCCCTGTGGCATCAGTGGGCCATGGTCTCGCTGGACTGGGTGACTTATTTTGATGCGGTGCCCCAGGTTTATCAACGTTTGCCCATGTCGCAGGCGGGCCAAATTCAGTCGTTGGCGGTGGATGGACAAAGCCGCATCGATCATTATGAAAAACTGGAAGCCTTTTTAAAAACCCGTGATTACCCAGTGCCTCTACGTCGAAGAACCCGGTTGTTTCGATTGCAGCTGAAGCGAAAATTGGGTTTGCCCCTCAGTGTGCCGGAAAAACTCATCCGACTGGTTCGATTTTTCACGTTGCGCTAGGTGTTCTGGTTTTACAAAAGCCCGTTCAGGCGACTTTGAGAATAGAAATTGACTCAATCCGCTTTCATTGGTAGGCTATAGTTGATCCCCGGTTTTTAGCGCTTGTCTGGCAATTCCGGTTGGTGGAGTCGAGGTTCCGAGTTAGGTTTGAGCTGAATATAAAGCCTGCGTTTAGCGGTTTTTAGGCTTCAAAACGATAAGTACATTTAAGTAGCAGGGCGTTGTTTTAGTCATGATGTCTCATATCAATAATATTTTTGTCCTGATCAAGCAGGTTCCCGATCAATCCGCCAAGGCCGGTATTAACCCGGATGGCACCATTGACCGGGCCAAGGCCAAGCGCATGCTGAATCCGTTTGATCGTTACGCTTTGCAGGCGGCCTTGCACACCAAAGCGCTTTATGGCGGCAAGGTGACTGCCATTTCCATGGGGCCGCCGCTGGCTGGTGAAATTTTACTGGAGGCCATTGAGCATGGGGCCGATATGGGTTATTTACTGTCCGATCGCCGGTTGGCCGCTTCCGATACCCTGGCCACCGCTTACGCTTTGCATAAAGTGATTTTGCACTTGGGTGTGCCGGATTTAATGTTTTGCGGCTTGCAAACCACCGATGGGGATACCGCTCAGGTGGGTCCGCAAATTGCTGAACGTTTGGACTTGCCGCAAACCAGTTATTGCGAAGATTTTCGGGTTGAAGGCGATCGGGTGATTGCCCGCCGGGTGATCGAGGGCGGTTATCAGTGGGTCAAAATGGCCATGCCAGCCATGTTAACTGTTGCCAATTCTTATCACCCGCTGGAGTACAAGCATATCCGTGGGGCTCGCCGTGTTCAGCAGTTACTGCGCGATGAAGAAGCTAAAAACGCGGTTATTAAAATTGTTACGCTGGATGATGTGGGCGCCGATCCGGTGCTGTGTGGCTTAAAAGGCTCCCCAACCATTGTGGCCAAAACAGACAAGGTGTCTGAAATTGGCGGCAGTTGTAAAGTGCATCAGGGAGAGCCTATTGAGCATATGGTGCGTGACGTGTTGCAGACCACCAATCTCAAGGAATTTGCCAAGTTATGAGTCCAGATGAACCCAAAAGTGAAAATTCATACATCGCCCCCAAGGAATCCGAGGCTTCCGCTTCACCGGCTGCGGATCATGAGGCCCCGGCCCAAAAGCCTGAGCCAGAGCCGCTGCGGGAAATTATAACTCCTTCTAACAAAGAAGTGATTGTGATTGCTGAGCAGGTAGATGGGCAAATTCAGCCGGTTACTTTGGAGCTATTGGGCGCCGGTCGTGATTTGGCCAACAAGCTGGGCGGAAAACTGTCCTGTATTTTGTTGGGCCATCAGGTACGGGATTTGGCAACCACCTTAATTCACTACGGGGCGGAAATTGTTTATGTGGCCGATGACCCTCAATTGCAGGGCTATCGCACCTTGCCCTTTAAACGGGTGATTACCGATTTATTAAAAACGTTTAATCCCCCGCCGCATATTTTGCTGTTGGGTTCCACCACCACCGGACGGGATTTGGCCCCCCGCATTGCCGCCTTTTTTAAAACCGGGTTAACCGCCGATTGCACCGAGCTGGATATTGGCCCCTATGAGCATACCAACAAGGCCGATCCAGACAAAGTGGGCTTGTATCCCGGTTGTTTATACGCCATTCGGCCCAGTTTTGGAGAAAGTTTAAAGGCCCGTATTTTAGGCCCCTGGAACAACCCGCAAATGGCCACCACCCGGCCTGGGGTTATGCTTCCCCTGGCCATGGATGAGAGCCGCACCGGAGAGATTCGCGATATTCCGGTCAATCTGTTGCCTGAAGATTTCCGGCTGGAATTGATGGAGATTGTGCGTGAAGTGCAATCGGGCGTTAATATTGCTGATGCGGATGTGGTGGTAGCCGGTGGTTATGGCATGGGTGGGGCGGAAGGCTTTAACCTGTTGCAGGAACTGGCCGCCTGCTTTGAGAATTCCGCTGTGGGTGCCTCTCGAAAAGTGGTGGATGCGGGCTGGATTCCGTATCAGCACCAAATTGGGCAAACCGGTAAAACGGTGCGTCCTAAAATTTATATTGCCTGTGGCATTTCCGGGGCCATTCAGCACCGGGTGGGCATGAACAAGGCCGGATTGATTATCGCAATCAACAAGGACCCGGAGGCCCCCATTTTTCAGGTGGCCCATCAGGGAATTGTGGGCGATGCTTATCAGGTACTGCCGGAGTTGATTCGGCAGTTAAAGGCATCCAAATCCGCCGGGGCCAGTAGCGCTGAAAAGTCGCTGGTTTAGGCTGTAAAAAGGCAATGAACACTGTTTTAACAAGTAATGGGAGGCACGGCCTCTGTGGCTGAACGAATTGAGTATGATGTATTACTGGTTGGCGGCAGTCCGTCTAACCTAGCATTGGCCCACCATTTGGTGGATTTGGCCAAGCAAAGCGGCGTGTCCTTCACCATGGCCATTTTGGAAAAGGGCAAGGAGTTTGGCGCGCACATTTTAAGCGGCGCGGTTTCCAAGCCCCATGTCATTCAAAAATTGTTCCCGGATTATCAGGAAAACGGCTTTCCTTATGAAGCGGTTTGCAGCCAAAGCGGGTTTTCGGTGTTGGCTAACAAAAGCAAGTGGGATGTTCCTGCCGCTTTGCTGCCAGCGGGCTTGAAAAAAGAAGGCTATCTGGTTTTAACCCTGAGCCATGTGGTTTATTGGATGGCCAATAAGCTGAAAGAAAAATTGGCGGATACCCCCAATGTGGTGATGGATTTTTTCCCCGGTTTTTCGGCCCACGAAATTGTTTATGATGGCGATAAAGTAGTGGGTGTTCAGGTGGTGGAAAAAGCCTCCGGGGATACCAACGAAGACAATATTTACGGCAAGGTCACTTGCTTTGGAGACAAGGGTTTTGTGTCCCGTGACATTATTTCCCGCTTTCACTTGCGGGATACCCCTCAAATTTGGTCGGTGGGGGTAAAGGAAGTTTGGGAACTGCCTGAAGGCAAAGATTACATGGGCCAAGTGTGGCATACCATGGGCTTTCCTTTGGTGGATGGCAGTTTTGGGGGCGGCTTTATCTATGGCATGAAAGATCGCAAGCTGACCATTGGTATGGTCATTTCGCTGGATTCGCCCAACCCCAATATCAACCCGCAGCAAAAATTGCAGGATTATAAAAAGCACCCATGGGTTCAATCGCTGATTAAAGACGGCAAAATGCTGAAATACGGGGCGGCTCTGCTGCCAGAGGGTGGCTATTACAGCTTGCCCAAAAAATTCGCGGTGGATGGCGCCATTTTGCTGGGAGACGCCTTAGGCGTGCTGGACATCAGTCAGTTGTCCGGTGTGGATAAATCCATGGAATGCGGCTGGCAAGCGGCAGAAGTGTTGCATGAGGCGCTCCAGTCCGGGAATTTCTCTGAAACGCATTTGGCCACCTATCAGCAGCGGGTAATGGATTCTTTTGTGGGTCAAAATTTATACGAAGGTCGTTATTTCCGAAAAGCATGGCAGGAAAACCCGCGCTTGCTGGGCAACTATTTGCCCAAAGTGATGGAAGGAGTGGATGCCGGAAACCCTTATTGGGGTCTGGTTTCGGTGGGGCTAACCCATAACCCGGTTACGGCGGTAATGGATGCCCTTCGCCTGAAAAATTTGATGGACGGCAAAACCGATATGGGGCCGGTAAAGTACGAGGAAGATTACAAGCACATTGTGCCTAATTTTAAAGTCCCCCGTACCATTACCACCCAGGGCTTTGTGAAGGATACGGTCTACTCTCGGGCCGATGCCGTTTTTTACGCCGGAACCAAATATCACGAAGAAAACAGACACATTGATGAGTTTAATTCTGATGTTTGCATAAAATGTATTTCTACTTATGATGCGCTGGGCAAGGAAACACCTTGCGTTTCTGATTGCACGGCGGAAGTGCATCGGGTGGATGAAAGGTCCGGCTTGCGTCATCACGGCATGTCCCTTGAAAATTGTGTGCAATGCCGCACTTGTGAGATCGTTTGCCCGGAAGTGAATTTGAAGGTACGCCCTACGGAAGAAGGCTCCGGGCCTGATTTTATGGGACTGTAGTTAAGAAAAAAGAATCATCATTTTTTAAAGTCGGGCTGTTGGCTCGACTTTAAAAATAGGCGGAGCATTACGACGGATTTTTCTAAAACTTATCGGCCTGCGCCGCCCCCACCACTGGAGTCTCCGCCCCCGCCAAAGCCGCCACCAAATCCACCGCCCCCGCCGCCAAAGCCGCCGCCCAGCCCACCGCCGTAGAAACCACCTCCCAAAAAACCGCCCCGTTTGCTTCTGCGATTCACGAACATAAACAGTAGAAACATGACAATCAAAATGGACATCCACAGGCCATCTTCATCTTTGGGTGGGGTGTTGTAGTGAGCCGTTAATTTTTTATCGCCCGCTAAAATTTTAGCAATGGCCAGGGTGGCACGGGTAATGCCGCCGGAATAATCTCCCTCGGCAAAGGCGGGCAGGGCCAGTTCATCCAGAATTCTGCCAATCACCGCATCAGGTAACTTTTCTTCCAGCGCGTAGCCGGTGCCGATAAAAATGCGGTTTCCCGATAAATGCTCTCTTAGCCGTTTGGCGTTCACCAGTACCAGTAAGCCGTCTTTTTTCTTGTAATGCTGAATATCCCAGCCGTTCATAATTTGGGGGGCAAAGGCGGAAAGCTCCTGATCGGTATCCGGCAGTATCACCACCGCAATTTGGGCGATACCGGCCTGATCCAGCGTTTGCAACTGCTCCTGAAGGGTGCTGCGATGAGCCGGTTGCAACAAGTTGGCGTAATCGTTCACATAAATAGTCAGCCCGGTGGGTTTGGGAGGCACCTGATTGATGGGCGGTTGGTTGTTGGCGGTTTCTTCATCCTCCTCCTCCGGGCCCGCTACCACCACGGCTTGGTGAGGAGGGGGGGAGGGGGTGGTGGTTTCTTGAGCCATGGCCACAGCATTGAATAGGCAAAATGGCGCAAGGTTTAGGCTGAAACTCGTCAACGCCAGAACTATAAGAGCGAAACGCCATTTCTTTTGAAAATTGAGTGCCATAAAATCAGTACCATCCATTGAATCCCGATTCAAAAAGTCGCTCTGAAAGAGGGGGTAGGGTTAAAACGCCACTTTGGGCAAGGCTTTTTCGCTGGCGGTGGCTTCAAAAGGCACCTTGCGCTCAAAGCCGGAAATACCGGCCACAATATTACCGGGGAAGCTTCTGACTGAAACGTTGTAGGTTTTTACGGCATCGTTATAAGCCAAACGGGCCACGTTAATCCGGTTTTCCGTGCCAGTTAACTCATCTTGCAAGCGTATAAAGTTCTGGTCGGCTTTCAGTTGGGGATAATTTTCGGCAATGGCCAGCAAGCGGCCCAGCGAAGCGTTAAAGGCCCCATTGGCGGCGGCGGCTTCTTGAGGGTTGGTATTCACATCGGCGTTCAGCAAGCGGCTTCGGGCTGAAGCGATGTTGTTATAAACTTCCTGCTCGTGCTTGGCGTAACCCTTGACGGTTGCCACCAGATTGGGCACCAAATCGGCCCGGCGTTTTAATTGGGATTCCACGTTGGAAGCCCGCAGTTCCAGTTCCGCATCCTGATTGACCAATCCGTTATAACTGCCTGTAAACCACAGTCCGGCCACAATAATGACGCCGACAAGAGCAAGCAGAATCACTGCCGTTGAACCTAACCCATTGTTGCGGTTGCGCTTGAATAAGGACATGGATTGTTGAACCTTTCTGGATGATTTTTCTGCTTTATTTTTTTGCACGATTTCATGAGCTTGTTGTGGGCTATTGTAACACGGGCACGGCAGAGGCTTGGGGTGGGATGCACCCAGGCTTTCTGGAAGGTGTGGCCCTTCATCACGGATGAGGCCTGGAGGCGTTATTTTTTTTCAGGCAGCAGGTGGGCATTCACATGAACGTCAATGGCTTGCCAGTAAGCTTTTATGGTTTCCAGCGTGGTGCTTTCCGCTGGAGTCAGCCTGTTTTGCAGTTGAGTTACCTGAATGCGATCGCTTTGTAGGGCCTGTAAGTGCTGCTGAACTTCCTGCTTTTTGTTCGTGGGGCTGTGGGCCAAGTCCTCACTCAGCCGGTTGATGCCTTGATCCAGCTTACGCAGGGTGACGGCCATATTGGCTGACAGCCGTTTTTTTTCCTGCTGCATAAATGCGGCGGTGGTAATCAACGCCTTTGTGGATTGAGCGGTGACCTGTTGGAAGGTAATGTCGGTTTTCTCAGACGTTTTCAAGCTGGACTGTTGAACGGGTGCAGGGACTAATAGGTTGAAAAAGAAATAAATGGCGGCACCTATCCCTAAAAATTGAATCATCGCTTTCATAAGCATCTCCCGGAAAATCAGGAACAGCCTTGGTTTTACGGATACCTGATTTTATCAGACGGTTGCCCGAGTTTCGCAATTGCTCTATTGCCTATGGCCCTATTGAAGGGCCTCTGTTATGGGGGGATCGCTTTTTATAGTTCCCAAGCAAAAAACTCCCGCTGATTCCCACTGATTGATGGGATAGCGGGAGATTCCTGCCGGGGTGAGACACGAGCAGGGGGGCGCGGTTTATTGCACCACCGCTTCCACCAGCTCGCTTACTCTTTCTTTGACCTCGCTTTTGGCTAAATCCCCTTCGCTAATAATGCCCACCAGACATTGCTCTTCGTCCACCACCGGAATACGGCGAATTTGCTCTTTTTCCATGCGCGCAATCACCGTTTCAATGGGGTCGGTTTGCTCGCAGGTCACAATGGGGGTGGTCATGATTTCGCTCACCGGGGTGTCTTCAGGATCCAGATAGTCCAGTACGGTTTTCAGGCAAATATCACGATCGGTGATGATGCCCACGCAATGATCCATTGCGTCCACCACCGGTACCACCCCGCAATCTTCCCGGTTCATGACCCGAACAACATCCATAATGGTATTTTCTTCCCGACATACTGAGGGGTTTGAGGTCATTACATCTTTTGCCAGACACATGATAGAAGTCCCTCCGACGGTTGCGCTCTGTGGGGTGAAAGAAATTTTGTAAAATGACGTTGATTCTGTAATGGAATTTTGGCCAACTTTACGGTTCCCGTTGGCTCTCTGCTTTCGGCTCTTTCGATTCCGCCATCGATTTCAGTGTTTCTTCCCGAGGGCCTCGCCCAATGTCAATTTCTTCGTCAATGCCTTCGGTGTAACTCTCTATATCTTCTTGCTCCGTATCCAGACTTTCTGTAAAAACGTCCTCTTGATTAGGCGTGTCGCCAAAATCTTGCATGTCTCTTAAGTCTTCACTGTATAGGGCGCCTTCCTCCGACAGGTAGGGCGTTTCTGAGGCTTGCAACGTTTGCAGCGTCTGTGTTGCTTCCAGATGTTCTTCCGCTTCTCCCAGAATCACAGCGTCACTGACGTCGTTATCAAGCCCATAAGGACCCTCATAGCCTGTTTCTTCTGTTTCGCTCAATGCCGGGCTTGTTTCTTCTGTTTCGTTGAAGGCATTGGAGGCTACCGCTCCCGATACCACAAACTGCTCTGGTTCAAGCGTTTTGCCAACATGCGCTTTTTCAGTAGGAACATTGGTGCCTTCCACTAGATGTTTGAAGTTTTGCAGCTCTTCCTCTACCATTTTTTGAGGGTTCAGAACCAGTTTGGCCACGGTTTCCCCTAATGGCCCGGCGGGTGCCTGATACTGCAAATCACAACGTAGCAATGTTCTTTGATTATCCAATTCCTCAAAGCGAATACGTCCTTCGGCGCTGATTTGAGACTCTTCCACGGTGTGCCAGGTAATCAGTCGATTGGGATCATCGCGATCAATGGTGGCATCCCACGCCACATCAGAGCCGAGTGGGCCAGCCACCACCCAGTGCCATCGTTTTTCTTCCAATGGCTCCACCGCTTTTATATGGGTCATAAAGTGCGGAAATTGCTCGAAATGGTGCCATGTTTCATAACAAGCGTGAGCGGGCGCGTCAATTTCAACGGTACTTTGAAAGCGGTCCATGGTCATTTCCCCCATTGATTCATGAGGCTTTGTGTTCACCAAGCCCAATAAGGTCCGTTACAGGCACCTGTCAGTTAAAAAACACTGACGAGCAGGTAGTGGAAAAATGAATGGATACATTGGGGTGATGAATAAAGCGGTTCCTGGGCCGAAAGATCCAAATTTACTATCAGGAATGGAGGCTTTCTGCCTGTCATAACCATATCAAAGGGTGTGGTGGCGAGCAATTCCCCACCTGTCTAAAATACAAGCCGGGTTTGCGGTTTCAGGCTGAAGTATCTCAAGGCAATTTTGGGAGATCGGTTGTTTTCATGAAGAAGCATAAACCCGCTTGCGTTTAGGCTTTATTTTCGTTGTGGCCCCCTGAATTTTGTTATAGGTTAAGCATTATGCATTTTCCGCTCACCATTAATTTTCATGACCTGATTATGTTCTTTGTAGGAACATTTATTTCCCTGTTTTCTATTGTGGATCCGCTCATGGCGGCCCCCTTGTTTGTGACCCTCACCGACGGCCAAAGCTCGGAGAAACGAAATCAGGTGGCTCGCAGGGCTTCTTTGTTTGCTTTCGCTATTTTGGGCATCTTTTTTATCACGGGTAGCCTGATCCTGAATTTTTTCCAGATTTCCATTGACGCCTTACGCATTGCGGGTGGGCTGATGATTTTAACTTCCGCCTACGGCATGTTAAACAAGGAAGACAGCCTGGATGAGGTGGAGGAAAAAGAGGCCAAAAAGAAGGCCAACAAGCATGATGATATTGCTTTTTCACCCTTGGCCATGCCCATTCTCAGTGGTCCGGGCGCGATTGCGGTTATCATCGGAATGACCGCCAACGCGGGTGGCTCTGTTTTCAAATATCTGGTCATCTTGCTGGCCATTATGGCGGTCTGCTTTAGCAGTTACATCACCATGCGGGTTTCAGAAACCATTATGAACCGCATGGGACCTACCATCGTGAAGGCGTTTACCCGCATTATGGGCTTTATTCTGCTGTGCGTTGGGGTTCAGTTTTTGGTGAACGGTATTTCCCCGCTTTTATTTACGGCTTTGCACGGAAAATAAAAGCGTTTGGGAAGCGCTTTTACAGTTACAGGGCGCTTGTTTTAAACGTCCAGATAATCAACAGGTATAAAAATGTTGTCAGGCTCTTGGGCTTGAGGGGCCAGTCTCAATGTGAGCGCTTTTAGTTTTTCAGCCTGCACGCTTTCCGCAATATCTGCCGGGCTTAGCGTGTAGTGAGGAAAACTTTCCAGCTTGCGGAAGGGGAAATCTTTTAAAACCACTTGCCGGGAACGATAGGGCGATGGGGGTGGTGTGTGGGGCTGCGGTGAATTTTTTTTGGGGCGCAGTTTTTGAGAAAGCGGGTTACTTTTGGGTGGGTGCGTTTTTGAGGCTTGTGTTCCCGGTGGGTAAGGGTTTTCGGGTTGGGTTTTTGGGGTATGGAGTTTGTTAACCAGCGCTTGCAGCCATGGCCGTTGCAGTGCCTTTTGGCTCAGGGCGTGAATCCCTTCTTTTGAGTCCTGCAAAAATTGCTGGGTAGGCTTCGTCCATCCAGCGATACTTTGGGAGATGCTTTTGGATTGTGTGGTTTGAATTGGAGGGTCTGCCCCCATGGCCCAAGGCGGGGACACGGGTTCACCACCGGGTGAGGGGTTGTAAAAGCCTGAATAGGGTGCGCTGTTCGAGGGCGTTTGCGCCATTGGCAGAGGCATGGATTGCGCTTTTTGCGAGGCCCACTGACCTGCCTGATGAAAGAGTTCCAGCATGGAGAAACAAAATATCCGAACCCTACCAATACAGGCCCGATTGTAACCCACAGATGCTTTGCAAAATAGAGCGCTTGCCAAACAGCACGAAAGCCGTTTTTGGTTTAGCTCAGGCGTTTTTAGGATTACAAGGTGCTGGGATCAAAATAGTTGGTGCGCCCGTGGCTTTTTTTCTGCTGGCCATCGTAGTTGCTTATAATCGAGCTTTCCATGCTTTTCATCTGTTTGCTGGCCGGGTTATCAATAATTTGAGAGGGGGACAGCGAAAAAGAAGGCATTGCTTTGGGCTGAATGCCCGCTGGGGCTTGAGGCACAAAGCCCGGTGGCTGCAATGGGTTTTGAGGAGAGTTCACACTGGCCTTTGACATTGGGTTAGGGGCCATGCCGCCTGCTGGCTGCATGCCGGGAGGGGTGATGATGCCTTGCGGTGCCTGGGCGGGTTGCTTGCCTTTGCCATCCAAGCTGTCCTTGCTGGGTTTGCCAAAAATCAGGTGCGCTATTTTTTCGCCCCCAAACTGGAAGGCGGAACCAATGGCGAACATGGCAATCAGCTCAGTGGCCAAGCCCCCCATGGTTAGTCGGGCAAAAAAGCCGCCAATACCTTTGCCGAAAACAGTCCCCATGCCTTTGGCAAAACGACTGCCTTCGCCACCCAGCAGTTTTTGGACGCCTTTGCCAAAGCGTTCCCCAAAAATGGGTATCCGGCTTCCAACCGCATTGTCAAACGGGCGCATCGTGCCAAATTTACCCAGTAATTTATGAAAGGCGGTTGAACTGTTTAACCATTTACGCCCCAGTTCCCAACCCACAAAATTGGCAATGCCGGTGCCGAAAAAATCGTGGAAGAAGGTTCTGGTTTTTTCCCCTTCTTTGGCATTTTTGGCCTTTTGGAGGGACATGCCGAAAAGAAAACCGCCAGCCATCAGAGGGCCTAGCAGGCTGGCATTGAAAATACTTTTAGAGCCCAGGCTTAGCGTATCCCCGTTAAAAATACGCTGGATGTATTGCCCACTGAGGGCCATCATTCGGCCTAGCGGGCCAACATTGCCTTCTGCCAGCTTGGCGGTGAGTTTGGCCTGAGCCTCATAGGCAGGCTTGTAATGGCCTTTCAGCCCTCGAATTCTTTCTTTGAGCCCCCGCAGTTTCTGTAAAATCTGTTTTTCATCGGGAGAGAGCGGGTGGGTGGCGTTTTCCAAATAGTGCAGCTGGGCACGGGCCTGATTTAAAGTGGTTTCAAAATTTAAATTGTGAGGGTTTTTTAGCCATTGGGCATCTTTTTGAGCAAAGTTGAAAAATGGGGTATCTGCCTTGAGCCGTCGTTTTTCTTTGCCTCTCAGGATTTCCTGATAAGCATCGGAATTGGCGGGTAAGTCTTTGATTCTCTGCTTAAAGTTTTTATCAACGTGCTGGTTGTAGGCTTTAATAATATCCAGCTTTTTGGCCTGCAAATACTGTTGTTCATACGCTTTTTTCAGGTTGTCATTAAAGCGGTTAGGAAATTTTTCCATCATCGCTTCAATATGGCGTTTCTCCATGTCAGAAACCGAATTCTGCGCGTACTTTTGCCATTGGAGCTTGGCAGGATCTTTAGAGAGGTTCACGGGGACGCTGGAGGCGGTGGTTAACAGGCCTTCCTTTAACCACGGATGTTTGCCACCCAGTTTTTGGTAACGGGCGCCAGCCCAGTCCGTCAGTTTTCGAACACCCGGAACGTTGTCCAGCCATTTTGCGACGGCGGGAATGGGGCCATTGTACTGTTGGCCCATTAGAGCTGAAAAGCCATAAGCGGTACCCAACCCGGCCACCATGCCAATCCCCATTTCCTTGGGGCCTGGAAAAATATTCAGTAAATCTCCCCCGTTGGGGTCTGCCACCTGTTGTTGCGCTTGGGCCATCATGCGGGGATCAACCCCTCCTTGGGCCATGGCGGCTGCCTGTAGCGGGTTCATTCCAACAGGCCCATCTGGCGAGGGTTGCTGAGGGGGCATCAGCCCGTTTAATGCTGGCGGGAATGCTCCCTTTTGAAACTGGGGAAATGGTTGGCCCATGCTAAATCGTCCCTATTGGTGTCGCCTTTGCCTGCAGATGTATCCGTGACATCTTGAATTACAGGCATAAAAACAGGCAATGGGTATTTTGTGTTACTCAAAGTCTCCATTCTGTTTCTTATCTTAGCTCGAACAATCAGCAACACAAAATGCCTGTTGAGCAGGTTCTTTTAACAGGCTCTACACCCGTGAAAGGAGAAACGGCCCTTTATCTACATTGTTTGAAGGTGGGCGGCAGGCCCGAATTTTTGTAGAATCAAGGCCATACTCGTAAACTTGCGGGTGGTTCAAGAATAGTAAACAAACATAATTGTGGATTTCTGATTTGATTTAAAACGGGCGCAATTCAATGGCGTCCGTTTCTTTTTGGTTCGTGCCGTCAATAATAGCCCCGTGGGCGCAGCCCAATAGATTTGCCGTAATCACAGACAATGCGTTCAAACGGATAGGCTGTTGCCGGAACTAGCCCGCCAAAATTTCCTCATCCCCAAACAGGGCCAGCATTTCATTGGCCTGTCCACGGGCATCGCCTTTGCAGCTAATGAAGCGGCGCACCTGGAAGGATACAATTTTAGCGGATTCGTAAGCGGTTTGGGTAAAGGTGGTGTCGTGGTTTGAAATTACCACGTGGACGCCTTTTTTAGACAAGCTTTTTGCCAGCTCAGCCAGGGTTTGCTGTTCCTTAATGCCAAAACCGCCGCTGCTGTAGCTGGTAAAGTTGGCGGTTTCTGTCAGGGGCACATAGGGCGGATCGCAATAAATGACATCGCCGGGTTGCGCCATTTCCATGGTTTCCACAAACCCTTGCTTTAACAGGGTGACACCCTGAATTTTGCGGTGAAACTGGGCCATTTCCTCAGCGGGAAAGTAGGGCTTGGTATAACGGCCAAAAGGAACGTTGAACTCGCCTTTGTTGTTGTATCGGCAGAGTCCGTTGTAACCGTGGCGGTTGAAATAGAGGAACAAGGCGGCTCTTAGTCTTGCATCGGTGAGGCTGTTAAACATTTTACGGAACTGGTAGTAAGTGTCTGAATCATTCATTTCTTTGGCAAAAAAGGTGTTGCAGTAGCCAATAAACCGCTCACCATCCTTTTGCAGGTAATGGTACAGGGTCATCAGGTCCTCGTTCACGTCGCTGAGGATGGCGCTGTCAAAGTCGGTATTCAAAAAAACAGCCGCGGAGCCTGCGAATGGCTCAATCAATCGGTTTCCGGCTGGCAAAACAGCCTTGATTCTGTCGATAATGGCAAATTTGTTGCCTGCCCATTTTAGGAACGGTTTCATGATTTCTCCACTAACCTTTACCTTTCTTAACTCATCATAATATTCTTTTACAATTTCGGGAAGCCCACCCAGCAAAGTTTTTTCAAGATCCTCTCCCTGTAGGAGCCTTTTAAGCAAAGCCCTTTCTCTGATCGGGTTCTGGATCTACACGCTCTGAAAAGCCTTGCGGGATCAGGATTTGGATCGATCCTGTTAACATGCGCTTTGGTTTTCAGGGTGTAGGGGTGTAAAAAAGCGGTTTGCCCGCTGATTTTTGAGGTGAGTTTAAAAAAAATGGGGACCTTTTTGGGTTTTAATTCAAATTTTAATAAATAAGTTGTTTTGTGCTGATAGCTTTATTTGGTTTTTGGGTTGGAGAGAATAGAACACTTTAATATTTTTGTTACAGGGGGTTTACTTTAAATCCTGAGCGAGGACAATTAAACCTATTAGAACTGACTTGGGTTTTAGTATTTAATTGAATGGTCGGGTTTCATGGGTTTGGTTTCATAGCTTTTAAATAAGTGGGCAATCCATTTCTCTCGATCTATTTAAAGGGCTTTGCAAACGGCCAATTAGGGGTTTTACATTTACATTCTCTTTGCTTAGAAGCCTTTCCTGGTTTGGAGGGTGCTTTCATCAAGCTGAAAAAATTAAATTAAAAAGACTACAAAAAAGGTGATGAACATAGGTTTCCGAAAGGAAACCTTTTTTTTGAACTAAAGTCCGAAAGGAAACCTTTTTTTGAACATAAATCCGAAAGAAGCCTTTTTTGAGCTAAACGTCTCAAAGGAACTCTTTTTAGACAAAAATCCAGCAGTAAGCCAGCTGTTGATGAAAGCAGGGAGGGCAAGCATTGCTTGGCTCCGAGGGATGCCATGATGTTTGCTTTAAAATTTGGTGGCGGATCGATGGGTCCAAAAGGGCCACCACCGTTTGGGGTGCCATAGGGCGTTTTGTCTGCCAGCCAAGGCTAAAACGGTTTTAGCCCGGTCTTTCGTTGATTGAGCGGGCTTTCCAAAATGCCAAAGGGGCTTGCTCATAAAGGGGATGCCATACATCAAATTCTCGCTGAGGACTTGCAGGCGGCTCAAATCGGTTAAGGCGGCTGCCCCGTGGCTAACGCCGGAGCCACTGTGTTTCCAGCCGCCCCAAGGGGCGCAGGGCAGGGCGTAATTGGTGGGCCCAACATCATTAATCACCACCGTGCCGCAATGCAGCAGGCTGGCCACTTGCCGGGCCTGAGAAGGGGGGCCAAAAACGCTGGCGGTTAACCCAAAGGGGGTATCATTGGCCATGCGCACGGCCTGCTCAATGGTGTCATAAGGGATGACGGGCAATACCGGGCCGAAGCACTCTTCGTTCAAAATACGGGCGCTGGGCGGCACTTGGGTAAATAGGGTGGGGGCGTAGAAAAAGCCGGGGCCTGGCAAGTGATGTCCTCCCTGCAGTAGCTGAGCGCCTTGCTGTATGGCGTTTTGCACTTGCTCGTGAATTAGAGTGCGCTGGGCCTCGTTAATGAGGGGGCCTACCTGAGGGTCTGGCTGATCGGGCGAACCAACCCGCAAGCGCTGCATTTTGCTTGCCAGTAGTTTCAGGAAGGCGGCTTCATGTCGGGCAGGCACCAACAGGCGCTTGACGGCGGCACAGGTTTGGCCCGCGTTAATAAAGCGCCCCCACAGTGCATAGCTGGCCGCTTTGTCTAAATCACAGTCTTCCAGAATGATCATGGCGTCACTGCCGCCTAACTCCAGGCTGCACCACAAATCTCGTTCTGCCGCCTGTTGAGCGATTAACTGCCCGGTGCGCCGACTGCCCGTAAAAATAACCCCGTCAATCGGCTGGGCCAGTAACTGAGCGCCGGTGGCGCCATCGCCTATCACTATTTGAGCGATTTCCGGGTCAAGGCCCGAGGCGCTCAGGGCGTCTCGAACCACTGCAATCAGGGCTTTTCCACACTCAGGGGTGAGTTCGCTGGGCTTTAAAACAACGCTGTTTCCGGCCATCAGGGCGGCGGCAATACCGCTGCAGGCAATGGCTACCGGAAAATTCCAGGGGGCGATAATGGCGATGACTCCTCGCGGATGCCAGGTTTGATGGTGCAGTCGTGCGGTGACCAGTGAGAGGAGATCGGGTTGAATTAAGCTGGGCCGCAAGCGTTGAGGGCCAATTTCGGCATAGTAGCTCAGTACATTCAGGGCGGTTGCGATATCGGCTTCCAGAGAATCTCCGAGGGGTTTGCCCGTTTCCCGGCTAATTATTTCGGCCAGCTTATGGGCCTGTTGATACAGCCGGTTGCGCATGGCTTTTAAGCCATGGGCCCGTTTTTTAAGGGATATTTTCTGCCACTGGCCTTGCGCCAGCCGAGCCCGAAGCACGGCGGCCTCCACTTCGGCTTCCGAGGCCACGGGATAGTCGGCGATTAGTTGGCCTGTGGCGGGATTCAATTTACGGATATGACGGTCGGCAAGGGTTGGCATTAGCGGAATTCCCATTCATTGATTTCTTCCTATTATAACGATGAGGATCTTGAGTTGCTTTGGGAACGAAAGTCTTTACCCTGATCAATAACACACCGCAGTTGGGTTCAAAAAATTTCAATTGAAGTTTAGGGATTTCTGGTCGAAGGAGTGGATATCCCGATATTTCTGAACGTGGAGGATAGCCATGAGTTTTGGCAAGGCCGTTAAAATATTTCAACTTCAAATCCTGAAACAGTCCGGTGTGAACGTAACGCCGCAGCAGTTAGGCCTTAAATCCGACCCCATTGCGGACTTGCAGGCGCAAAACCTGGCCGGTGGTTCTTTTAGAAATGTGCTGGGTGGCTTAACCCCGCCCACGCCTCCCACCCCACCCGCTGATTTGACGGACAGCGCCGCGCAAACCCAGTATCAACAGGATTTGCTGGCTTATAACAATAATTTTCAAAGCTACAATCAACGCATGATGCAGTTGATGTTGCAGCAATTCCAGACCATGCAGCAATCTTTAGTAGCCATGCAAAGAAACAATACCAATAACTCATCCACCACGGATAATAGTGATACGGGTGCTGTGGGCGGGATATTGGGTTAGGCCCTGAGGCGTGTTGATTGCAATGGCAATGCATGATTTGAGCTGAGCAGTTGATATGGGAGCAAGGGTGGCATATCCCTTGTAAGGTGAGCTTTTGTTTTTGGGTATGGGCGTGTGAATTGAAAATACGGAGTAATGAGGACAATGACTGTTAAAAAATGGAGCGCAGGATTGATGGCGCCAGTTAAATTTTTGGCTCTGGTTGTTTCGCTGGGTGTTTGGGTGGGCGGTTCTACGGCCTGCGCTTTTGCGTTGGAAAGTTTGCCCAACGTCGATCCTGCTGCTGCTTCAACCCCTTCAAATTTTTCCCGTGAGTTTTCCCCTCCTTCTCTGGCCGGATTGCGTTCCTTTGATGTCTTCGGGTTGGAGAAAGCCAGTTTTTCGGCTTTCCGGGAGAACGTGCCACCCGAAATTACGGAATACGCTCGGGCTGCCTTGCAGGCCGATACCCGGTTTGAGTACAGTTCTCCGGGCCAGGGCGTTTTAAAATTTGAATGCGTTGATTTCAAGTGTAACCGGATTCGGGCCGAAGTGACCCATGGGGTTGATGGTCCGGTGCTTTGGCAAACCGCTAGGGTGTATCGGCATTGCCCTTTGATTCGGTTCAGCTTTCAGCCAGACAGCAAGAAATTTGCTTATCGCATGGTCGAGCAATTGGGTCGTGATTATCAAAACGCTTTAAAAGCCAGTCGGGTCAAAATTGAAATTGAAAATCAGTAAGTTTGTCATTAACAGACTGAAGCCGTGTCGGGCCACCCTTGCAAAGTCGGGGTGGCCCCTCATTTTAGTTAGAAAATTCAGTGCCGCTTCTGAAAACTCAAATCGGTTAAGTAGGGCATTTTGAGCGTTTAAAACTCCGGTATAATAAAGGTAAAATGTATCTCTCAGCCATGCTGGCTTCAAATCAGTATGGATGCTGGATAAACGGTTTTAGAAACGCCCGTTTGATAATGCCTGAAGCAGGAAGAGAGTTTGTAGTTTTTCATGAAGCCCAGCGTTCCCAACTATTTGGCCCCCTTTGGTATTAATTTGGTTGAAACGGTTTTGGTCATCGCCGTGATTGCGGTGTTATCCATTTTTGCCATGGTTTCGTTTGGCGGCTCAAACGAAGAGCGGGATGCCGAGATGGTGATCACCGCTCAGGCCACCTTGCAATCGGTGGTGACTCAGGGGGCTACCCGGCTGGATATGAAGCCTGCGGAGTTCAAAGACGATCATTATGAGATGGTGTTGACCGCCGCACGGGCCAGTATTGGCCAAAAATACAGTCACAAGGGCGATGCGCGGTTGATTCGGAATGATTCCCGGTTTTTGCTCAACATTCCTTCCACCGGTCGCTCGGCTGAATTTCAGGTGGACCCCAATGGGACAGTGCGATTGGTGAGCATCGGTAAATTTTCGCCCGATAAATACAAAATTGACCCGGCCACTGGCATTTTATATAAGCCTTGAGCTTTCCGGGCTGAAGTGTTTCAGCAGGTCAAAAAGCCTGTTTGGCGCTATTTTTTTGAGCGTAGCGCTACGATTCATTGTTGAGCCCAAGTTAAGCCCAGGTTGAGCTCAAGAAAACGGCCCTTGAAAGCGGATGTAATATACAATAAAGATAGAGTCAGCAGATAGAGACGAGCGTTGATGAAAACACGGGTTTTAATCGTGGAAGATCACCAGATGACCTTGGTGGGTCTGAAAATGCTATTAGAAAAAAACGAAGGCATTGAGGTGGTGGGGGAAGCGGGCAATGGACTGGAAGCCGTTTCCAAGGCCGATACCGTGCAGCCGGATGTGATTCTGATGGATATTGGGCTTCCTGAAATGGATGGCGTAGAGGCCACTCAGCGTATTAAAAAAGCGCACCCCGGCACCCGAATTATCATGCTGACCTCCAAGGATAATGAGCAAGATGTGTTTGCGGCCCTTTCCGCCGGGGCGGATGCTTACTGCATGAAAGGGATTTCGATCGATGCCCTGACCGCGGCCATTGAAGCGGTTAAAGAAGGGACTGCCTGGTTAGATCCCGCTGTAGCCCGCATGGTGTTGGGCCGTTTTCAGGGTGGTCCACCCGGATTGCCCTCGGGTAATGCGTCCACCGCTTCCGATTCTTCGACCGCCTCGGATTGCCCTTTGACGGCTCGTGAAATGGAAGTGCTGCGGCTGATTGTGGACGGTCTGTCCAACCCGGAAATCGCTGAAGCCTTAACCATCACCAAGGCCACTGCCAAGGCGCATGTCCATAGTATTTTGCAAAAATTGTGCGTGGATGATCGAACTCAAGCCGCTGTGTTGGCCATGCGTCAAGGTTATGTTTAATCTGGCTGACTGCCCCTGATAAGCCAGCTCAAAGTTGCTATAAGCTTTGGTGCTTGAGCATGGGTGTTTGACCTGAAAATTACCAAACCGGGGAATAGGCGAGCCTGAGGCATCGTTTTACACTGGAATTCGCACCCAGACCGGGTTGCTAAAATTCTGGACTGAATCATCGGTTGGTTAATTTATCGTGCCTAAAGGGCTGTTTATGCTCCCAAAGAGCGGGGAAGATTCATGCGTTCACGTTCAAGAACCGCAAGAAGTTTGCGTCGCAGGAGTCTGGCCGGGTATTACCTGCCAGACTCTGTGGATTGGAAGCGTTTGGTGGATAAATTGTCCATGCACCTTTGCTCGGCAAGCGAGTGGCAGGCTTATGACAAACAGCGACGCGAACAGGCTCGTCAGGCTCAGCAAAAGCCGTTAAAAGGGGCCACCATTTATGTTTTCCCAATCTGGTGCAAGTACAGGCAGCAGGCCCGAAAAATAGCTTGTTTACAAAGTTTTGCGCCTGTATTGCGTTATTTGCCGCTACCGGTTTCCAGTTTTTTAGGGCGCATGTTTTTTTGAGCCATTTTGAAAAAAAACGCAGTGCTGGCCTGGGTTTTCAGGTGCTTTCCGACAGCCAGCGTGCGGCATCCATGGCGTGGTAGGAAATAATCAAATCGGCCCCGGCTCGTTTAATGCCGGTTAACAGCTCCAGCACAGTGGCACGTTCATCGAGCCAGCCGTTGGCGGCAGCCGCTTTAACCATGCTGTATTCCCCGGACACATTGTAGGCCGCCACGGGCAGGTTGGTCATTTTTCGAACCTGACAAATAATATCCAGATAAGGCAGCGCGGGTTTGACCATGACAATGTCGGCGCCTTCCTGAATGTCTAAAGCCACCTCTTCCAGGGCTTCTCTAGCGTTTCGGGGGTCCATTTGGTAGCCCTTGCGATCGCCGGTAGCGGGGGTGGATTCGGCGGCATCCCGGAAAGGCCCGTATAAAGCGCTGGCATACTTGGCGGAATAGGCCATAATGGGCGTATCGTCATAGCCCGCGTCATCTAAAGAATCTCTGATGTACCCAACCCGGCCATCCATCATGTCTGAGGGGGCAATGATATCCGCTCCGGCTTCCGCCTGGGCCACGGCGGCGCGGGCTAACAGTTCTAAAGAAGGGTCATTCAGTACCCGACCATCCAGCAATACGCCACAATGCCCGTGACTGGTGTATTCACAGAGGCAGGTGTCGGCAATTACAATCAGGTCCTTGCCAAATTGTCGCTTGAGCTCACGAATGCCCCGTTGGGCCACGCCTTGCTCAAACCATGCCCCGGAGCCTTCCTGATCTTTTTCGGCTGGAACGCCAAAAACCAGTACGGATCGAATGCCTGCTTCCAGTGCTTTTCCGGCTTCAATCACCGCGTTATCCACGGAATTTTGAAAGACACCGGGCATAGAGTTAACCGGAATCCGGCTATGTCGCTCGTCATTGATAAACAGGGGGTAGATAAAATCTTGCGGGCGCAGGTGGGTTTCCGCTACCGCTTCACGGAGGAGGTTGGTTTTGCGAAGTCTTCTCTTTCGGATGATCGGAAAATTCATTCGGGTGGGGGGTTCCATCATTGCGTAGGAATGGGTAAATTAAAGGGTAGAGGGTATAGAAATCTTAACAGAATATTTCTTTTAGACCACTATCACTCTGCAGAAACAGCCGCTATAATCATAAATAGAACCACTTAAGAAATGAATGGTTTTCCTTTGTTTTTCGGTGAGTGTTTTTTAATCCATTTGATTGTTCATTTTTAATGCCATTGTTCGATCCGGAAATTCGCGCTAATGTCCATTGTACGGGCCATCATCACCTCCATTCATCTTTAAAACAATATTAGCTGGCAATGCTATCCATCACATTTTTAATAAAGAAAGGCTTGGCTAGGCACATGAAGTCTTTGAAAGACTACGGCAATCATTTTTTAGACGGAATTCTGGATCTGAAAATTTCGCCATTAGAGATTACCCTTATTGCCGCCCTTGCCTTGATGTGCCTGATGAGCGCCATTGATTACAACCGGGAAGGCGAGATGCAGGGTCTACAGCAATTGCATGTGGCCAGACAACAAGCCCAGCAGGAATTGATGGCTTTGCGCTCACCCATTCAGCCCAACTAGCCTGAACCGTACGCTTCAGGCTATAATAGCCTCTGTTGTGAAGCAGGAAGCAGGATTGAAATCGTGCTTGAGGCCGGTCGTTTATTAGAGTCTTGCCGGTTTGCTATGCAATCGGGTGGCAATCAGCTGGGGTTTGCGCTGCGTAATTTCTTAAACTGGCAGCCTTTGCCCTTTGTAGAGGTGGCGGGCTCCTCTCTGGAGTTGACCTTGAGGCATCCAGAGTCCTTATCCAAAGCCCGTGGACTGTTGGGGGAATACGATTTGTCTTCTTTCCAGCAGCGGGCCAGCAGCCAAAGGGTGCTGGAGGCCCTGACCTATCTGGAATGGCTGGATGCTTTTTATCAGGCCCTGCCACAGGCGTTTAGGGGCTTGAGTCAATCAGGCTGCCTGAATTGGCTGGATGTGGGGGCTAAGAACTGGGCTTATGTGGATGCGCTGGATGCGTTTTCTCGCAAGCAATTTCAGGGCGCTTATCGTTTGGATGGTGTGGAACTGGATGCCCACAGGCGCTATCAGGATTTCACCACCCGCAGTCAGGCTGCCAACGCGTATATACAGCCCTTGCCCCATGCTCAGTATCACGAGATGGATGTTTTGCATTGGCGGCGCACGGCGCATATCGTCAGTCATTTTTTGCCATTTGTATTGAAGAATCCGCATTTGGCCTGGGGGCTTCCTTTGCATTATTTTCAGCCTCACCTGTTATTGCTGCATGTGTTGGGGTTACTGGAACCCGGTGGGGTTTTGCTGGTGGTCAATCAGGGGGAATGGGAGGCGGAAGCCCAGCAACGTCTCTGGGAGCAAGCGGCTGAGCATTATGCGCTGGAAATTTACCCTTTGGGCGTTTTGCCCACCTCGTTTGTGACTTATCGTTATCCCCGTTACGGTTGGATTTGTGTGAAGCAGGAGTTCTAAGCCCGGATGTCTGAGACAATCATTACGCTCGCCACCCGCAATGAGGGGAAGCGTCTGGAACTGGAGCAATGGTTGAGTCTGCAAAACTCGCCCATTCGTCTGCAACTCAACCACACGGTGGGCGATATTGAGGAGACAGGGAGCAGTTTTCTGGAGAATGCCCTCATTAAAGCGCAAAGCACCCCGCCGGTGGTGTCCGGGGGGTGGGTGCTGGCTGAGGATTCGGGCCTGGTGGTAGATGCCCTGGATGGTTTTTATGGGCTTAGCCCCTTTCCAGGCTTGCATTCCAACCGCTGGCTTACTCCCGAAATTCGGGAAACGCTTCTGGGGCAGTCGTTCCCCAATCGGGGGCCATTGGATCGGGTAACGGAAGCAGGCATCACCAATAGTGATCTGTGTTACGGGCTACTTCAGCTGATGCAAGGACAATCCAACCGGCAGGCCCGTTACTGTTGCGGCATGGTGCTGTGGCACCCGGATTCACAACAACGCATAGAATTTCTGGAAAGCGTTGAGTTATGGATGATTGATACGGAACCCAGAGGGCTGAACGGCTTTGGCTATGACCCGATTATGGTTCCTCTTAATGCGGCAGGACGTCCGGCTAGTCAAACGGTGGCCGAGTTGAGTCCAGAATCTAAAAACTTGATGAGCCATCGAGGCAAGGCCTTTCACAAGATTTTGAGCGAATGGTTGAAAGCGTTTTAGTTTACAAATCGTAATAATGACACCGGGCATTGCTAGAGGATCCAATATCGCCCAATGTGGGGTGGGCTGGGCAACAGCGCCCGTTGATTTCATCGCTACAAAGCCACTGCCGGGAAAATACTTTCTTTTGGATAGTGGGCTGTAGGGATGATTATATTTTTTCTTAAATCGGGGGCAAATGGTTTGACAGCGGCTTCAGGTCTGTGGATTGGCTCTGCTGTTATTGAACTTGCTGATTTTAAAAACTTGAACATTCCCCCGGGAAGGGGCATAATATTCGTGAGCTCAGGTTCGAAATACGATTTAGGCTTTTTTATTCGCCTTTATCCGAGGTCCGCCAAGGTTTTTTAGAATCCGGATAATTCGAATTAAAGCTTATACTTCGTTACAATCCTTTCAATCAATAGTAAAGAGGCGTTATTCCTAATGGACAAAGATATTTCTTGTAAAGCTTGCGGCACTTCCTTCGTTTTCACTCAGGAAGAGCAAGATTTTTATCAATCTAAAGGTTTTTCCGAACCTGGGAAGTGCAAACCTTGCCGTGATGCAGCCAAACAAGCCCGTGGCGGCGGTGGCGGCGGCAGTCGTGGTGGTTACGGTGGTGGCGGCGGCTTCGGCGGCGGCGCTCCTCGTGAAATGTTTGACGCAGTTTGCGCCGGTTGTGGTGTGCAGACTCAGGTACCTTTTCAGCCCAACGGCTCCAAGCCTGTTTACTGCCGCGAGTGCTTCCAGGCTTCTCGCACAAACAACTACTCTTACTAAACCGTCGAAGAAAAGGTTAAAGGTGACGCCAAATGGCAAAAAACAACCAGAAGAAAGAGAAAGCGCTGCGTAATCTTGAGAACGCTCGCAAATACCGTAAAAAGAGTACCGATAAGCGTCGCCGCTTTGCTGGTCCTCGTCCTGCTGCCCCTGGTACAGGCACTCAGCCTGCGGTTGCTTTTCAAACAGCGCCACAGCCTGTTTCCTCTCCAAATCCTGAAGCCTAGTAACATATTCGTTTGTTTTACGTTCAAGCGTAAGGATTTTTTGAATGTCCCTGCTACCTCAACGGGTTAAACAATCGCACCTTCGGGTACACATGCTGGTTGCCCTGGTTGTTGTTCATGGTTTGGCTCTGGCCGCTCCATTTACATTTACCTGGCCTGGATTTGTTTCCTTTGTGGTGATGATGTTTGCAACAGGATGTCTCGGTATTACGCTCTGCTACCATCGGTTGTTGAGTCACCGTAGCTTCAAAACCCATAAAATCGTGAAATATTTTCTGATGCTATGCGGAACGCTTTCTCTGGAAGGCGATCCCGCATGGTGGGTTGCTACACACCGATTACATCATCGGGAATCCGACCAGGAGATGGATCCGCACAGTCCTCGTGTTAGTTTTGCCTGGGCACACATGCTTTGGCTGCTGTACGATGACGGTCGCTCCAGAGATCCGGTTTTATTGGCCCGTTTTATCCCGGATTTGGTGAATGATCCCTGGGCAAAATTTCTGGAAAAGTTCTTCCTGCCGATTAATCTGGGCTTTATCGCCTTGTTGTTCGGCCTCGGCTACTGGATGGGTGGTTTGAAAACCGCCATTTCCATGGCTGTTTGGGGCGGGTTTTTCCGAATTGCCTGGGTGTGGCATATCACTTGGTTCGTTAATTCAGTAACTCACGTTTTGGGGTACCGGAATTACGAAACCAAAGATGATAGCCGCAACATCTGGTGGGTGGCCTTACTTTCTTTCGGGGAAGGATGGCACAACAACCACCACGCCAATCCCAGTGCTGCCAAAAGTGGTCATCGCTGGTGGGAATTTGACCTGACCTACGGTGTGATTAAAGTAATGCAATTCACCGGCTTGGCCTGGAAAATTCATCCGGTTGTGGAATCTCGAGAGCCCGGTATTGTTCAAAACCTATCAAACAAGCAGCCACAGGTTGCGGAAGTTTAATCAGGTAACGAGCGCTACTGCTGGAAATCCATAAAGCTTTTACCCCTTGTTTCCTTCGGGAAGCAGGGGGTATTTCTTATTGGCTGTGCAATGTTTAAAAATCAATAAAAAAGAGACGAAGATCGCGCTTCGTCTCTTTTTGCTTATTAAAGCGGCTGCCCTTAATAAAAGGAGCGGCTGGCCTGAAAGCATTCTTTGCAGTAAACGGGCTTGGAGCCGTTGGGTTTGAAAGGCACCTGAGTCTGCACACCGCATCCAGCGCATACCGCGTCAAACATTTCACGGGGAGCACCGCCGCCGCCGAAGCCGCCGCCGCCACCGTAACCACCACGACTGCCGCCGCCACCGCCGCCACGGGCTTGTTTGGCTGCGTCACGGCAAGGTTTGCACTTTTTAGGCTCCTGAAAGCCTTTGGTGAAGTAGAACTCTTGCTCTTCGCCAGTAAAGGTAAAGTCTGTACCGCAAGTTGTACAGACGATTTGTTTGTCTTCCATTGGATATGGCCTCATTAAGAATTGATTGTACCGGGGAGTTTTCTTGAACGAGGCCTGGTCTGTAAGACTGAGAAACCTATCCGCAGAAACTCTCAAATGTATTATGGAATCATTTTTGGCAACTTTCAAGCCCTGTTTTTTGCGTCAAAAAGACTGGAAAGCATTGCGTGGAAACCTTTGCGCCGAACTCTTCCAGTCTTGACACTGGCCTGTCCTTGCTGGTTCACATCACTCAAAAATTCAGAGCTTGCCGCTATGCGCTTACCCCTCTTTTTGCCGTGAAAAACTCGGGCATCGCAAAACAGTACCCGAAGAGGTTGACGCATCAGGGCTTGCTGGACTTGTTTGGGCTTTGATGTGGGGCTATTGCAAAGTCAGTTTGTGTTTCTTGACCAGTGCTTCAATGCGATCCCGGCTAATGGGGTGGGATAACAAAAATCCGGGTTTGCCGTTAGAAGGTGCATTGGCTTCCAGAATGTCAAAAACCTGCAGGGCTGCCTGGGGATTGTAGCCAGCCTTCACCATTAGTTGCACGCCCAAATCATCGGCCTGATATTCATAGCCTCTA
Source organism: Vampirovibrio sp. (assembly GCF_041737375.1). Classification (NCBI taxonomy): domain Bacteria; kingdom Bacillati; phylum Candidatus Melainabacteria; class Vampirovibriophyceae; order Vampirovibrionales; family Vampirovibrionaceae; genus Vampirovibrio; species Vampirovibrio sp. Next base: position 50,633 of record NZ_JBGSRV010000008.1, read on the forward strand.
GAAGATTTTAAATCCACCAGATTGATGCCCAAGCGGCTGGCCATTGCCACCATGCTGTTTTCCCCCACTTGACGACTTAAAAAGAAGTCCAGCAGAGACAGCCCGGTGCGGCGGGCCTGGGTTTTGCCAATATGAGACAGTAAAATATGCGCCAATTCGTGGGAAATCACAAAGGCCCGCTCATCGTTGGTTTTCAATTTGTTCAGCAATCCATCGGTGAGAATCAGGTTTTTGCCATCGGTCGCTGCGTTCAGGGTATCAGAACGCTCAATTTTCAAGGCGGGAGAAGCTTCGGCTGGCACTTGGTTGGCCGCCTCTAATCGATCCAGAATGGCCTGAGGGGTGCTTAATGCGTTGGATGTCTGGATTTGTCCCTGAATTTGGGCCACTGGCACCGGCGTAAATCCGCTCACCCCTGTGGTCTGCCCATAAGAAGAAGGCATGATTTGGGTGTACTGTTCCAGGGCTTGGGCAGGCCCTGCCAGATAGAGCAATTGGGTTATTAACAATAGGGAAAAGGCCATTTTTTGCATAAGTCAGCTTCCTGGCGAATGATCCACCAATAATACAAGAGATTTAACAACAGAGACGTTCTCAGCGGAGGGGTTCCGTCACCTAACGGCAGAATTTCGGCCTCTGTTCTTTCATTGTAATTGACTTTGGATGTTCTCCCAAGAAAAGCAGGCCCCACAATGGCTGAACTTGCCGCCCAGTGGCGTTGGCTGTTATGCTGAAAAAGGGCTGTTTGGCAGGGTCTTAGCCAGAGCCGGGTTCGGTAAGCTAACGGGCAGGTTTTCATCATGCGAGAATCGCTTGATTCAAAATTGAGTGGAACTTCCAAGCCCTTAAAAGGTCCATCTGCTTCTGAGCTTATTCTCGCTCAGCTGGAAGAACGGGGATTGGGCTTGGGGTCTTTGAAAACCGACTGGCAGGTGGTTTTGTGGCGGGTTAAAGTGAAACGAGGGGGCCTTAAATTGAAGCTGCACCCGTTGGGGCCAGTGGATGAAGCGGCCTTACACCTTGCCTTGCAGCAGGCCTTGGGTGGAGATATCAAGCTCAGTCTAAAGTTCAGTGAGATGTCCACCTGTTGTGGCAGTCAGTGTGAAGGCTGTTTGCTGGGTAATCCTGACTTGAAGGTCCAATGGCTGGCCCCGCTATTAGAGCCTTGAGCCATGCCGGATTTCATCGAAGCAGGAGGCTCTTTTGGGTTATTTGGCAAAGTTATTTTTGTAAAAAGAAATGTCGATACCTCTGGTTTGGCCTTGCCGCCTTTTTAATGTTTGTTGTATTTTAATATTCTAAATCAGTGTGCTCAATTTGCTGGCTGATTGGTTCAAGTGGTTCCTATCGTCTGGGTTTTTAAAATGTTGAAGTTCAATACAGCTGCACAGGCTTCGTTGAAGTCTGGTAATCAGCGCTCCATTGGCGCCCCCCTTTTGTGCTCAGCAAAGAGCGCTCCGTTGGCTGTTTCTTTCGCAGATCCTACGTCTGCTCATAGCCCGGTTCGCTTTCAGGCCAATGTAAATCAGAATCAGGCAAAGCCAGAAGTGCGGCCTGTGGTCAAAAAGCTATTTGGTAACCCGTCTAAAAATATGATGTGGAGCCTGGGCTATAGTATCGGCGGCGTTTTGTTACTGCCCTTGCCGGCGGCGGCCACCAGCGCTTTTTGTCTGGCTGGCGTTCACTTGCTATCGGCCTCTTATCAATTTCTGACTCGAAAAACAGATCCGCCCTCATCCGCAGGGAGTTCTCCCCCATTGGCCAGTCAGGGAACGCCAGCGGCTGCTCAGAAATCCCTTTCGGTGGTGGGTTGATTCCGTTATCTTAAAGAGAGAACAGGCAGCATAGGGAACCATGGCGGATGCAAAACGTTGATTTCTGGGAAAACCTTTATGTGGCAGAGAACACCCCTTGGGATCTGGCCGGGCCATCTCCCCATTTTGTGGCGCTGCTCCATCAAAAGCCGGATTTTTTAAAGCCGGGAACCATGGCGGTGACTGGCTCCGGTCGTGGGCATGATGCTGCCCTTTTCGGACAAGCTGGATTTGAGGTCACCGGGTTTGATTACGCCCCGGCCGCGGTAAAGTTAGCCGCTCAGCTTTATGGCGGTTTGGCCCGTTTTGAAATGGCGGATATTTTTGAGCTGCCAAGTAGCTCTGGCTCTAATGCTTTGGTGTTTGATTATGTGCTGGAGCATACCTGCTTTTGCGCCATTCCAGTGGAGCGGCGCACGGATTATGTCAAAACGGTGTGTCATATCCTGAAGCCCGGTGGTTATTTAATAGGCGTTTTTTGGGAGCATGATCAAGCGGATGGCCCACCCTTTAGCACCACTGAGGCCCATTTGCGTCAATTTTTCGAGGCTGATTTCGAGTGGATTTCTCAGGAGGAAAAAGCCCCTGTTGCGGGCAGATCCGGTGTGGAACGATTGGTTGTTCTCCGTCGAAAAATGGATGTTTGCGCATCAAAATCACCCATGAACCCCGAAATTCAATAAAATAAGAAAGCAGCGTGTCCGTCCATTTTGAGATCAGGATAACCTGCCGTTATTCAACCGGATTTGAGAGTATTGGGAGAAATGCACATGCGGAAATTTCGGGTTCACTCAAGCGATTGGCTCACCTTGGCTTGTGTGGCTTTTTCAATCAGTTTGTCCGGTTGTACGCTTTTAGAAAAATTACCGTTCCCGGCCAAGTCACCTGCCAGTGATGAAACACCTGCCCTTTCCACCTCCGGAAAGGCCGATCCCGCCTCGCTGAAAAAGCTTTTGGATTCGGGGAACGCAAAAGCCAAGGCTGGCCAGTGGGCGGCGGCAACCGATGACTTTAAACAAATACTGGCAGCGGATGCCCGGAATATACAGGCCCATGTGCAACTGGGCTGGGCCTACGCCGAGCAAAAGCAGTGGGAAGAGGCCAAGGGCCACTTAATCAGCGCCGTGGCGCTGGACCCTAATAACGCGGGCGCCCATGCCAACCTGGCCTGGGTTTACGCCGAAACCCAACGCTGGCAAGATGCCCAGGAGCAGGCCAAAAAGGCCATTGATCTGGATCCTAAAAACTCTTATCCCCATGCCACCTTGGCTTGGGCTTATCAATCTTCTGGACAGCATGATTTGGCAATTGCCGAATATGAAAAATCCTTGGAGCTGAATCCCGCTTTGGAGAACTCCCGGCTGGCGCTGGGTATTGAGTATTGCAATAAAGGCAACCCGGTTCGGGCCAAAGCCCAGTTGGAAAAGCTGAAAAAGCAAGGCTCTGACCGCTCCACCGATTTGCAGGCCCGCATTGACAAAGGGTGCGCCGCTCGATAGTCACTTCTTCTCCCAAGTCCTTGGACTCTCCTGTCTCTGGCGGGCTTTAATTTTGCTCTGGCATGCGCCTCTGCTTGGAAGCGGCTGCTTTTTGCTGGATAATAATACGGTCAAGCCATTGAGTCAGGGAAGAGATCGTTCGTGAGTGAGTCTTCAAACCATGGGTTTCAAGCCGGTTCAACCGGTTCGGATGAGGGGAAACCGCATCCCGATGTAACGGGTCGCTATTATATACCCGGCTTTCCCATTGGGGAAGGCAAAACCGATTATGAAAAATATTTGCGAACCGTGGAACTGCTTAGTTTGCAGAAATCGGCGGCGGAATCGGTTAGTCCTGAAGAATTGCTGTTTCAGGTCACTCATCAGGCCTCGGAACTGTGGATGAAGTTGATGCTTCGGGAATTGAATGAGGCCATAGCGTTTATGGCTGCCGACAACCTGTGGATGGCCCTGCGGTCTTTGCGGCTGGTTCACGATTGTCAGCGGGTTTTGGTGATGCAGGTGGACTTGATCGGCAGTCATATCAGCATTGTGGAATATGGCAAAATTCGCACCGCCCTGGGGCAGGGCAGTGGGATGGAGTCTCCCGGTTTTAACTGGTTGCTGGAAATGGCCCCTAAATTGGGAGAGGCTCTGGATCAGCTCCTGATTCGTCGCCAGATTACCATTCGAGAAATTTACACCCAGTATCAGCAACACATGGAGCTGCACACCTTGTGCGAGGCGCTGATGGATTACGATGACCTGTTTCACAAATGGCGCGCCCACCATATGGCGCTGGTGGCCCGCACCATTGGCACCGATTCCAATTCTTTGAAAGGGCTGGCCACCCAGGTGTTGCAAAAAGGGGTAAAAATCCGCTTTTTCCCTGAATTACTGGAAATTCGCAGCATTTTAACCAACGAAAGCGGCGTGGCTTACGGCGGGCAGCCCTTGGGATCTGAAGGCACCCCTTAGCTGCGCTTTTTTATGCTTTTTCAAGCCAAACAAAGCGTTGGAAGGGGGTGAGCGCTGAGGCTGGATGCTCTAAACGCTTGCCAAAGTCGCTTGGGGAAGGCCGGGATGGGTGACAGCCCCGGTGGCTGCGGAGCCAACCAATTGGGCGTACTTCCACAAAACACCCTTGCCGTAATTGATTTCAGGCGCTTTCCACTGGCTTTTACGGGCCGCCAGCTCGGTTTCAGACAGTTCCACCGACAACACACCGGCTTCCGCGTCCACCGAAATCATATCGCCATTTTGTAGCAGGGCAATGGTGCCGCCCACAAAGGCTTCCGGGCCAACGTGGCCTACGCACAGGCCACGGGTGCCACCACTGAACCGGCCATCCGTAATCAAGGCCACATCCTGGCCCAAATCCTGACCATACAGGGCCGCCGTTACCGATAGCATTTCCCGCATGCCGGGCCCTCCCTTGGGGCCTTCATAGCGAATCACCACCGTATCGCCCGCCACAATTTCCTGGCGTTGAATGGCGGCAAAGGCGGCTTCTTCCCCATCAAACACTTTGGCTGGGCCACGGTGAATCCGTCGGCTTAACCCGGCCACTTTCACGACCGCCCCTTCCGATGCCAAATTGCCGTACAGGATTTTAAGCCCGCCGGTAGGACTGATGGGGCAAGTGCCAGGGTAAACCACGTCCTGATCGGTAGGAAGCACCACGTCCTTCAGGTTTTCGGCCATGGTTTTACCCGTCACGGTCAAGCAGTCTCCATGCAGTAGGCCAGCATCCAGTAAGGCTTTTAGCAGTACCGGAATCCCCCCGATGCGGAACAGGTCATTCATTACGTACTTGCCACCGGGCTTTAAATCGGCCAGGGTGGGGGTTTCGTTGAAAATTTGATCAATCAGGCTAAGCGGCAAGGCCACCCCCAGCTCATGGGCCAATGCCGGAAGGTGCAGACAGGCGTTGGTAGAGCCGCCGGTGGCCGCCACCACCCGAATGGCGTTTTCAAAGGCTTTGCGGGTCATAATGTCTCGGGGGAGAATATTCTCTTGCAGCAGGTGCATAATGGCTTCTCCACACTGCATATTAACCGCCACCCGACCGGGGTCCAGCGCCGGGTAGCCGTTGCTGCCGGGTAAGGCCATGCCCATGGCTTCCGCCACACAGGCCATGGTGTTGGCGGTAAACTGACCACCGCAAGAGCCAGCGCCGGGGCAGGCCGCGCATTCAATGTCATATAGTTCTTTTTCCGTAATTTTTCCAGCGGTAAAAGCGCCGACGGCTTCATACACATCCACAATGGTTAAATCTTTATCACCCAGACGACCCGGCATAATGGTGCCGCCATATAAAAACAGGGAAGGCACATTCAGGCGGGCCATGCTCATTAAAATACCGGGCAGGGATTTATCACATCCGGCAATGCCCACCAAGGCATCGTACTGATGGGCATGCATCACCAGCTCAATGGAATCGGCAATCACTTCCCGGCTGACCAGGGAGGCTTTCATGCCCTCATGGCCCATGGCAATGCCATCGCTGACCGAAATGGTATTAAACTCACGGGAAATCCCACCCTTCGCATCTACCGCTTTTTTGACATGAGCGGCCTGATCCCGAAGGGTAATATTGCAGGGGGTCACTTCGTTCCAGGTGGTGGCAATGCCCACCAGCGGTTTGCTAAAGTCTTCGTCCTGAAGGCCCATGGCCCGGTAAAAGGCCCGGTGCGGGGCGCGGGCAGGTCCATCCATTACATGGCGGCTTTTGTGTCTCAGGTCATTGGGGGACATGGTGAATTTCCTTCCAGCGAAACAGTCAAATATCAATAAAGCGCTGTGAATTCGGCCAGTTTGGGTGGATGAGGCTCGAATTCAGGCGGGTGGGATCACAATGGGATCAACTGTGCGCTTAGTATAAACCAACCACCCCCGGATTGTTCAGAGGGCTCAGCGCATGGGGCTTTTTTAATGTGACAGGATGAGCGGTTTTAAGCGCTCAGATTGCGTTGGAAACAAGGCTTGGATTGCCTCCGGCGTGGCCAGCTCCCGGTCCCGGTAATCAAAGCCGGGAGCCACGGCTTCGCTAATCAATCCATAAGGCCCGCTCATTAAAGCCGAGGCTTTCCAGAACCCGCCGGGGACAGTCATTTGAAACACATGGCCTTCATCCGGGTTCGGGCCCAGAATGATCTCGCTCACCACCCCCGTTGGGCTAACAGTGAGGTAGCGAATGGGTCCCCCGGCGTGGAAAAAATGGGTGATGTCCGACTGATTTCGGTGCAGATGGCCCTGTGGGCTGTCGGCGGTGAGCAGGTAATAAATTGTATTGAGGCCATAGCGGCTGTTTCCTGCCCGCTTGGTTTCAATGGTCCAGTCCGATTGATGAATTTGCCGGAAATAACCGCCTTCATCATGGCCCTCCAAGCCTAAAGACTCAATTAAATCTTTTGTGGAAATCAGAGGCATGGTTTGGGCTCCTTTTTGATTGAAATATTATTTTATGACTGGCGGAAAAAACTGGAAGCGCTACAATGCTGGGGTGGTTTCAAGAAATAAATTTCCTTGATTGGTTTTTATTCAATTAGCGAACTTAGAAACGACGCTAAAAAACATACGTCGGAACATATCGGAACATAAATGTTTAGACGCGTCATATCACAACAAATCTTGTACACCAGAGGTTCAGTCCATGCCAATGTCACCCATTGATAGACCTGACAATTCCATTAACCCTTTTGAAAAATCCAGATTGTTCAAGGCCGCTGCCAGTGCCTTGGAAAAAAACACGGCCAAGCCGGAAGTGAATGCCAACCGGGTGAATAATGCTAACGAAAAGCCCACCACCGCACCCGTTGCTTCAGATGCCGGGCTGAACGGTATTGAAGGCCGCCTCAATATCAGCACACGGGCTATTCTGAACCTGATTCAGCGCTTTCGCTTAAGAAGCATGACTTTTGATCAATTGAAATCTCTGCCCCTGTCTCAACTGAGTCAGGAAGAAAAAACCTTTGTGCTGTTTATGCGCCGAAATCCCCAGGTGTTTGAGCGCATTTCCAGCGGAGACGGTGAACCGGCCTCTCTCAGCCAAAAAGATGTGAAACTGGCCGCTCAACTGGCTGGAGATTCTCTCCGGCTTTCCAATGAAGATTTACGCTACTTGCGGCAAACACCGCTGCCCGCTCCATCCGCCAGTAGTCCTTTTGCTTTAAGCGCTCCCACCCGGTTTGGCCAGTTGCAAACCCAGGACTTGTTGAATGCCCTGAAGCAACTGGTGGGTCCCGAAGGAAACGGTATTTCTTTTGAGGCGTTAATGCGCCTTTCTGCTGTCAATAGCGGGTTGCGTGGCCGGGAGCTGGAGGCTTTGCGCTTTTTGCAAACCAATACGGTTTCCAAGGTTTTACAAAAAATCGGGGCCTCTAACGAAGGCATTATCACCCCGGAAGCCCTGCGGGTTTTGACCAGCCTGCTGTGGAACCCCTCCATTTACGGCTCAGCACCCATTGTGTTTTTTAAATCCGGCCCTTCTCACCCGGATGGGGAGAGTATTCACGGCGTGGATACCGTGGACGAGGTGGATGACCATAAGAACGAGCAAATCCGGCCCACTCGGCGTAAGCCTTCCTTGCGGGTAGAGGCTCATCGTATGCTGGAAATTCTGTATAACATCAGTGACGCGGGCGAGGCTACCCTGGAGCAGTTGCGTCAATATGAGCCTCGTAATGCGGAAGAAGAGAAAACCTTGCACTTGTTGCGCCAGCACAATGTGTTTGAAGCCTTGGCCTGTCTGGATGACAACCCGGACTCCCTGAGCGATGAGGACATTAAAATCGCTTTGGCCGAGCATGCGCTGGTTTTATCGGATCCGTTTATGGTGCTGGTCATTCTGCCGTAGCGCCATCTATGCTCTAGGCAATTCCGGCCAACTGATTACCCTTTTGGAAGGTCAACTTGAAGGCGTCCAGTCCGTGGGTTCCCCCATTGACCGCTTTGCGGGCGGTAGCCAGGTCGCCAGCGTTCAGAGCTTTACGAATGGTGCTTTCCTTATCCTTTAAAAAAGCAGCCAGCACACGGGCGGCAATCACCGGATCGTTGGCCAAATCGGGTTGACGCAACAATAAATCGTTTAGCCCCAGTTTTTGAGAATATTGGGTGTAATTGTACTTGCCGGTCAGTTGAATAAACCCTCTGCCTTTAAAGCGGGCCCCATCTCCGGTTGCGTTGTTGCCCAAATCAGCCCGAAAATCGTACAGGGCATATGGACTTCCGCCCGGCGCGGTATTGTATCTGGACTGGAATTCATGAATGGGGGCAAAACTGGCCGTTTCCGCCCGAATGGTGGCCAGCGCCATCAGGATCATGGGCTTGTCGCCCAAGCCACGCTCCCCCAGCGCCCGAACCACCAGCGGTAAATAGCTGCGGATATTGTTGATGGGGGCGTCTGGAAACAGTTTGACCACCGCTTCAATTTGTACGGTATTGGCCAAAGGGCGATGGGCCGACTGGGCAGCGGTATCCACCTGATACCCCAAAGCGGTCAGGGTCGGATGATCAACCAGTCCGGTGCTATAAAGGCCATTGGCCCTTTGAAAAGCGGCCACCCCTCTTTGGGTGATGCTGCCATAGTGACCATCAATGGCCCCCTGATGGAAGCCCAGTTGCGCCAACCGGGTTTGGATCACCCGCACCGCATCGCCACTGTCGCCCGGATGCATGAGCACCAGATTCAATTCGTTCAATCCATTGGAATGCGCCCTGCCTGGCACAGGCGGTGAAAAATTCGGCATTGACCTCTCTATCCTCTATAAAATACTCTCAAAACCCGCTGGGATAGACTGTGAACAGGGTGTTTTAAGCCACCCCTCACACGAAAACGACCCGGTGTAGCCCCAACCGAAGCGCTCTCCCAAAACTCTGGTTTTATTGTACACACCTGTTTTTTATTCGCCAACCATTAAATTTAGGCCTGAATTCGAGTGTTTGGTTGGATGTGAATGCGGAAAAGATACGGCTGAGCCGCTTTTTTCATGCTGGGCGGCGGCATTCCAAATTTTTCGATTGTTTTTCCAGAGCTACGTGTTATCATTACACCTACTTGCGAATTTGCGAACTCAAGTTTCGTTTGGCAATCAGTATCAAGTACGGATTTTTTTAGAGTTCTTTATGAATAGTCTGAACAACTTAGTCATTATTCTCGTAGTCATTCTCAGCGGCTTTGCCGGTGGGACTTGAATCCTTGTTCAGATAAAGAACGTCAGATTCAAAAGACCGCCGGCCCTCAGGGACCGGCGGTTTTGCTTTTTAGGTCAATCCCATTTTGTTTAGTTACTTAAAAGAAGGAAATGCACCATGACCACCTTGCCAACCCTTTCATTCAGCGCCGATAACACCTTGGCCAAGCTGTTGAACCGGGTGGCGGTCTTGCTACTTGGAACGCCGCCAACTGTCGTGGATCTGGGCCTGGTGGTTGCGCTGGTGGAAACTCCCGCCACTGTGTTTTCTCTGCGAATTAGTATGCAAGGAGGGTGCCATGGCCACGCATAGTGAATGTCATCAGGCCAACCCTGAAATGAAACCAGCCGCCCCAACCTTAAGCGGGGCTCAAATTTTTCTGAGCTGTCTGGTGGCGGAAGGGGTAGATACCCTGTTTGGCATGCCCGGTGGGGTCATTCTTTCTATTTATGAGGCCTTGCCGGAATTTCCCCTGAACCATATTCTGGTACGCCATGAGCAAGGGGCCATTCATATGGCGGAAGGCTACGCCCGAGCCACGGGCAAGGCGGGGGTGGCCATCGCTACTTCTGGCCCCGGAGCCACCAATTTGGTAACCGGCTTGGCCGATGCCTATTATGACTCGGTGCCGGTGGTGGCCTTTACCGGAAATGTCCCCTCTGGCCTGTTGGGAAATGATGCCTTTCAGGAGGCGGATATCGTGGGCATTACTCGCCCGGTGACCAAGCACAATATTATTGTTCGGCGGGCCGAGGATTTGGCGCAGGCCATTAAAGAGGCCTTCCATGTGGCCACCAGCGGACGCCCCGGCCCGGTGCTGGTGGATATTCCCAAAGATGTACTGCTGGCCACCGCTGAATTTGATTACGAGGCTGCCCGCATAGATTTGCCCGGATACACGGTGGAACAATCGTTTACCGAGCAAGATCTGGATTCCATGCTGGCCTTGCTGAAAGAGGCTAAGCAACCTGTGTTGCTGGCGGGTGGTGGGGTCATCAGCGCTGGCGCGCATTTGGAAGTTCAGGCGTTCGCCGAGCGTTTTAATTTGCCAGTGGCCAATTCCTTAATGGGCTTGGGCGGTTTTCCAACCAGTCACCCCAATTTTTTGGGCTTTTGCGGCATGCACGGTCAGTATTGGGCCAACATTGCCATTGCCAACGCTGATTTGCTGTTGATTGTGGGAAATCGGTTGGGAGAGCGGCAAACGGGCAAAACCGACCGATTTGCCCGCAACGCCAAAATTGTACATATTGATTTGGACCCCACCACCTTGCAAAAAAACGTGGCTGCGCTTTTGCCGGTACAAGGGGATATTCAAGCCATTTTTCAGCAGTTGCTCTCTAAAACAGAGGACATGACTGATTTTGCGTCCTCTCTGGAAAGCCGGGTTCAGTGGTTTGACGCCATTCAGGGCTGGAAGGCCCGTCGCCCTGATCCTCAAGCGGTAGAGGGCCTTTTAACCCCGCAATATGTGCTGGATCGCATTTTTCATTACCTGCCCAAAGACGCCTTTGTGACCACCGAAGTGGGCCAGCACCAAATGTGGGCCGCCCAGCGCTTTAATCTGGATCGCCCCCGCAGTTTCATCAGTTCCGGTGGCTTGGGAACCATGGGCTTTGGCTTCCCGGCTGCCATCGGGGTGCAGGCCGCGTTTCCCGATAAAACGGTGATTGATATTGCCGGAGATGGCAGTTTCCAGATGACCCTGCAAGAGCTGGCCACGGCTCGGGATCACGGATTGGCGGTGAAAGTGGCTATTATCAATAATGGCTATTTGGGCATGGTGCGCCAGTGGCAGGATAAAACCTGGAATCGCCCTTCTCAATCCCGAATGACCTCCCCGGATTATGTGAAACTGGCTGAAGCTTACGGTTGCGTTGGCTTTGTGGTGGAACGCCCCGAAGAGGTGGACGCCGTGATTCAGCAAGCCTACGCCATTACGGATCGTCCGGTGTTGATTGATTTCCGGGTGCGGGAAAAAGCGGATGTCTATCCGTGGGTGCCTGCTGGCGGGGCCAATGAGGATATGTTGATTGAAGAGTAAGACTAAAGTAACCACTTATTTTCAAGACACGAGATTCAAAAAATCATGCAATTATTACCCACCCATAATTTAAGAGGCTTTGAAATGACTGACCCCAACCAGTCTTGTGACTCGCAACATGTATACTGCCTGACCCAAAACCGCTTGGGCGCAATGGATCGGGTTCTGGGGGCCTTGACGCACCGGGGCATTATTCCGCAACGCATGACCTCTGCCCTGTGCGAAAACAACCAACTTGAAATCATCCTGACTTTCCCAAAGCAGGATGAACCCATTGTTCAAAAACTGGTTAAATTTCTGCAAAAACAGGTTTATGTCATTCAGGCGCAAACGATAGAATCCTTTGCCCAGGCGAAGAACAGCGCTGAGGCATCCAATATCACCCCTCTGTTCGTATCCGATATTATTCATGATCAGCCCCAAAGGAGAATGGCTCATGCCCACAACGCTTAATGCCCCCCACACCCTGAATATTTTTTATGACAAAGACATTGATCGCAGTAAATTGCTATCCAAAAACGTGGCCGTGGTTGGCTTTGGCAGCCAAGGCTTCGGACAAAGTTTAAACCTGAAAGAATCCGGCGCCACTGTAAAAATCGCGTTGCGGGCTGGCAGCGCCACCGAGGCCAAGGTGAAAGAAGCCGGTCTGGAGGCCATTTCTCTGGAGCAAGCCGCCGAATGGGCCGATATTATTATGTTCCTGATTCCCGATGTGCAACACGGGCCGGTGTATCAACAGTATTTTGAAGGCAAGTTGAAGCCCGGTCAGGCACTGGTGTTCAGCCACGGATTCAGCATTCATTACAACGAAATTGTACCGCCCAAGGATGTGGATGTTTTCCTGATTGCCCCCAAAAGTCCCGGCCATCTGGTGCGTTCCGAATATCAGCGGGATCGGGGGGTGCCGTCTCTGTTTGCGGTGTATCAGGATGCCAGCGGTGAGGCCAGGGAATTGGCGCTGGGCTATGCCGCCTGTCTGGGTTCCGGTCGGGCCGGGGTGATTGAAACCAACTTTAAGGATGAAACCGAAACGGATTTGTTCGGCGAACAAGCCGTGTTGTGCGGTGGGGCTGCCGCCTTGGTAAAAGCCGGTTTTGAAACCCTGACCGAGGCCGGATACCCACCGGAGTTGGCTTACTTTGAATGTTTGCACGAACTGAAGCTGATTGTGGATTTGATGTACGAGGGCGGCTTAGAAGACATGCGCTACTCCATCAGCGATACGGCCCGCTACGGGGATGTGAGCCGGGGTCCTCGAGTGATTACCGCCGATACCAAAGCGGCCATGAAAGAAATTCTGAAAGAGATCCAGTCCGGCGAGTTTGCCCGTGAATGGATGGCAGAATATCGCAGTGGCATGCCCGAATTGAAAAAACGGGTAGAAGCCGATCGCCAGCATCCGCTGGAAGTGGCTGGCCGTAAGCTGCGTGGCATGATGAGCTGGTTGTCTGGCAATAAGCTGGTCAACCGAGATAAAAACTAGCGCGATAAAAACTAGGAAAAAAAGAAAACTAGCAAGCAAGAAAAACCAGCAAGAAAGCGAGATAAAACCCATGTTGGAAAGCCCGCAAGCCTATCTAAAATTTGACTTGAACCATCAACCGGCCAGCTCCATTCCGGCCATTGATGAGGACGGTCGAATTAGGCTGCCGGGCTTTCCGGCGGGTTTATCCATTCAATCCTATTTGCCGCTGGTGCATCAGTTTGCCAAAATTCTGGAAGCCAGTCGCATTCTGGATCGCTATCGGGATAGCCTGCGTTTAATGGCCCGCTTTAATCACGCTTTATCCAAAAACGGGGAGCCGCAAGCCCCTTTAACCGCCATCACCCCGTCCACCTTATTGCCCCATTTTCACTACAAACGAGAGGATCAAACCGCCACCCGTGCCTATAAATTACGGGGGGCCATGGTGGGTATGGCTAAGCTGATGGAAAGCAATCACGTTAAACGGTTTTTAACCGTATCTACCGGCAATCACGCCCTGGGTGTGCTTAAGGCGGCAGAGCTTCTTTTGCCGCAATCGGTGCGGCTGGTGGTGCCCGGTAATACCGCAAGCCTCAAGCTTGAAAAGCTGCGTAAAGCCATTGACGGTCTGAATGCCAACGGTGTTCAGGCCGATTTATTATTGAGAGGACAAACCTTTGATGAGGCCCGTGCCTGGGCCTTATCGAACCAGCAGGATCATGAGGCTTATCTGGATCCGTATTGCGATCCGTGGGTGGTGGCCGGTCAAGGCACTTTGGGACTGGAGCTGTTGCAACAAATTGGCGATCTGTTGCGAGCATCATCCGAGTATGAGGAAGTGGTGATTGTGTCGCCCATTGGGGGTGGTGGTTTGCTGACCGGAACGGCCACGGCCCTGAAGCTGGCCTGTGCCTGGGAACCGGCTTTTCGGAATGTGAGCGTTCGGTTTTTAGGGTTGCGTTTGGATGATTTAAAGGCTCCTTTGGGAGACGCTATTCGTGTGTCTGAAATTGCGCCGACCAATGAAGTGGCCTTGCAAGCCCTGAATGTGACCATCAAAACCATGACCCAAGCCCAGATGGAGCAAGGGGTTCAGTTTGTGCGCCATGATCTGGGGCATACGGTGGAAGGCGCTTCGGGCGGCACGTTGTATCCGGTTTTATCGGAGGCGGATTATCAGCCCAGTCCCCGCCGATTGGTGATTAGCCTGTTGAGTGGCGGGAACGCTTAAAACCGCCATTCCATATCTGGAAAGCCCTCACATCTGGAAAAACCGTCGCTTTCTTAGGAGGCGACGGTTTTTTGTTCGTAGTTTTGTAAAATGTGCCGGGTCATGGTGAGGCCCAGTTCCACATCTCCCACAATGGTAATTTTGCCTTCCAGCGATTCTAAAAACTGGCGTTCGGAATCGCTATGGGTGCGCACCATAATTTGGGCGGCGGGATTGATGGTGCGGGCGCTTTGAACCAGTTGCCGCACCTGAAAAGAGTCCAGCGGGGTGACTACAAAATAGCGGGCTTGGGGCAACCCCACCTGATGCAAAATTTCGGATGATTCGGCATCGCCGTAAATGGCCGGAATGCCTTTGGCCTGTAACTCTTCCACGGTGTTTCGATTTTGTTCAATCACCACAAAAGGAATTTTATTTTCGCCTAATAAACGCCCCATAACTCGACCCACCCGGCCAAATCCCACCAGAATGACATGCCCCGACAAGGTGGCCCCCGCAAGCCCAGCGCCACTGGTGGAATCTCGCAAATTTAATTTTGCCAGCAGTGGATTGTTTTTCAAACGGGCTTTCAAAAAATCCGTGAGATGGAAAATAAACGGGTTCAGGGTAATGGAAATTAAAGCGCCAGCCAAAATCAGGCTTTGTCCGCTGGGGGGCAAAAGCCCTAAACTGGCTCCCAGTCCGGCCAAAATAAAGGAAAATTCTCCAATTTGAGCCAAGCTGGCTGAGACTTTCAAAGCGGTATTCAAGGGGTAACGCAGGGCCAAAATAAGCCCAAAAGCGGCCAGTGATTTTCCGATAATGATAATGGAAACAACGGCCAGTACCTGAAAGGGGTGCGTCCACAGAATTTTGGGGTCAAACAACATGCCCACCGATACAAAGAAAAGCACGGCAAAAGCGTCTTGCAGGGGCAAAGCGTTGGCCGCCGCCCGGTGGCTGAGGTGCGATTCGTGAATGACCACGCCCGCAAAAAAAGCGCCTAAAGCAAAAGAAACCCCAAACAGGGCCGCAGACCCATAAGCCACGCCCAGTGCCACACCAATGACAAATAAGGTGAATAGTTCCCGAGAGCCGGTAGCCGCCACTTTATTCAGCAGCCAGGGGAATAGCTTGCGGCCAATGACCAGCATAAAACCTACAAATAAACTTACTTTGCCCAGGGTTAAACCCAGGGTCCATATAATATTTTGTCCGGCGGTTGGGCCAGCCTGCCCGCCTAACCACCCGGAAAGGGCGGGCAATAGAACCAGTACCAGTACCATCACAATGTCTTCTACAATGAGCCAGCCCACGGCAATATTGCCGTTTTCAGAAGAAAGTTCCCCTTGCTCTTCCAAGGCTCGCAACAAAACCACGGTACTGGCCACGGATAGGGCTAAGCCTAAAACCACGCCTCCGCCAAGGCTCCAGCCCCACAGGTGCGCCAACCCCATGCCCATGGCGGTGGCTACCAGAATTTGCAAAATAGCGCCCGGTAGCGCAATGTTACGCACTGCCAGCAAATCACCCACCGAAAAATGCATGCCCACCCCAAACATCAGCAAAATCACCCCGATTTCAGATAACTGGGAAGCCAATGCGAGATCGGCCACAAAACCGGGTGTGTGTGGCCCAATTAAAGCCCCTACCAGTAAATAGCCCACAATGGGGGAAAGCCTCAATTTCAGGGCCACAAAGCCACCCACAAAGGCGAGCGCCAGACTGATGGCCACGGTAAAAAGCAGTGTGGTGTCGTGCATTGGGATTCCCCTCCCGGTTTAAAAAGTGATGATTCTATGCTCCCACGATTTCACGGCAGGCTCAATCTGGAAAAGTGGTACGGCTAAATTAAGGGCAATGAAAAGAGGCACCTAAAGTGCGCGGCGATTGGTGTTCAGGGGTTTAGAGGCAAGAACTAGCTATCGTTGGAGTGGGCGGCCACTTTGGGTGGGCGATAGGCGAGACTGGATGTTTGCCAGTTAAAGCGAATGGCCAGCGCCCGCAAAGTGAAGGTGATGAAAATAGTGAACAATCCGGCTTCAAAGTGATTAATACTGGAAAAACTACTCAAAATGACAAAGGTGAGACAACCCACCAATGCCACGGCCACATAAAACTGTCCGGGTCTGAAAATCAGTGGTTCCTCACGGATTAAAATATCTCTTAAAATGCCACCGCCTACGGCGTTAACAATGCCCACCAGCACCACGGCGGGCAAGGCCATGCCCGCTAAAATGGCCTTGTCGCAGCCCACCACGGCATATGCCCCCAGACAGAGGGCGTCTACAATGTCAATGAGCAATTGCAGGCGGGGCATTAATTGCTGAAAAGCGATGCCAATTAAGGCCCCCAGTAAAATCAGAATGAGGTAATTTCCGTTGGTGGTAATGCTGGGTGGGCCTTGTTGTAAAAACAGGCCATCCCGAAGCAGGCCGCCACCCACCGAACCGGCGAAAGCCACGGTACAGACGCCCACAATATCGTAATCTTTACGCAAGGCCAGCAACGTACCGGCAATGGCGAACAAAAAAGTAGCGCCATAGTCAAACCAGTCGGGTAGGGTAAAAGGGTCCAGTGACATGAGGAAATAGAACCTTCTATTGAGCCTGTAATCGTTTCAGAGTGGTGAGTGGCTGGACGAAGCTGCCTGAGGCTCCTTTTTCTTACATTGAACACTGTGGGTTTTCTTTTAACGCTCAGGCATTTATTTTGATGCGCCCAATGGGGATAGCGACTTAATAATCTTAATATTTTTAAAACATATTTTTTGAAAAATGGGATTGAAAAATGATTGAAACGGCTTCGATGACTGTGCGTCTTTCGGTTTTTTATTTTTTTGGATTTTCTGAAACTTCTTCATCAGCTTTGCCGTAATGATGATGTGAACACGAGATTCAGTATCAAACCGGGGAAGGAGACTATGACATGATGATGCCAACACTGAACCAGTTAAAGTTAATGAGCGTTCCCGCCTTGCTGACCATGATGCTGATCAGCGCCATGATACCGGCTGAGGCCCATAATAATCGTTATTACGATTCCCGGAATTACCGGAATCAGGGTAGTTTTTCCCAGCGAAATCCTTACATGCACAAAGCCTTGATTGGGGGCGGTGCTGGCGCTGTCATAGGCGGCGTTCTGGGGCAGGATGGCTACCGTACCGGTAGTGCTGTTAAAGGGGCTGTGATTGGTGCTGGGGCTGGTTTGGGTTACGAGTTTCTGAAGCGTCAAGGTACCTTTGGCGGCAATCGCAATCGCTGGTAGCCTGCCATTCAATCATTAACCTTTAAATATTAAGTGCTATTTGAGGAGGAGATGTTCCCATGAAAAAGAAAATGCTTTTAACCCTGGGTTTGCTAGGCGTGATGGTGGGCAGCCTGTTGGGCGGCGAAGCTTTCGCTCACGATCGCAACGATCGTCGGGATGGCTGGCGTAATAATAATAATCGTTCCAGCTGGGGACAGCAAAGACGCTACTATCGCCCCGCTAGCAGAGGCAATTGGTGGCGGAATGACAATCGGGTATCCTACCGGCCCGGCAACCGCTGGGGCAACTATCGTCCAGCTCCCAAACGTGGTTGGTGGTAACATCCCCCTTTCGTTGAAAATTCGATCGGTTTGAACCTTTCAAAAACCCTGTCCTTTCATTGTAAGGGGTGGGGTTTTTGTTGCTTGAAATCAGTGACGTTTGTCCTTCTTTTTAGAAAATGGATGGCATTTTTTGCTTACTGTTCTTGCTTACCTTCAATCTCTGTGTTTATATTTCAGTAACTCGTCCAAATATTCGGGAAACCCGGTGAAACTCCGGGGCTGTGCCGCAACTGTGAATTCACCATCCGGTGAAAAGTCAGAAGACCGTGGAAGAGCCTGTTTACACTCTTGCGAGCATGAGAGGAACCCGTGTGCCAATGTCACCGACGCCATTATTGATTTAAAAAGTGGGATAAGTCCGAAGTAAGCCTGAGGAAGGTTGATTGGCGTTTGCGTCAATTTTTTAAAACCTTTTAATTGCCCTGATCACCCCGATTAATTTTATTTTGCGCTGTTTTAAGGCGTGTCAATTTTTTATGGAAGGATGTTATTCCCTTGTTTAAATTATCTGGTTTTCAATTATTGATTTTAATTTTATTGACCCCGTTGCTGGGCGTGACTCCCGACCTTGCGGTGCAGGCCGAAGAAACCGGCGTGGTGCTGGCCGAAGTGGCTTTAGAACCTGCCGATTTTGAGGAGACGGCGGCCCCTGCCCTGTTCAACGAGGAAGAGTCAACCCCACCATCTGCCAGCAGTCCGCCTGCGAGCAACACCGCCACGGCTCCTTTAATGTTGCAAACCACCAAAATTGGCATCCCTTCCAATCAAACGGGCACTGCCAGCACCGTGATTACCCGGCAACAAATCCAGCAAATGCAGCCGTTTTCCCTTACCGAAGTATTGCGAAAAGTGCCGGGTGTGGACATTGTGCAAAACGGGTATCTGGGCGGCACGTCCTCCATTTTTATTCGGGGCATGAATGCGGGCCATACGCTGGTATTGCTGAATGGAACCCGCCTAAACGATCCCATTTCTCCCGATCGCACGTTCAGTTATCTGGATCAAATCAGCCCGGATTCGGTAGAGCGTATTGAGGTGTTGCGAGGCCCCCAAAGTACCTTGTACGGCTCAGATAGCATGGGTGGGGTGGTGAATATTATTACCCGCAAGGCAGAACCGGGTAAGCCCACTTTATACGCCAAAGTGACGGCTGGTTCTCAGGGTACCTTGCAAGAGGACATTGGCCTGGGTAGTCAATACCGGGACAAATTAAACTCTTTTCTACACATTACCCGGCAGGATGTACGGGGTATTTCCGCTGCCAGTAGCCGTTATGGTATGAATTCGTTTGGCACCGCCTACAACAACGCAGAGCGGGATGGCTACCACAACACTACCATTTCGGCTCGCACGGAATACACGCCCACTCAAAATTTATCGCTGGATGTGGCCACCTTTTTTAGCAAAGCCCGTTTTGATCTGGATAGCTTTGGCGGCTATATGGGGGATGACCCCAATTTTACCGGCTCCAATCGCACCTTTACCATCAACGGCGGCTCTCGGCTGAAGCTATGGGGTGATCGTTATGAGCAAATTACCCGGCTTGCTTTCAGCGATACCCGTCGGGAAAACTTTAATGAGCCAGATGCCCTGGATTCCAGCAAAAGCCACGATCGCTACCGGGGCAAATTATTAAACTTTGATGTGCAAAATAACTTTTATTTGCATCGCACCAATACCCTCACTGCCGGATTGAACGTGCAGCACGAATGGGGCGATTCTTACTATCGGTCGCTCAGTATGTTTGGTCCTTTTAATTCAGAAGCCCAATTGCGCTCGGCCACCAATACCGCCTTTTATGTGCAGGATCGCATCAGCTTATGGGATCGCTGGTTTACCACCGTGGGATACCGCATGGATCACCATAACCGTTTTGGAAACCATCATAATTTCCGGGCGGATTCCATTTATACCGTAAAGCGTACCGGAACCAGCTTTAAAGGCAGTTTTGGCACGGGTTTTAAGGCCCCTACGTTATCCCAGTTGTATGGCACCTTTGGGGCCAACCCCAATTTGCGCCCGGAAACCAGCACCGGTTGGGATGCGGGCATTGAGCAACCTTTAATGGATAACAAAGTGCAGGTGGGTGCCACGGTGTTTCAAAATCAGGTGCGTAACCTGATTGATTTTCGCAGCCAAGGCTTTGCCACTTTTTACACCAACGTGGAGCAGGCCCGCATGCAGGGGATAGAGGCCTACATCGCCAGCCAGCCCTTTCGGTGTTTACAAATTCGCTCCAGTTATACCTATACGGATACCAAGGATCTGGGACCCAGCACCACTCAGGGCGATCCGTTGCTGCGTCGTCCCAGAAACAAAGCCTCGATGAATATTAACTACCAACCCATCAAGCGGCTGAATGTCAATCTGGATATTACCCATACCGGTCAGCGCAGCGATTTGGACTTTTTTACGTTTCCATCGCAAGAAGTTAAACTGAAGGCGTTTACCTTGGTCAATCTGGCGGTTACATTGGCATTAACTGATCATGTCAGCCTTTACGGTCGTGTGGTTAATTTTCTGGATACCCCCTATGAAACGGTTAAAGGTTACGGCAATCCCCGAATTTCCGCTTACGGCGGCTTGAAAATGGCCTTGTAGGCTAGACTAGGAATCTCAATGCATCAAACAGATCATCAGCAGGCAATCTTCACCCGCCAGCCCTGGGCTGGATGGTTTTGCCTGCTGACGCTGTTGGTGCTGTGCCTGATCGGGTTTTCTGGCTGCGGAAAGTCCGCCCTGAAAAGCGCCCGGTCAGATACGTCGTGTGAGCGGGTGGTTTCATTGTCTCCCAGCATTACCGAGGTTTTATACGCCCTTGACCTGGGGCCTCAGATAGCGGGCGTGACCCGGTATTGCAAATACCCTCCGGCGGCTGTCCAAAAGCCCAAAGTGGGAGGCTATGTCGACCCGGATTCTGAGGCCTTGCTGCGGCTGCGCCCTGATTTGGTGGCGCTTCGGGAAGAGCAAACCCAATTGGTGGGGCAGCTAAAAGGGTTAGGGTTCCGGTTGCTGACGGTGGATCATCGCAATACCGCTGGCATTCTGAAGTCTCTGGATCAAGTGGGCCTTGCTTGCCACCGAGTGCCGCAAGCAAGGGCCTTGCGGCAATCTCTGGAAAGAGACATTGAAGCGGTACGCCGCCGGTTGGCGGCCACTTCAAAGCGGCCTTCTGTATTGGTGGTGATTGATCGGGATGTGCATGCCGCCAAAGTGCATTGGGCCTTTGTGGCGGGGCAAGATGGTTTTTATGACTGGCTGATTCATAGCGCGGGCGGTAAAAATGCGCTTCCCGCTGGTAAAAAAGGGTTTTTACAAATTTCCCCGGAAGGCATTTTACGCATGAACCCGGATGTGATTATTGAAACCACCGCCTCCATTGGCCCCGGCTTCGGCACTCTGTCTCAAGTGTCTCAGGTCTCTCAGGCAGAAAAAAATAAGGCTGCTGAAGCCCAATGGGCCAGTTTGTCCGAGGTATCAGCGGTAAAAAATCACCGGGTTTATCATTTTAATCAGGACTATATGGTCATTCCCGGCCCTCGCTTTCCCAAAGTGCTGAGACAATTTGCCCAAGCCATTCATCCTGAACTAGACTGGAATCATGAACCCACCCGCTCCCCCGTTGCTCAGCCTTAAAAATGTAAGCGTTCGTTTTAACCAAACGGATATTTTGCGCTCGGTTTCATTCACCCTGAACCGGGGTGAATTTTTGGCGATAGTAGGCCCCAACGGGGCCGGAAAAACCACTTTGATTAAAACCATTTTGGGCCTGAATCCTGATTACTCCGGCACCATGGCGCTAGATGGCAAGCCACTGGCCAGCTTTAAGCCCAGGGAAAAAGCCCGTTATCTGGCCTATGTGCCTCAAGTTCAGGTTCTGGGTGAATTTCACCGGGTTCGAGACTTTGTGCTGATGGGCCGGTACCCGTACTTAAGCGCCATTCGCCCCCCTCTGCCTGAAGATGAGGCGGTGGTGGATGAGGCCCTTGAGCGAACCGGCACACAGGAGTTGTCCAATCGTCTGGTAGCGTCTCTCAGCGGGGGAGAGCGGCAAAAAGTAATGATTGCCGCCGCTTTGGCCCAGCAACCGGAAGTGTTGATTCTGGATGAACCCGCCACCTTTCTGGATCCTAAAAATCAGCTGGAAATACAAGGGTTGTTACGCCGTATCAATCGCACTCAGGGGGTTACCATCATTTCCATTACCCATGATATGAACAGCGCCTTGCATGACGCCACCCGTGTGCTGGGCCTGAAGGCGGGCCAAGTGCAGCTGGATGGCCCGCCCGAGGCGGTGTTGACCCCGCAGCAACTATGGGCGTTGTTTGATGCCCCTTTTCTTTCACTGGTGGTGGAGGGAAGCGCCCAGCCTTGGCTGGTGCCGGATGTCAGGTTGCACACCGCCCTCAAACAGGCGGAGGATGCTGGCCCATGACGCCTGCCAAGCCCTGGGTATCTATTGCCTTGCTAAGTGTTTTTGCGGCTTTGGTGCTATTGCTGGCCCCCTGCGTGGGCATGCAGTGGATTTGGCCATGGCTGGACCCTTGGGGCTCGCTGGATGCGGGCATTCTCTGGGAAATCAGAGTACCCCGAGTGCTGGCCTCCTTTTTAACCGGGGCAGGTTTGGCGGTGTGCGGCATGGTGTTTCAGGCGCTGTTCCGCAGCCCTTTGGCCTCTCCGTTTACCTTTGGGGTGGCCAGTGGGGCTTCCTTTGGCAGTGTGCTGGCGATTATTCTGGGGGAATTTCTGCCGTTTTATGGCGCTTCGGGTTTGTTTGCCCTGTTGGGGGCTGCGTTTACGGTTGTATTGGTGTATCGACTGGCCACGTGGGGGCGGCATTTTTCCATCAGTACTTTGTTATTGGCGGGGGTGGCCATTAACTACTTTTTTGGCAGCGCGGTTACTTTTATTCAGTATTTAAGTGACTTTACCAATGTGTTTCGTATTTTGCATTCCTTAATGGGTGGTTTTGAAGGGGTGGGCATGGATGCCCTGTGGCAACTCATTCCCTTTGTGATTCCCGGTATGATTTTGATTGCCTGCTTGCCCTATGAGCTGAACCTGTTGTCTATGGGGGATGACATTGCGGCCAGCCGGGGGGTTCACCTGAACCGCACCCGCAAGCTTTTGTTTTTTGGCACTTCCGTTACGGTGGGTGGCATTGTGGCCGTTTGTGGGCCGATTGGCTTTGTGGGCTTGATGGCTCCCCATATTGGCCGCTTAATGGTGGGTAACGATCATCGTTATTTAATGATTGTTTCGGCCTTACTGGGGGGCAGCCTGTTGACGCTGTGCGACACCCTTTCCCGCACCGTGATTGCCCCGGCTGAAATCCCGGTGGGGGTGGTGACTTCCTTGCTGGGCTGTCCGTTTTTTGTGTGGCTACTATTGCGGCAAAAGCGGCCATGATTTCGAGATCGTCGGTTTGCGAGCTGCTGGAACCAGAATAGGGAGAATCATTTTCCCGCTTCAGCCTCCCGCTTCAGCCTCCCGCTTCAGCTTTCAGGCCTGATGCTACCTGGTGAATGAGCCGAGGTGTTTACTTTCTACTTTTGTTGTAGTAGTTTTGCATGCTAATGTCTGACGCCTTAAATTTTAAAGCTATAAAAAACAACTTTTAAATCCCGGTTTCGTATTTTGGTATTAGTCCGTGTATCAATTAGCGCAAGGTTTTTTTGAATGCCCACCCTTTTTCCTGCCCGTCAATCCTCTGTGTCCCATTCCGCAGTCAATCCCGCCAAAAGGGTCACGCGCTTCACGAACACCGCTAATGCAGGGTTCCCTTTGGACCGGTTTAATCTATCGGAAGACAAACTCCATTTTAGCGGGAGTGATTCTAAACGACGCTTAGAGGAGCCCCTAGACACCCATTCAGGGCAAGCGAATCAGGATTCATTAACTCTGCCGGGTTTGTCGCCAATGCTTCTCCCGATGGAGGCACTCGATTTTATGGATGGTTTGTTGCCCGATAATTTTTTGTTGCCGGACGACTTCTACTCATCCCAGGGCGCTCTGGCAGAGGAAGCCGAAATGGGTTTATTGGATTTTGATACGAGTACGCCCGACTTTTCCTACGATTTGTTAAAAGCCGAAAATCCTGCTTTAGCCAAAGAATTAGACACCGTACGCAACTTTACCAAAAAGTGCATAATCGCTGATTTATATATGTTGTCAGCCCCTCATAAGCGGGAGTCCTGGGATGCCATGAAACAGGAGAACCCGGAGCGGTTTACTCAGCAGATTCAGCAACTGTTTGAGCGGGTGAATCGGGAAAGTGGGCCCTCCAGCGTACTGGATGCGGAAGAATGGCGCTCGTATCTTGTCGCTCAAAGGAGTGTTGTCGATTTAAATGATTCATTTGGCAGGTTAATAACCACGGAGCACGAGGCCAAACAGCGCCGGGCCCAGGCTGCATTGGAAAGCCTGAATCAAAGGCACCCTTTTATAGCAAATACTCTAAACCAGTTACACAATAAGACAATCCGCTGCATTGCCAGTTATGATGCAGATAGCACGAACGCTTGCTGTAATTTTGAAAGGTTGAGCGGAATAGATCCAAAGTTTTATAGCCCGACTCAGCAGGCATCCATGCATAAGTTTCGAACCAAACTGCAAGCGTTTGTGGTTCACAAAAATAATATTCACCCTCCCTCAGAATCTTTTGACAGTGCCCTTTGGGGAAACCGTTGAGTTAAATGGAAATGGGCTTTCGGGTGCGTGAGTAGAGGGCTTATTTTTGAATGAGTCACATCGTTTTGTGTGGAAGTCACTGAATGATTCTGAAGTTAGAAAGCCATAAAAAAAACCGCCGATTTGAAGGGCGGTTTTTTATAATTGGTTGCGGGGGCAGGATTTGAACCTGCGACCTTTGGGTTATGAGCCCAACGAGCTACCGGGCTGCTCCACCCCGCGGCAGAGATGATGAATGTCCTGCTTCAGTGCTGAACACCTTTATAGAATGCCTTAAAGAAAGGCGCATTGCAAGTGTCTATTTTTAAAAGCGCCCAAATGGCTTGGCCCCTCGCCGGTTTGGATACCGAGTGATACAATCGGGCAGGAACTAAAAATGTTGGAGAAGCCCTTGTCCATGCCCATGCTGAATTTACTGTACTTTCCGGCCACCCTGGTTCTGGGCTTTTTGCTGGGCTGGCTTTACAGGAAAGTACAGGGGGCAGGGCAGCTTGGCGCCTTACAAGCGATCCAGTCTCAGCAGGAGGTCGAAAACCGCTTTTTGAAAGAGCAGGTGGAAGGGCTGAGATCGACGGAAGATTTGCTTCGGATGGAGCTGAACGAGGTGAGCCTTTCCAATGTTCGGCTGGAAACCCTGCTGGATGAAACCCAAAAGCAGACGGATCAGCAGCAAAGCCAGTTTGAGGCTTTAAGTCAAAAAACACTCAAGGCGCTGAAGGAAGAACTGGAAGAAAAGTCTAACCGGGAGTACCAGCAAAAGCAGGCCTTGCTGGATGAGCGCCTGACCCATTTGCTGAAACCCCTGCGAGAAGTGATTGACCAGAACGAGCAAAAAGTTCGGGATATTGAAAAGCAGCATATTGAGGATACCACCTCTCTGAAAACCCACATTGAGTTGATTGTGGCGGAAACCGGAAAGTTGGTGGGGGTAAAAAACAAGCTGGCCGAAGCCCTGAGCAACAGCAAGGGCCGGGGGGACTGGGGCGAGATGGAATTGATCCGCCTGCTGGAGCATTCCGGGCTGATGGCGGGTATCCATTACGAGGCCCAGAAGGTTCAGGACGGCTTGCGCCCGGATATTACCATTAAATTGTCCAATCAGCGTGTTTTATACGTGGATGCCAAAACCATTTTTGTGAACCTGGAGCGTTTGTTAAACGCCGAGGATTCCGATGAGGAAAACAGCGAGCGCAAAAAGCATGCCGCCGCTCTGGAGAAAGAAATCCTCTCGCTGAGTTTGAAGTCCTATGAGAGCCGATGTAAAGACAGCATTGATTTTGTGGTGTTGTATGTGCCGCGTGAATCCATGTTGCGGGCCGCTCTGGAGGAGCGTCCCGGTTTGATGGAGCAGGCTTTTCAACGCCGGGTGATACTGGCCAGTCCACTGGTGCTGATGTCCATTCTCAAAACGGTGGCTTATGGCTGGGATCAAGCCCAGCTTTCTCAAAAAGCCCAGGAAATTCATTTGTTAGGCCGGGATTTGCACAAGAGAGCCGCCACCTTTATGGAGCGCTTTGTGAAGGTGGGCGATCGGCTGGAGGCTTTGAGCAGTCAGTTTGAAGAGGCCCGGGTGTCCCTGACGGGCCGCCAGGGCATGATGCCCCAGTTGCGCAAGTTTGAAGAGTATGGCTGTAAATCTGAAAAAATGCTGCCCCCAGGGCTGGGTTTGGGGGATGCGGACGGTGATGACTTGACTGGGGTTTTGCTGGAAACCGGTACTGTTCCTTCCCGCATTCTGTCTGATACGGGCCTTTCCGCCAAAAAAGCTGAAAAATAGCGCATCGAAAACGCCAAAAAGCTGGGGCGTATTTTTTAATCTCCTTCTAATTAATGAATTTGGGCGGGGTGCTTCTCCCTGAGATACATAAGTCTATTAAAATAAAAGAAAACGTGAACGCTTGGGTTGGCCCAAAAACCACCTTCGTTTATTTTTTAATAAAAAACTTAAAGTCGGCTCTGGATTGGTCGATACCTGTAAAAACAGAGTCATGATGTACTTGAGCTTGAAGATCGCCCGTGTATCATAAAGTTAAAAATACCCTGCTAGCTATTATTTATGTGATCCTTTGGTGTCGCTACTTTGTGGCGCTGTGGGATCCTCTGGCGGGAAATCTGGATGTTTCCCAGGGCATGGCCCCTTACCGGGACTGGCGCTTTTTGATTGATGGCATTTATGGCATCAGCGCCTACTTAATGTGGCCAGTTAATACCCTGTATTATGATCTTTTGGCCAACGTGGTGCCGCCTTCCGATTGGTTTCCGGGTTTTTACATGGCCAATTTGCTCACTTTGCTGCAAGCCATGTCTGCCACCAACCCTCAGGCTCAGCAAATTCTGAACGCCCCTGCGGTGGCACAGGCCATGGTGGGGTATCTGGATTATCTGGTATTGTTTGCGGCCCTGTTTTACTGGCTGTTGAGCCCTTTGCTGGATGTAACCCTGGATTTTTTAAAAAACGTGGTTTGGAACCTACTGATTGAAATGTCGTTTACCAAGCGCAAAGAGGGGCGTTATCAGGAGGCGCTGGAGAAACGGGCCGCCGATCTGGTCAAGTTGAACGTGGAGTTCAAAAACCTTTCCAAGGAAAATAACGTGCTGGCCCAGTCGGTCATTACCGATGAGTTGACCAGGGTTTATAACAAGCGATTTTTTATTGAGAAGATTACCTATGAATTCAATCAGGCCAAAGCCAAAAAACAGGTGCTGGCGGTGGCCATGATTGATATTGATCACTTTAAAAAGCTGAACGACAATTACGGGCATTTAATGGGCGATAAAGTGCTGAAAGCCGTGGCTCAGGTCGCCAAGGGAAACACCCCCAACGATTGCTTCTGTTGTCGTTTTGGCGGTGAGGAGTTTTCCATTATTATGCCCGGTAAAACTGTGGAAGAGGCGATTCGTATTATTGCCAAAACGCACCAAAGTCTTCCGTTGCTTCGCTTTGAGGATGATAATCAGCTCAGAACCTCCGCCAGTTTTGGCATTTGCGTGGTTGATTTTAAAACACCAGAGGGTCAAGCGCTCAAATCGTTTGAAGACCTGCTGAAGCTGGCCGATGACGAGTTATACAAGGCCAAGCTGAATGGCAGAAACCGGATTGAGCACTGCTCCATATTGTTTGCCTGACTATCCTGTCTCGCGATAGTCAATCCTGCTGGCTGGGCTTTGATTTAGCTGAGTACGGCGGCTTCTGCGTTTAAAAAGCCCGCCCCGTAATCGGCAGGGCCGTAGTAGGGGCTTTTCACGGCAGTGGCTTCCAGCTTGGCTTTGATCTGCTGGAAGGTTAAATAAGGGTTTCGTTGCAGCATTAAGGCGATTACCCCGCAGGTGAAAGGCGTGGCGAATGAGGTGCCCTGGACGGTTAAATTATGTCCCATTTTGCCCGCAGGCACGCTAATGCCCATTTCCTGGCCGGGAGCGGCAATGGTAGGGTTCCAGGCTTGGCCATCGCCTTTGGATGAAAAATCCGATACTTTATAAGCGGCCCGATTGCCCGGCTGTTGTCGGGTATCGGCGGCAGCCACCGTAATCACATAGGGGCTTTCGCTAAATTTACTCATTTGAGATCCGGCTTGATAGCTCAAGCCCGGTATATTGCCATTTCCCTCGTTTGAGGCGGCGCTTACAATAATAATACCGGCGTTGGCCGCTTGTCGGGTGGCGTCTACATATTGGGCATGAGCCGCTTTAACCAGCGGGCTGTTATCCAGTACAGCATCTACCGTGTTGATGATGGTTTGGAATTGTTGGGCGGTGGTGCCATGCATGGCAGGGCCAAGGACGCTCTGTCGCAAGGCTGGGTATTTTGGATACTCGTCTTCATTGGTTTGCATCAGGATGGTGTGAATGGCGGCATGGTACATTCTGGAACGGGTAGAACCCCAGGTGGCGTTGAGTACCCGCAAGGAGGGATCTTTTTTGGCGATGGCAGTGGTAATTTGCTGGGTTCGATCCTGCATTATCTTTTGGTAGCTACTGCTTAAATCGTTCACAAACGCCTGATAACTGTCGGCGGGTAAGTCTTTTTCATCAGGTTCAAAGGTCAGTCCCAAATCTTCTACCTGCGCGCCGGGCGCAACGCCCCAAACCGGGTCGTTAATGGTGCTTTTGACCAGCTGAGTGTGTGGGCTGCTTTTCCACTGCTGGGTTTTGGAGTCTTTCACTTGCGCATCCAGAATGCCGATTTTCAACCCTTGTCCATTGAGGCCTAGGCGGGTGAGTCGTTGTCGAATTTGGGGGATTTCAGACCCCTGGACGGCGCGCTTGCGTTCGGTGGCTTTCAGGGCTTCCGTAAAGGGATTGCTCCGTTCGTTCAAAGGCACGCTTAACCAGGCGTTTTCAAATAAATTACCCTGAACGCCATTGCGGAGTTGGTAATTTCCATCGGTATTCAATACGCCCTGAGTTTGAGGCCCCCACAGGGTATCAGCTACAATTTGCCCATTTTCCAGCACGCTGCCGATAATGGGAGCATAAATTTCGGGATTGGGCTGACTCCCTTGTGGCCGAATATAGGCATCCGCTACTGAACGCCATAACACATTCCCTTCCGGGGTTTTTGGAATTGGCATACGGGTTTTTGCTTGTGCGGGTTGGGCTTGAGGCGTCGGGTAAGCCGAAATAGGCTGAATGGGGAAGACCATTGGGGCATGAACCTTTACGGGCGGGACGTTACTATAGAGCTTAAAAGCGCCTGAAGGCAACAAATTGCTAAATAAAGCGCCATTCAGCCACGCTAAAATCAGCAGTCCCGGTTTGCTCAGCCGGGCGGCACTTATGGTAGTATCTTGGCGTCTTTTAGTCCATGATTACTTCATTATTGGCTTTGTTTCGTCCCCAGTTCAGGTAGGCATAAAATGACCATTCAGTCTGATATTTCTGACGTTACCGAAGAAAAATCCTCGGTCTACGGCCCCGTTCATTCTTGGCGGGTGGGTTCATCGTTGGGCGTGGATTTGTTGCTACAAACCTCAACCTGCTCATTCAACTGTATTTACTGCCAGTTGGGAGATATCCAGCTGAAGACCGCCCAGCGTCGCATTTATGTGCCTACCGCTCAGCTAGAGCATGATTTGCGTCGTAGCCGTTGGGAAGAAGCCGATATTATTACCTTTAGCGGTAGTGGAGAGCCTACTTTGGCCCTGAACTTAGCTGAGGCCATCCATTGGGTAAAAGAATATACCGGAAAACCGGTTATGGTGTTGACCAACGCCACCCTGCTGCACGATCCGGCGGTGATTCAGGACTTACAGGGCGCTGATATTGTATCCTGCAAGCTGGACGCGGCCACAGAGGCCGGATTAAAGCAAATGAACCGCCCGGTTGAGGGCGTCACCCTGGAAAAAATCGTATCGGGCATTAAAAACCTGAAAGCGAATTATGCGGGCAAAATTGCGCTGCAATGTATGTTTATGCCCACCAATTTACGGGAAGTGGAGCAAATGGCCGAATTGATTAATGATATTCAGCCGGATGAAGTGCAGTTGAATACCCCCAAGCGGGCTTATCCGCTGGAATGGCATCTGGATTCTCGGGGCAATCACGGCGATAAGCCCTACCCCACCCGTGAGTTGCGAACGGTGTCTCCTCCGCAGGCTGATGAGATTGAGGCCCTGTTGCAGGCTAAAACCCATGTGCCTATTTTGTCCATTTATAAAAAATAGCCAAAAGCGACCATAAAGCCCGGTGATTCAACTTTTTTAATGGGCTTTGGGACTTGTTGGCCATGTTGTTCCTATCCATAACGCTGTGATGAATTCTCCACTGATTGGGGGACAGCGGGATATGCCTTTGCGCCATCTGGCATATAATAAAGTTATTGATGACATTGTGAGTGGGCTATTTCGGGCTAGTGCAAAATGAGATTCAGAAAACGAGTAATTACCAGTTTCAGTATCATAAGCTGAACCTTCGTTTTCGGCGTCTGGTGGACGTTGCGGTGGATGTTCTCAAAGAGAATCCCACGGAATACCAAAATAAAATTACCCATATTGGCAATAAAAGAGAAGGCGGACTCTATCGCTTTCGGATGCCGGGGTGCTACTTGCTGTATGTGATTCCCGAGCATGAGGTGGATACCCCGGCTAGTATCATATTAACCGCCATCAAATTGATGTAGTCGTTCACGGTCAGGGTTTTACGCTTCTGGAAAAAACTTCCTCTCGAATGTCCTGGGTAATGGGGTTCAGGTAGGCGGAAGCCGCTACCATGGCAGCGTTATCCGTGCAAAATGCCATTTTGGGAACATAAAGGCGATAGGCCGGATGTTGCGCCACAAACCGGGCAAAGCGCTCTCGAAGTCCCTGATTGGCGGACACACCACCGGCGATAGCAATGGTAAACAACCCGTGTGCCTGAGCGCAGTGGAGGGTTTTTTCAAACAGGGTTTCCACCACGGTATGTTGAAAAGAGGCCGCCATATTTTTTTGCAGCCGCTCGGTTTCAGCAGGTAAGTTTTCAGGGGCAAGGACCTGAAGCGCTTTTTCATAAGCCCGAGCGCTGGCGGTTTTAAGCCCGCTAAAGCTGAAATCGTAAGGTCGCCCCTCCAATCGGGCCTTGGGAAGCTGAAATGATTTGGGATCGCCCAATGGGGCCAACTGATCCAGCACCGGCCCGCCGGGGTAAGGGAGATCCATCAGTCGGGCCACTTTGTCGTAGGCCTCGCCCACCGCGTCATCCAGAGTTTCCCCCACAATGGTCATGGTTTCATAACTGTCTACCACAATTAGCTGGGTATGCCCGCCACTGACCAACAGGCACAAAAAAGGCGGCTCTAAATCGCTTTCCAGATAATTGGAAGCCACATGGGCATATAAATGATTGACACCCAAAAAGGGCTTCCCGGTAATCAGGCTGAGGGTTTTTCCGGTGTTGGCCCCCACCAGCAACGATCCAATCAGTCCCGGCCCCAGGGTGGCGGCAAATGCGTCAATGTCGTCCAGTTGGCAACCGGCTTTATCCAAAGCGGCTTCCAGCGCGTAATTAACCGATTCTATATGCTCTCGGGCGGCAGCTTCGGGTACCACGCCGCCAAAACGGGCATGTAATTCTGTTTGAGAAGAAATCACGCTGGATAAAACCTGCCGTCCATCCCGCACCACGGCCACGGCGGTATCGTCACAACTGCTTTCTAGCGCTAAAATGGTTCGAAAG
Source organism: Vampirovibrio sp. (assembly GCF_041737375.1). NCBI lineage: Bacteria > Bacillati > Candidatus Melainabacteria > Vampirovibriophyceae > Vampirovibrionales > Vampirovibrionaceae > Vampirovibrio > Vampirovibrio sp. The sequence continues at coordinate 82,274 of NZ_JBGSRV010000008.1, forward strand.
GGGAGGCTCATGGCGGATATTTCCTTTGAAATAGGGCGAGTTGAGCAAGTAAATCCACGCTCAGGGATAAATCGCTGGAACCGGAGTCGCTTTTTAGGATACAATACACCGTACGTAAGGGATAGGCAGAGCGCATGCGAACAGAGTCCAAATCTTCCATCATTCAACCGGTTTTCCGTAAATTGGCCCCTTGGGCTGCTTTGTTTTCAGTGTTTCCGGCCATTGTGGTCGTTAATTTGCTGTTTCTTAATTTATTTCCGGCCCACTCTGGCTCTGCACAACCTGTTTTTGGGTTGAAGGAAGCGTTAAACCCTCAAAATATTCAGCCTCAATCTTTATATATTTATAATTCCCGCGATACCAACCGGTTATTTGGCAATTTTTACTACACGCTAGGCACCCAGCTGGCCGCCAGAGGGCAAATTTCATCGGCCGAAGGCATGTTGTCCAAAGCGGCCCAATTAATGCCGGATAACCCTTTCGTGCATATGAATTACGGCATTGTGCTGGAGGCCCTTCAAAAAAATAATGAAGCGCTGGCCCAGTATCAGGAAGCCTTGAAGCTGAACCCTGAAATGAGTCAGGCCCTTTACAGTATCGGTTTGCTGCAAGACAAGATGGGCCAGATTGATGCGGGTGTGGCCAGCTTGAAAAAAGCCTTGGTTCTTGAGCCAGAAAATAGTTTTATTAACTATGATTTGGGCGTTCTGTACGCCAAAAAAGGTGATTATCCCAATTCGGCGCTTTATTCCAAAAAAGCGTTGGAGGGTGTGGGTTCCGATTTCGCGGAAGCGTACAACAACTATGGTTACGCATTGGCGCAAATGGGCCAGTATGCGGAAGCCCTTGTGGCGGTGGATGAATCTTTAAAACTGAAGCCCGATAGCGCCGCCACACTGGATAGTAAAGGCTTTGCCCTGTATGGCTTAGCCCGCTACCAAGAGGCCCTTGCCGCTTACAACGAGGCCTTGAAGCTGGACCCCACCATTGGGGAAGTGTATCTGCACTTGGCTCAAACCCAGGAAAAGCTGAAAAATTATGAGCAAGCCATTAAGGCTTACGAAACCTACTTGCAATTGTCGCCAGAGGCCACGGACAAGGCCCAGGTGCAAGCCAAAATTTTAGAGGTGAAGAAAAAATGGCCCCGCCAAACGCTTCCCCAGAAGCCCGTCCAGTAATGGGTGGGTTGATGGTTAAAGGGGTGCTTGTGGGGCTTGCTTCTTTGGTTCTGGCTGCCAGCGGGTTGGTTTGGGCGCAAGCCACCGGCAGCCCCTCGATGAACCCGAACCTGAATCTTAACCCCGATAACGGCCCTCAGCCTTTGAGCGAGAATCAATCGGCCATGCCCGCCGCCGCTACTCAGTCTTCCTCCAGCCTGAATCATTCGCTTCAGGCTCAGCCCAAACCAACCATTCAGTTAAGCCCCACCATTCAAAATCGTGAACTTATTAAACCCAGAAGCTGACCGGTTGGATGACAGCCGCATTTACCTCACTGGCTTTATGGGAGCCGGTAAATCCACCATTGGAAAAATTCTGGCCCACCGCATCGGGTACCGCTTTTATGATACCGATCACTTGGTGATGAGGGGCTTTGGCAAGCCGGTTTCCGTTATTTTTGAGCAGAACGGGGAAGAAGCGTTTCGCAAGGCCGAAGTGTTGGTGCTGAACGAGCTGGCTCAAAGGGTAAAGGTGGTGGTTTCTACGGGCGGCGGTACTCTGGTGCGGGATGAAACTTTTACCATCGCCAGAAAATCAGGCGTGCTGATTTATTTGCGGGCGCCGGTGTCGGATTTGTACGAGCGGGTGATTTTTAGCCCCAAAGACAGACCCCAAGTGGACGTGCCGGAACAGGAATCCATTTTTCACGAATACTTTGAGCAGCGCCGCCACTACTATGAACGCTCCGATTTTACGGTGGATACGGTCAATCGTAAGCCGGATGATGTGGTGCGGGATATTATAGCCGGGTTAAATCTGAAAGCGGCCCGCCATGGCTAAAGTTAACCAGAATAAAACTCAGCCTGCCTCGGTGGAGGTGCTTTTAACCGCCAGTGAACCCCGGTGCTACGCCATTGTGGCCCAATCGGGCCTGTTAAGCCGCTTGGGTCAGGAATGCCAGACGGTGTTGGCCAAAGGCGCTCAAATTCTGGTGTTAACGGATACCCATCTGGAAAATCGCTACCTCCCACAGGTGATAACCGGCTTAAAAGCCGCCGGGTTTGAGGTCACGCCTCTGGTGATCCCCCCGGGAGAGGCCAGCAAGCGATTTGAGCAAGCCTGGCACGTTCATGAAGCCTTGCTGGCCAATGGATTTACCCGCAAAGACGCCATTTTGGGTTTAGGCGGTGGGGTTATTGGTGATTTGGCCGGTTTTTGCGCCTCTACCTATCACCGGGGCATGGGCTTAATTCACGTGCCCACTACTCTGGTTTCCCAGGTAGATTCCGCCATTGGGGGCAAAACAGCGGTGAACCTGGGGGCGGTTAAAAATCTGGTAGGCACCTTTTATCAACCCTTGCGGGTATTGGCGGATACGGATACCTTGCTGAGCCTGCCTCCCCGTGAGCTGGCGGCGGGCATGGCCGAAGTGATTAAATACGGCCTGATTGAAACCGCTTGCGATGGCCAGAGTGGCTTTTTCAACTGGCTGGAATCGCATGCCAATTGCTTACAGCCGGTTTTCCCGGAAATGATTCGCCGGTGCGCTGAAATTAAGGCCGCCGTGGTGATGCAGGACGAGTTGGAAACCAAAGGGCTGCGCTTTTTCCTGAATTTAGGCCACACCTTTGGCCATGCCTACGAATCGCTGAGCGACTTTGGCATTTTGCACGGGGAAGCGGTGGCCATTGGCATGCTAAAAGCGGTGCGGTTGTCCTGCCAACTGGGCTTATTTCCTGTGGAAGCCATCGATCGCTTGCAAGGGTTATATGCTGAAACCGGCCTGCTGCCTTGCGTGGAAAACGCCCCAGCCTACGCCGCTCAGGATTTATTGGCGGTTATGAGGCATGATAAAAAGAACCGGGATGGTAACATCCGGCTGGTTTTGCCCATTGAAACTTTGGGTCGGGTGATGGTTCGAGATGATATCCCTGATGAGGCGATTCTCTCGGTCCTGAAATCGCCTTTATAAGCCGTTACTGCCTTTATTAGGCACCCAGCGAGGGCCAATCATGGGAACATCGGCTTCTAAAACCTCTCTGGGAAACAGCATTTGGCTTCTTAATGCCTGTTGTTCGGCAAACCACTGCATGCCCAGTAAAATTGGCGATAAATTTTCCCCCTGCATGGCCGGATCTCTCAGCAAGGACCCTTCTTTGAGATGGTAGGATTTTAGGGGCGCCGCCCACGAGGTGGTGGCTATTCCCAGACAAAGGGCGAGGCTTAGTAGCGTTAGTGGGTTTCGCATGTCACTATCCCCTTCCTTTCACAACAGGGTGGTCCCATTGCGTCATTGATGATGATGATTTTTCTTTTTTTGGCTGCCTGTTTTTAACTTAACCCCAACGCCAGCAGGCGGTATCCTGTATTTGGCTGGCTTTACGCCGCTGAGCTGTGAATGATTCAGGTGTATGTTCCCAGATTTATTTTTTAACTCAGGTTTACGTTCGGCCCAGATGCTGTTTTTAGCGTCTTTAGTTTGTAGACGATTGGTTTGCCGAATGGTTTAAATGGTCTGTCTAATTTTTTGTTTAAACGGCCTGTCGGCTTTTAATTTAAACGGTCTGACGACCTTGCAGCGCTCGGGTAATGGTCATACTGTCAGCATACTCCAGATCGGCACCCACCGGCAAGCCGAAGGCAATCCGGGTGAGTTTAACCCCTAGTGGTTTGATGAGTCGGGACAGGTACAAACTGGTGGTGTCTCCTTCAATGGAAGGCGGCAGGGCCAGAATGACTTCCTCAATGTCGGGATTGGACAGCCGAGCGATGAGTTCCTTGATCTTCAAGTCCTCCGGTCCAATGCCTTCCAGCGGCGAGATCAAACCTTGCAACACATGGTACAGGCCCTTGAACTCTCCGGTTCTTTCCAGTGCGTACAAGTCCTTGGGTTCTGAAACCAGACACAGGGTATGTTGCTTGCGGTGGGGTTGTACGCATAATTCACAAACGGTTTGGGCTGAAAGGTTAAAGCACTGCTGGCAGTAACCAATTTTGTCACGGGCGTCCAGCAGGGCCTCTGAAAAAGTACGGACATCTTCCGGCGCTTGTTTAAGCACATGAAAAGCCAGCCTTTGGGCCGATTTTGGGCCAATGCCGGGTAATTTTTGAAACTCTTCAATCAGTCTGGCCAGGGGGAGGGTGTAACTCATTTAACGCTCTCAATAAGGGGTTGGGGTGGTATTAAGGCTGTTTGGCCTCGGTCGGATCGGGTGCGAACGGCTATCTGCGGAGGGGTTTTGCCTGCACAGCGGAACCACTCTTCTATTCTACTCAAGAATTGGCCCAGGAAAAACTTGCCTGCGTAAAGCATGGGCTTTCGCAGGCAATGGGTTTTGAGATATATCTGTAAGGACGCTTTAGAAACCGGGGAGTTTCAAGCCGGGAATGTTCAGGCCAGCGGTGATTTTGGACATTTTTTGTTCCATGGTGTCGGTCACTTTGTTGCTGACATCTTTCAAGGCCGCCAGCACCAAATCTTCCAGCATGTCCCGATCCGCAATGGCATCTTCCTTGATTTTAACGGCGGTGAATTCGTACTTGCCGTTGCAGGTTACGGTAACCGCCCCACCGCCAGCAGTCCCGGTGAATTCAGCGCCTTCCATTTCGGTTTGCACATCTTTCATTTGATCCTGCATTTTTTGGGCTTGTTTCATCATTTGTTGAATGTTAAACATGGAAATGCCTTTCTCTAAGCTTGTTTTGAGTTCGCAGGATCTGGCCAGCCCCATACCTTGCCGCCGGAAGCGGGTTGAACTGCCGCCTGCACTGAATCTATGGGGAGAATTATACCTTAAAAGGGGTTTTACTTCATAACGCATGCGGGCCATTGGCACAAAATCTGCCCGTCTTTATTTTCTACAAGTGTCATATATAGCGGATTTTTCAAACACTGATCCTTCGGCATCGATCCGATGGACGATTTCAAGAAGAACCCCGGCCTCTACAATAAATAGTGTCAGGTGAAGCAAATTCTTACCCGACAGGATTCGTGGTGATTAGTGGAATTGGTTAGGCGTACTCCTTTCCGACAGGGAGCTGTGGAATTATTATGAGCTTAAATGAACAGCGACAAGCCGCCGAGCCGGGCGCCAGATACTCCAGCAAGTTAATGACCGCCCTGAACCGCTTTACTGGCGGTTTGGCAACGGAAGTGGCTAACCCCCTGAAGGTCAAATACGGGAAGGCTTACGATTACCTCATTTCCGGTGACACCCATCGTTACCGGGAAGAGATTGATACCGCCATTTCCCAGTACCGTTTGGCGCTGGAACAACGAGAAGATTTTACGGAAGCCTATGTGGGCATTGCCAAGTGTTTGCGCCGTAAAGGCGATAGCCTGGGGGCTATTCAGTATTTGGCTCATGCCTTGTCTCAAAACGGTTTCCGCCGGGAACTGCATCAGGATATCGCCAAGTGTTACGCCGAGTGTGGTTATACCGCCAAATCCATTCATCATTACGAACGGGCCATCAAGCTGGATCGCCGTTCAGTGGAAGCCCGCTTTGGGCTGGCCCTGGTGGTGGAAATGACTGAGGACTTTGATTATACCGTTCGGCTCTATGAGCAAATCATTGAGATTGAACCTGAATTTTTACCCGCCTACAATAATCTGGGCAGCATTTTTATGCGTCTGGAGCGCTACGAGGAAGCCGAAGCGCTGTTTCGCACCCTGATTGCCAAAGCCCCCGATTTTACCCGTGGTCATTTGGGTTTGGCCATTACTCTGGATAAAGCTGGCAAGCGCCAGCAGGCCATTGCCAGCTACCATCAGGTCATGCGGTTGCGTCCCACCAGTAAAAATACCGATTTCATCGAAAAGCGCATTGTTAACCTGAACGCTGAGCTGGGCCGGGTAAAATCCAGCAAAAACACGACCTTAGTCTTAATCAAATAACGCCTGCGCGTTCTTTGAGGTCTTAATCAAATAACGCTTGCGCGTTCTTTGGGGTTTTAATCAAATAATGCCTACGCATTCTTTGGGGTCTTCATCAAATAACGCCATGCGTTTTTGAAAATACAGCATTAAAAAGGGGCCTAGGCCCCTTTTTAAATGGATTTCAGAGGGTCAGCTTTAGGGCTGAATCCAGACTTCTTCCGTGTTGTGGAAGGCTTCCAGCGGGGTGGGATCAAAATTCTGGATGCGTTCCCGCACGGCGATAATGTTGAGCGGAGAGTACAGGTAAATGAACGGGGCCTGCTCATAAACCACCTGCTGCAATGCGTCATAAACCTGATGGCGCTCTTTCTCATCAAAGGTTTGAGATCCGGTTTCCACCAGAGCGTCCAGTTGTTTCTCCCAAGGGAAGCGATCGTTGATGTTGGTGGCTTTGCCCGCTTCAATTTTGCGTTGGTTAAACATGTGAATGGATCCATCGCTTTTCCATACGTTGGCCCCGCTGTGGGGATCCAGCGGACTGCCGGTCAAGCCCATCACCATGGCCTCCCAGGTGCCATCTTTCAGGTTGCCAATAAGTACGTTGAAATCAATGGGCTTAAAATTCACTTTCATGCCCAGCTGAGCCAAGTCCTGCTTCAGGTTCACCCCAACCGCTTCTCGCTCGGTGTTGCCGCTGTTGGTATACAGGTTAAACTCAACCACGTTGCCCTGTTTGTCATGCAAAATGCCTTGCTTATCCCAGGTAAACCCGCTTTTTTTAAGCAGGCTTTTGGCGTAATCAATATCGGCGTCAAACCCTTTGGCCAGTTTGGGGTTGAGGTAAATGGAGGATAGCGATTCCGAGGTAAATAGCGGAGCGCCCACCCCTTTCAGGATATTGGCCACAATATCTTGCCGTTTGATGGCATGATTAATGGCTTGTCGAAAATTAACATCTCTAAACCAGGCCGATTTGACGGGGTTTACAAACGGCTTGCCTTCGGCGTTGTTGCGGTTATTCATATTCAGGGTCAGAAAGACCGTGCCGGTGGCAGGACCCAGGTTATAGAGTTTGAAGTCCGGCTTTTTTAATTGGCGCACATGGGAAAGCAGATTGCCGGGAACGTTGTAGATATCCACCTTGCCTTGCTCAAACTGCAGGCTCTGGTTGTTCATATCCCCCACAAAGCTAATGGAAAACTTATCCATGTAAGGAAGCCGTTGCCCCTTGCTATCCACCATAAAAAAGTGGGGATTGCGCTTGAAAATGGCTTTTTGGCGAGGCACATAACTTTCCAGCAGCCACATGCCGCCAGATACAAATTTCTGGGGCGCTTTGGCCGCATCCGACACCCCCATAAAGGCGGAGAAGGCGGTATCTCCTTTGGCCACCACTGGCTTGAAAATATGGGCGGGGGCAATGCCTTCACTTAAATTGCGCATGAAAGGGGCAAAGGGTTTGGCGGTTTTAAACTGAATGGTTAAATCATCCAGCGCCTTCACGTCTGGAAATTGCCCGTCCACCAGCACCACATCCCGGTGGCTGGCGTTGCCCAACCCGGCTTTCACAATTTCGTTCCAGGTAAAAACAACGTCTTTAGAAGTGATTGGCTGACCATCAGACCATTTCAGCCCCTTGCGGAGGGTGACCGTGTAAGTCATCTTGTCATCAGACAGTTTGACGGATTTGGCCAGATATGGCACCGGCTCACCGCTGTAAGCATCAGTCACCATTAAACCGGCGTAAAGCATGCCGCCTAAGGTGCTGGAGGTGGCATCGGTAGAAGCCCATGGGTTGAAGGTTTTGGGGCCATCGCTGATTTGATTATCGTAGAAAGTGCCACCCAATTGTCCCACGGGGCCACGGGCTTGCAGTCGTTCCGCGCCATCTATTAACACGGTTTTAAAAGGCCCTCTGGGGGTGGGTTGAACACTGACAATCGGTTTACCGCTACCGCCAATGGTTTTGCCGTAGTTGGCGGCCGAACCGCTTTTGGGGGGCGGGGCGCATCCGGCCATGGGGGTTAAAACCAACAAAATTGTTAAAGCAGACAGGGTTTGTTTCATATTTTTTACCGCCTCACCAGATGAAAACGCCATTATTATAGCCTGAAAGCCCTGATTTGACGACTATTCCGCACCTTGCGCAAGGAGCTTGTTTTTGTTTTAAAAATTTAAAAGCAAAAATATTGACCATCCGGCGGATGAGCGAACCGAGGTGAACTTCTACAATGAGGAAAGTTGATCCAATTACGTAATCAAGAGAGTGTGTGAAAGATGACCTTTCGAGATCTGGCCTTCCAGGAGGATCTTAAGTTGACCTCCTCCGTGTTTGATCAGGATGAGCGTAAAAGCCCCTTCAAAGCGCTGTTAGACAATCAAAGTCCGGTCATGAAAGTTTGGTTTGTGATTATGCTGCTGAATCTGGGATTGTTTTTAGTGGTGATTCACTAGATTTCATTTTTTTGAGACGTTTACAAGGTGCGTCCAGTGGAAGGGCTGCTGTAGGCCCCTAAAATTTAATAGCCAAAAAGCTGTTTCTGTTAGAAGAATCGGCTTTTTGCGTTACTGCCCCTCGGGGGAAGCCTGGATGCCTTGCACCAGACAGGCCTTATCCAGAAACGGCGGGATTTCCTGACCGGTTAAGGTGGGCCGGTTGCTGTTGAAAATTCTGTTTTTTACATTCTGCACTTTTACCGCTAAGCCTTGGGCCATGGCCATATCATTGCGATCGCTGAGGATTTGAATGGCCCGCCCCATTTGACGATAGGCTTCCTCCTCAAAGCTCAAATCGCTGAGCACCAGCCCCAGGTTATAACGGGCCTCGTAACTGTTGGGGCTGACCACCAGCGCTTGGCAATAAGCTTTGGCCGCAGCGGTGTTATCGTCTATATTCTGGTAAGAAACCCCCAGGTTAAAGTGGGTTTGAAACTGCTGATTGTTCAGCTTTAAAGATTGCTGGTAATAGTAACGGGCCTGAGCGTACAGCCATTTTTGAGTGGCCTCCCGTTTTTCCGCCGGGTTTTCGGCGGCCGTTTTATAAACGTTACCAATACTGGCTAACAGTTGGGGGTTTTTGGGATGCGCTTTCAGGGCCTGACGCAGTTCTACAATGGCCTCATTCACACGCTTGGCATCATTTTTTAGCAAGCCTGCCAATGCCATGCGGGCTTCCAGATGATCGGGAGCTTGCTTGAGTAGGGTTCGGTAAGTGGCTTCCGCTTGTGAATTTTGCTGGTTTTTTCGATACAGCCAGGCCAGCCTTAGCGCAATAGTGGCATTGTCGGGGAACTGCTTATGGCCTTCCTCGTAAAGCTGAATGCCTTTTTCCCAGTTTTGAGCCTCAATGGCCTTTTGGGCCGATTGCTCAATTTGATTAGCCCGCCCGTAACTTAAAAGGGCATTAAAATTAAACGCCACAATTACCACAATGATCAAAAACAGGGCAAAGCTCAGGATACGGCTCATCATACTTTAGGCCGGTTTTCTTTGGGGTTCGCAAGGGGGTGATCCATAAACGGGGTCAACAGTATCAGCAGAATGACGATCCATAAGTTGGCCTTATAAATGCCTTCGGATAATTTGTGCTTTTGCTCAAACTGTCGACCGGCCACCGTGGTTAAATCCCGATGGGTTCCGGCTCGGTTCAGGCGCTCAATATCGGCATTGAGGAACTGGGTGGCGTACAGCAAGCTGAGGGTTAATGCGCCCAGTAAAATCCAGCGCAACGCAGGAAGCAAGCCATGGTGTTTGAGCTGCCGGGTTCCGATACGCAGGGACTCTCCCAGCAGGGCCAGCAACAGGGCGACTTGTAACACCATATCGAAGCGACGAAAAATAATGGCCATAACCGGGCCCGCCTCTATTCTGGAAAATTGTCCAAAAACCACGGGGGCGGTAAAAGCGCCCAGGGCCAGCATACCGCCTGCCATGATCGCAAAACCCAGGTTTTGTAGCCCGCTGCCCAGCGAGAGCCAACGACTTGAAAGGAAGCAACACTTGGTATTCATACTTAGAAACTTTCTGCCCAAACAGCTGATTGGTTTAACTGTATTATAAAGGACCCTCGGTTTTACGGGGATAACGCATGCCCCCTCGGTTACTTTTATCCGGTTAATAAAGGGGCTTGTTGAGATCCCCGGAGAGAGACAACCTATGGGCGATTTCAGAAAATATGAATGAAATTTTACAATGAATTTTAAGCGCTGACCTTAAGAATTGATGCTCATCTGGAGACAGGTTAAAAACGCAAACGCATGGCTGAAATCAGGGCGGTTTTAGCAGAGGTTCAATGTCAGGAACTATTCTTCTGTTGGTAGTGGGTTTTGATTTTGAGTGTGCCAGCTGGTTTGATAATTTATATTTATGGTGATACTATAAAAACAAACGTATGTCCTTGAGTTCGTTCGTTAATTTCGCCAAGTTGAGTGTGTCTGTAAGTGTATGTAATGGGCCTTGTGGGCTTTATTTTAGTAAATCGTCATCCGTTTTCTTGTAGTTAGTAGTTACTTGTGTAGTGGGTTCGTTTTCGAGCAGGAATTTTCATAGAAAGCGCCCTGTGTAAGAAATCGAGCTTAAATGGAGTGAATTGAACATGTTTCGGAACCCAATCCGTCTAACTTTGGCTTGCTTACTTTCTGTAGTGGCACTTCAAAGTAGCGATGCCTTCGCCTATCAGCTGGATGCTAAAAGCCGTACCCTTAGCGTCACACCGGGTACGTCTGCCTCTGCCACCACCACCGACCTGAAAAACGCCTTTAATTATCTGGTGAACCGCAGCGATAAAACCAGTTTGTGGACCTTGAAGCTGGCACCGGGAAACTATTATGTGCTTAGTCAGATTCCGGTTCGTAACCTGCAAAATACGGCGTTGCTCAGCGATATGAGTCAACCCGCTAAACTCATCAAGGATAAGAGCTTTACCAGTGCCTCTGGCGGAGAGTATCTGCTGAATTTCCAGTTTAGTAAAAATATTTCTATTACCGGAATGCAGTTTTATGGGCAGACCGATTTTGCCAAGAGTCTGGCGCCAGTGTGGCCGGATCAGGGTGTGTATTTTGGTTCGTGTAACACGGTGAATGTTAAAAACAACGCGTTTTACAACTTCGGAAATGGAGCGTTGAGAGTGACCACCACCGAACGCGATCCGGTGATTGGGGTTAATAGCTTCAATACGGTTGTGGCCAATAATTTATTTAATAACGTATATCAAGTAACAACCACCCCCAATGATGATGTTCACGGTGGCTCCGCCAATTTCACCCTGCAAAGCAACGTGTTTTATAACTTGAGAGGCTCCATTAAATTCGCCTCCCGCACGGCTGGCGCTAAAAATGTGAAAATTTTGAGTAATAAAATCAACGGCGGCGATCATTACGGGCTGGAGGTGAATAATTACGATGACATGGAAATCAGGGGCAATACCATTCAAAACATGAAGGAATTTGCCATTAACATCTACAACAACCCTCGTGCCACCTCAACCTTCAACTGGGGCAATAACTTTGTTATTGCCGATAATAATATTAGCAACGTAGGCCGAGGGATTCGCTTCAGTACCGAACCGTATGCCAATGGCACCCAAGTGCTTCCCCGTAACGTATCATTCATTAACAACACCATGAACGGCGTGAAGGACACCAGTGGGTTGGCGGCCATTTCTCAAATTAATGGCAAAGTGAATGGCTTAACCATTACTGGCAATAAGTTAAGCAACATCGCCAATAAAAAATATATTAATTACAGTACCGCCAGCACAAGTGTTAAATATTATAATAACCTGGTGAATGGGGTGGCTTTCGGGCCTCAACAATCCACCGCCTCTAAATAAAACTTAGGCTGGTTATAATCACTTAAAAACGGGCTGACTTGACTGGGTTCAATTTCGGCCCGTTTTTTAATGGCAATATGTTTTTTTGATGTTGCTTGCTTTCACAGGCAGCAATCTCCTCATTGAAGGCCATGCTTATGAATAGTACAATGGCCATGCAGAATAAAGGAGCTTTTTGCCCGATGAGCGCCACACCAGCCATTCCCGCCATTCTTCCTTTAGAAGATGGATTTACGGATGTTTTAGGAAAAGCCCGCAAGGGATTAAAACTGACTTTGGAGGAGATGGCCGAGCGAGCGGGATTGTCTTTGAGTCAGGTGGAACAGGTGTTAAACGGGCAGGTGGATAACCACGCATTGGAAAAATTAGCGTTTGTGCTGGGTTTGCACGGCCCTTCTCTCATTGCTTTGGCCCGGAATGAGTGGCAACCCCAGGTGCTGCCAGAAATACCGGGGCTTCGGCAATTTACCACCTGGTACGGCGATATGACCGTTAACGCTTATCTGGTGTGGGACCCTAACACCGGGGAGGCATGCTCTTTTGACACCGGTTCCAGTTGTCAGCCCATGCTGGATTTTTTGCAAACGAATGATTTGGGCTTGCAAAAAATTTGTATCACCCACACCCATATGGATCATTTGGCTGATTTAGAGCGTTTGGCGGCTGAGTTTCCGCAGGCCCACTGCTACGGTTCCGCGGCCGAAAACCCGTTGGGCTTAAAGCCATTGGTAGGGGGCGATGGCCTGTGTGTTGGCAATCTGAAAATTCGGGTGCTGGGTACTTCTGGTCACACGCCGGGTGGTTTAAGTTATTTCATTGAAGGGCTTCAACGTCCTTTGGTGGTGGTTGGAGACGCTCTGTTTTCGGCCTCTATGGGTGGGGCACCCTACGCTTATCATGAGGCTCGCCAGAATAATCTGGAACAATTATTGAGCTTGCCGGATAATACCATTATTTGCCCCGGTCATGGCCCTCTCACCACAGTGGGTCAGGAAAAAGCCCATAATCCTTTTTTCCCGGAATTGAAATAAACCGGCATTTAAATCAAAAAATCGGATTGGATTAGATTCAACAATAAAGAACACAAGGATATTGAGAACCATGCCTCAGCAAACCGTCACTCAAAAAGCGGAGATTCAAAAAATTGGCTTGGTGGGCGTTGGACGAATGGGCGCCAATATGGCTCGCCGTCTGAAAGATCAAGGGTTTGAAATCGCTGCCATTTATGATGCGGACCTGCAGCTGGCCGCTCAGGTTGCTCAGGAATTAAAGGCCACCGCTTGTGATCGCCTGTCGGAGGTGACCCGTTTATCGGACGTGGTGATTACGGTGGTGAGCGATGATCAGGCCATGCGGGATATTTTTGGTCGGGAGTCAGACAATTTGTGGGTAGGGGCCCAGGGCAAGCTGTTTTTAAATTGCGCCACGGTGAGTCCGCAGATTCATGTGGATTTGCAGCATCAAGCCGCCGCTGTGGGGGCCAAAGTGCTGGAATGCCCCATGGCCTCCAGTATTACTCAGGCTCGAGAAGGCACTTTGTACTTAATGTGCGCCGGGGATGAAGCTGTTTATCAGGAAGCTCGCCCCTTGCTGGACGCCTTGGCCACGACCAGCGTTTACACCGGGCTGGCCGGTTCCGCGGCGCAAATTAAGGCTTTGGTGAATATGGTGATGAACATCAATACGGCAGGGCTGGCCGAGGGCTTGGGACTGGCCAACGCATTAGGGCTGGACTTGGATTTGGTACGGACTATCTTTGCTCAAACCGGCGCGAACTCTCGGGTGCTGGAAACAGATGGTCAGGACATGCAGCACCGGGAGCATGATACTTATTTCTCAGCCGCTCATGCCGCCAAAGACACTTGCATTGCTCTGGATTTGGGTCAGCAACAGGGGCTTTCCCTGCCTTTGGCAAAGGCGTCTAAGGATCAGTATGATCGAATGATCGCTTTGGGCTTAGGCGAGCTGGATAAATCCGGGGTGTCGGAACTCACCTTTCAATCCCGTTTATCAGAGCATGCCGCACAGCCTGCCAGGCAAACTCGCTAAACAATCAGGCCCTGAGGCACCAATTGCCGTTTGGGCTGGATTGGATCGGGTTCAAAATTTCAGATGGGTTATTGATAATAATTACTTGGCAACAATTGATAGGGATTGGATTTATTATAACTATCTGAATTGAATCCATTAACTTTTGAGGTTTGGCATGGCTTCGGTATCCATTCGTCCTGATTTTTCGCCCTCAACTCGGGGATTGCTACCTCAACAGCCTGCTGGTTTCGTCTCAGGGGCTTCGGTTGGCCCCGCTTCAATCAGCAAGGCCCCGGTGGGTATTTCTCCCGCGCTTTCCGATTTTATTGAATTTCAAACCATGATGGCTTCCTCTAAAAATTTGCATTTAAAGGATCATAGTCGAGTGTCTGTGGCCAAAACATCGTTCTTGTCAGGGATGCTGGCTGCGGTTCTCACCGCCATTCCCACTACCGTTTCCGCCATTAATGGGCAAGGCGACAAGTTGTTTTTGGTGCCTATTTTGGGAACGCTGGCTGCCTTTCATGGCGCGCTTTTGGGCTTGCTGTTAAACCACAATCGGGATTAACTGCTTTAGTCAGCCAGCTTCATGGAAAGGGCAATCCGCTTGCGGGGAATATCCACTTCCATCACTTTTACCTGTACGATATCCCCTGCTTTAACCACGGTGTGCGGATCTTTTACAAAGCGATCGGCCAGCATGGAAATATGCACCAGTCCGTCCTGATGCACCCCCACATCCACAAAGGCCCCGAAATTGGTGACGTTGGTCACCACCCCTTCCAACAGCATGCCGGTTTGCAGGTCTTTTAAATGCTCAACCCCTTCCTGAAAAGTGGCTGTTTTAAATTCGGGTCTGGGATCACGACCGGGTTTTTCCAGTTCCAGCAAAATATCTTTGACGGTGGGTAATCCAAAGCGCTCATCGGTAAAGTCAGTGGCTTTCAGGGCGGTTAAGAAAGGTTTATCCCCAATAATGGTTCGCATGTCCCGGCCCGATTGGCGCAAAATTTTCTGCACAACGGGGTAGGCTTCCGGGTGAACCGCTGAGGCGTCCAGCGGGTTATCGCCATTGATCACCCGTAAGAATCCAGCGGCCTGTTCATAGGCTTTAGGCCCCAGGCGAGGGACTTTTTTCAGGGCTTCCCGGTTGGGGAAAGGCCCATTTTTATCACGGGTTTCCACCACCGCTTTGGCCAGTGCGGGGGAAAGCCCTGCCACATACCTCAGCAAGGCCGGAGACGCCGTGTTGACATCCACCCCTACTGCGTTCACGCAATCCTGTACCACCGCATCCAGACCCCGCTCCAGCTGGCCTTGATTGACATCATGCTGATACTGACCCACCCCGATGGCTTTGGGTTCAATTTTTACCAGCTCAGCCAGCGGATCTTGCAGACGGCGGGCAATGGAAACCGCCCCCCGCAAAGACACATCCAGATCGGGCATTTCCTGTGCCGCCAGCGCAGAAGCAGAATAGACCGAGGCCCCTGCTTCAGACACCATGACTTTGGTGATGGCCAGATGCGGGTATTTTTTGATCACCGCGCTGACCAGTCGATCGGTTTCCCGAGAGCCAGTGCCATTGCCGATACTGACCAGACTGACTGAAAATTTTTGAATCAGTTCAGCCAGCTTTTCAATGCTTTTGTCCCATTCATTTTGAGGCACATGCGGGTAAATAACGGTGGTAGCCAATATTTTTCCAGTGGCATCCACCACCACGGTTTTAACTCCGGTTCGCAAGCCCGGATCGAGTCCCAGGGTCACTTGATGGCCCGCTGGGGCTGCCAGCAACAAATCTCGCAAATTACGGGCAAAAACGTGGATGGCCTCTTCCTCGGAGCGCTCCCGCAGCTGGGTCATTAAATCATTTTCCAAATGCGGCAATATTTTATCGCGCCATGCACTTTGCACGCAGCCTGCCAGCCAGTCATCGGCTGGAAGATTTTGGTGCTGGATATTAAAGTGCCGGGCAATGCGTTGTTCTATATGATCGGTGGCGGTTTTCAGCTCGTCTTTACCTGCGGCTGGTTTTAAAGAAATTCTTAAAAACCCTTCGTTTTTGCCTCGAAATAAGGCCAAGGCCCGGTGAGAGGGAATGGCCCGAATGGGTTCCACGTAGTTAAAATAATCGGTAAATTTAGCGGCTTCCTCTTTTTTGGTTTTAACCACCGTGGAAACCACCACCCCGGTATTCCATAAAAATTGGCGCAAGGTGCCAATCAGTTCTGATGATTCTGAAAAATCCTCAATTAAAATTTGGGCAGCGCCTTCCAAAGCCGCGGCGGCATCGGCAATGCCTTGCTCCGGGTTAATAAAGCGCATGGCCGCTTGTTCGGGCGATTGATCCGGGTGATCAAAGAGGGTATCCGCCAGTGGGGTTAACCCGGCTTCTCGGGCTATCAGCGCTTTGGTGCGTCGTTTGATTTTGTAGGGCAGGTATAAATCTTCCAGCCGTGCTTTGCTGTCGGCCCTTAAAATGGATTCTTTCAACGCAGGGGTTAATTTTCCCTGCTCCTCAATGCTTTGTAAAATCGATTCACGCCGTTTGTCCAGATCTTTCAGGTATTGCAGCCGCTCATCCAGTGTGCGTAGCTGGGTATCATCCAGCCCGCCGGTGGCCTCTTTTCGGTAACGGGCAATGAAGGGAATGGTGGCGCCTTCTTCCAGCAATTTAAGCACCGCGTTGACTTGCGGTTCTCTCACCTGAAGTTCGTTGGCGATTTGGCGGCTAATCCAGTTCTCGTTCATAAGAAGCACTTACTTTCGTGATCCGCCCGTGGAAGCAGGGGGGCGGTTTTTAACAGGTTTCTTTGTTATACCCAAAGCGGGCTATAATGTCATCGTTCTGGTTTTAAAGTAATGGACCCTTTCATGCGTATTTACGGACTGGATTTTACCAGTGCGCCCACCCCCAAAAAGCCGATTACCGTTGCTTGCTGCGACTTTACGCTAAACCAGCTGATTTTGCGGGACTTATTGGAGCTGACTGATTTTAACCAGTTTGAAGCCTTTTTGAACCGCAGTGGCCCTTGGCTGGCGGCCATGGATTTTCCGCTGTCCTTACCACATAGCTGGCTGCAAGCCATGGCCTGGCCCACGGCATGGGCGGATTCCGTGAGCTGGGTTCATCAACTTTCCATGCAAAAATTTTGCCAACACATTACCACTTACGCCCAAGGGAAACCGGCTGGCCAGAAGCATCATTTTCGTCCCATCGATCGCATTGCGGGGGCTTGCAGCCCCATGACCATTCACTATACGCCGGTGGGGCGCATGTTTTATCAGGGCGCTCACCGGCTTTTAAATGCGGGGGTTTATGTACTGCCTTTTATGAGCCATCAACCGCTGGATCTGTCTCGGGATCGCATAGTGGTCGAAGGTTACCCGGCACTGATTGCCCGACAGTTGTGCCCGGGGCAAGGGTATAAATATGAAAAAACGGCCAAGGCTTCAGCGGCGCAAAGTAGCGCCAAGGACTTTGCCCGTCAGGAAATGATTCAGAAACTGGCGGCGGATTTATTAATGGATGATTTTGGCTTTTCCGTTGATTTAAACGGGTTTCAGCAAGCCTTGTATGAGGATTCCAGCGGAGATCGGCTGGATGCTTTTTTGTGCGCCATGCAGGCTGCTTGGGCCTACACTCAACGAGACAATCATTTTGGCATTCCTCAAGCCCAAGAGGCTGAACAGGGCTGGATTACGGCGCCACCCTACTTATTTAGAAAGTCCTTTTTGAGCGCGCCTGAAGCCTAGCCGATAACACTTTTTTGACACTGTTTTTTGAAAGATTTCGTTTGTTTAAGCGCTGGTTTTAAGTAGGCAATTTTCAGGCGAAAAAAGTTTTTATTCAAACAGCATAACAGCACAGGCCGAGGCGAACTGCATTTGTGCGTGCTAAAAATAAAGTGCAGTTCAATTTTAGCCCGGCCTGTGTTTTTAGCTTTCTGGCGGAAATGCCGCTAGCAGCTTTTGAATGGCGTTGGGGCTTGCCCCTTTTCCCAGTGACACCAGTTTTTGATTGAGAAACACAATATCCACTCGGGTGTTGCAAGCCGATAAATATTGACTGGTTTGAGAAAACTGCTGATCAAGATCGCCGGGAACCAGGTTTTTCAGGGCCATGGCCTGCTTTAGCAGTTCAACGCCCGCCACTACGTTAGGTATTTTTAGCTCCAGAATATTCTGGGATTCGTGTGGCACCGATTTTAACTGAAGCTGGTGGCGGTCATTCAGTTGTATTTTTAGATCGGACTCGATCAGCAGATTCTCAAACATCATCAAAATAACCGCTTAAGCGTTATCATCGCGGGTGGTAATTTTAATCACCCCATTCAGCTTCCATTTGGCCTGCTGAGAATCCTGAGCGGTGCTGGATGGCACATACACTTCCATATTCTCAAACTGGTAAGTAATTTGGGCGCCTCTGCCAGTGAGCTTGTCATATAGGCCAATTGCCAAATCTGGCCATGTGTGAGTTTCTTTTTCGCTGATGGTGTTTGCCATGATCTCTAATCCCCTCTGATTTCAAACATATAATAAATTCAATGTATACCGATCAGTATAGATGGTTGTTCTAAAAAAACAAGCTGAACTTTTCATCATTAAAATAGTCTGTTTCAACAAGAACCCATCACTTTTAAAATGTTCCCCGATTTGAGAGGCAATGGGTTTTTTAAGCAGAGCGTTTAGAACCTAGCGAAGCGTTTAGAACACATTAGAGCGTGTTTAAAAAAAAACACAACCAAACCTGAGTATCCTGCTTAACCTTTGTGGGGAATTGATTTAGACTATTACACATGAAAAAATACTTGCCCTTTTTTATGATTTTTTTATTGATCAGCGCAGTACCCGCTGTGGTATTTATACTGTTTCCCGATGCGGCCTCTAACATTAATAGTGGCGATATTCCTTCTTTTAACGCCGTTAGTGCAGGCGATGGGGCCGATGGCATGGTAGAACAACAAACCAGTCACTATCTGGTCAGGCTTAAGCCGTTAGCTGCGCCGGTGCAGTTGGGCAAGGAAGCCTTTGAGCTGGAGATCTTGAATAGAAATACGGGCAGTCACTGGGTGGGCTTGCCCACCGCTCAGTTGAGCGCCCCCGATGGAAAACAGCAACAAATCACCTCGCTAACGCTGAAGCCGGGCTTGCAAGATGGGGTTTTCAGGGTGCAAGCCACTTTTGATCAGCCCGGTTACTGGCAGCTGACCCTGAATTTAAAGGACCCGGATCAGCAGGTTTCCTTGAGGCTAAACGTGCAATCCTGAGAATACGTTCCGAAAGCGGCCCTGCCGGTCCATTAGGGAGAGGGGTTGGGGTGCTGGGTATGAATGGCTTCAATGTCGGCTAACACGGCATCCGACAGCTGAAGGGCGGCGCTTTCAATGTTCTCTTTTAATTGCGCCAAACTGGTGGCCCCAATAATATTGCTGGACACAAACGGTTGCCGGTTGACAAAGGCCAACGACATTTGAGCCGGTGTGAGTCCGTTTTTATGAGCTAGTTCAATGTAGGCTTTGGCCGCCGATAGGGCTTGGGGGCTGGCGTAGCGGTCAAAATACTCTCCAAACAGGGCCAAGCGAGAGCCGGAAGGTTTTTGGCCGTTTTGATATTTACCGCTGAGCAACCCGAAGGCCATGGGCGAATAAGCCAGCAGTCCGACTTTTTCCCGAATGGCCATTTCGGCCAGGCCCACTTCAAAGCTGCGGTTGAGTAGGCTGTAAGGGTTCTGGATGCTAACCACCCGTGGCAAATTCAGGGTTTCAGACAGCTTTAAAAACTGAGAGACGCCCCACGGGGTTTCATTGGAAAGCCCTACCGCCCGTATTTTTCCAGCCTTTACCAAATCCGATAACACATACAGGGTTTCTTCAATGGGGGTTAAGGTTTCGCTGGGGTTATGGGTGTAGCCCAGTTGCCCGAAAAAATTGGTGTTTCGATCGGGCCAGTGGAGTTGATACAGGTCCAGATAATCGGTTTGCAGGCGTTTTAAACTGCCCTCAATAGCCTGCTCAATATTAACGCGATTAAGTCGGGGTTCGACCGCACGCAGGTAAGTAATACGTTCTGAAGGGCCTGCCACTTTGGAGGCCAGCACCACTTGATCCCGGCACTTGCGGGCCGCCAGCCAGGTGCCGATATAGGTTTCTGTCAGTCCTGAGGTTTCTTGGCGGATGGGAACCGGATACACTTCGGCGGTATCAAAAAAGTTGACCCCTTGAGCCAGCGCGTAATCCATTTGGGCATGGGCTTCGGCTTCCGTGTTTTGCTCTCCCCAAGTCATGGTGCCCAAACCAATCAGGCTGACCTTGATATCCGTATTGCCAAGGGAACGGGTTTCCATACAGGCTGTTGCCTCACTGCTCAATGCTTGGCCCTTATCTTAACAGCCACGTGGCCGATAAAAAAGCCATTGCCCTAAACAAAGGCAATGGCTTGAAAATAGGTATAGTTGAACTAAATTGTTAAAGTCAACGCTAATTCTAGCAACTAAATTCAAATTTGTATGTAAACAAGAATAATTGGTAACAAAAATTTACAGGCAGGGCTTCAAATTTTGAGAAAGCAAACAGGGCTATTTGTTGATTTTGGTGATTTTGGAACCTTCCAGGCTAAGGTTGTACATTAAGCCTTTTTGATCCACCACGAAGGCTAAAATGGGCTTGTTCAGGGTGGTGGTATTAATACTGCCTTCCGCACCCACGGTGATTAAGGTTACGGAGGCATCTGCGCCAATTTTCCATCCTTTGCTGGCCCGGAATTTGTTCAGCACCTCATCGTTCATAAAGGCCAGAATAATGGCCTTGCGCTGCCCGCCCAGCTGAAACCCGTAAGAGCCTGAGGCGATATTGTAGTAGGCCTGGGTGGCTCCGTTCACTAAAAGGGCGCCTTCTCCGTATTCCCCGCCCACCACAATAATGCCTGCCTGATAGACCCGAGGAAAGACCAGAACGCCCCGTGCTTTGGCCAATACCTCGTTGGCCCCTTTTACGTTTTGTTTGAATACAGTGAGGGCTTCCTGCACTTGCTGATTCACCACCTGAGCAGAGGCGGCATGCGCCACCGGCATTGCAAAAGGGCCGCCCAAGCCGATCAGGGTTAGTAACGATATGGCGATTTTCAGTAGGTTTGCTTTCATGGGTTCATTCCTTTCAAATCGATGGGTCAAAGTGATGGGTCAAAGCGATTGGGTCGATTTTGAAATTCGTGCTGAGCGTGCGTTTTTGCCAGGTTAAATGGACAACCGCTACCAGAGGCATGATTAGGCCTTTCGCTTATGGACTGTTGGTCACCACCCCATTTTTCAGGCTGCCATTCACGTTAATGTCTCCGTTTTGGTTATTGACGCTTTGGCCATGCATACGAATGTTTCCGCCATAGCCCCGGTTCCCGGAAAGTGCTGTGGCAAAAACGAAAACCGGGCTAAAAGCTTCATTACCGTTTTGCACGTTGCCTACCGCCCGGAGCTGTATATTGCCCCCGGTGGCCGCCAGGTTGGGTTGATCGTTATGGGCCACGGCTTGGAAATCTCCCAGGTTTAACAGGTTGCCATTGGTGTTTAAGCGTTGGGTTCCACCAATCAGTCGGCCATTCACCCCAATCAGTCGAAATCCAAAGTTGCTTAAATCGCCACGGGCGTTGAGCTGGATACTGCCCCCATGGATATTGCTGTCATCGTTTGCCCCTTGCACGGAAAGCAAATCAAAGTTTTCAATGGCGCTTCGGCTGGCCAGATTAATGCTTCCCCCGGAAATCCGCCCTTGGGTGACAAGCCCGGTGCCATTTTGCAGGGCACCCCCAGATAACAGCGACAGTCGTCCTCCGCCCATATTTTGAAAAGAACCTGTTCCCCACTCGTGGGTATTGGTAAGCGCTCCATCGGTTAGTACCGTGAGCGTATTCAAATTGTTCAGGTTAATTTCATAGGCGTCTTTCAGGAAAAAAGCGGGTTCTTTTACCAGGGTTAAGCCCAGTTGGTTGGCGTTACTGCCAATGATGAAATTTCGGTAAGGTCTGTTGCTGCCGGTGGTATCTTTAACAATGATTTGATCGGCGGCAAGGTTTGCGTTTAAAGGGTTCAGTACTGAGCGCACCGTGGCGCTTTCCGCCCGATCGTTCAGCCGGGTAAAGTTTTGACCGCCCTGAATGGTGCGGGATAGCAAAATCAGGTTTTCGGCGTTACTCAGCAGTTCGTTTTCAGCCGTTAAAAAGCTGGTGGGCCGATTGCCCCCCGTGCCTCTGCTGTTGTTTTGGTTCAGCCCCGCATTGCCAAATTTTTGAGAAACCCGTTGGCTTTGCGCTAAGGAAACAGGGTTGGGGGTGGCAATAACGCCTGCCACTCCGCCTATGGCCTGTACAGAAAGCGGGTTGTTGCCTTGCCCACCATTGCCGCCGTTAACTTGCAGAAGGCCACCCCCGGTTGGATTGCTGGGTCCACTGATCACCAGCAACCCCCCTTGTCCGCCAGATCCCCCCGAAGTTCTGAAGCTGCCGCCTGCCTGCGAACCCAGGCCACCCGAGCCTCCCTGAGCGATGATCTCTCCCAAGTTGGCCATGCCGGTTTTATGGCTAAAGGCCAGCAATCCGCCTTTGCCGCCAACAGCGCCCCCATACTGGGTGTCACTGGCCGATCCACCACTCCCCCCATTGGCCTGAAACTGGCCAAGCAAACCATTGTTTCGGGTGGTGTAGCTAAATAAATCGTTGGCAATCCTGTCACCTGCGGTTGCCACAAGGGTGCCGCCGTTTCCTCCCCTCACCGGGTTGCCCTGCGATACGCCGTTTCCTCCATTGGCCTCCACGATACCCAGATTTTGTACGTTTCGCATGGCGCTCAGGATGATGGTGCCACCATCTCCGGCCCGTAAGGTGTTTTCCTGCAATGTGTCATTGCTGGCGGCCACCGCCCCGGCACTTCCATTGGCGCTTAAGAGCGCTGGAAACACCTGACTTTGGTTTTGAGGATTAAAAGTACCGCTGATCTGGATATCCCCGTCCAGCCGGTTCACCGTATCCTGCAATTCGCTATTTAATGTGTTGCGCTCACTGTTAGAAAAAGTGGGAATCAACTGCCCCGTTTGGGTGCCGGGTGTGGTGGCATCCTGTAAGGCTTGACGAACTTGATTAAGGTTCGTATTCCCCGTGGCAATCAATCGAATGGTGCCGCCTCGGGAGCCTTCCTGTACATTGGTAACCACCCCGTTGGCCCGCATGGCGCCTGCCGCTCGAACGGCTCCGGCTTCAATGTTAATAAGGTTTCCATCAAAAGTACCAGCCACTTTGCCGGAGCTGTCCAGCAAGGTATTGGGTTTCAGTTGAACCACCCCATCTGATTGAATGGAGATGACGCCTCCTGCTCCCCCAAAGCCTTTGGCCTGAATGCTGGCCCCAGGCTGAATGGTGGCTGAGCCGACGTTGAGTTGAACCAGGCCCCCACTGAACCCGTTGGCGAAAATATGGCCGCTTTGATAGTAATAGGCCGCATCTACAAATACCTTGCCCCCTTGTCCCAAATAAGCACCCTGATTGTTTTGCAAGGCGTTGACGTTAATTCGGCCATCGATTCGCACCACACTGTTGGGGGCGTAAAAATGCAAGGTTCCTCCATTGTTGGTGGGTGTTCCGGCGGCGTTAACCTCAATACCTCTAATGGTGCCGTTCTCCCGAACCCAGAGCCCCCCTGAACCGCTGTTGATGAAGGTGGTTTTTCCGTTGGCCGTGTTGGAAAAATTGCCACTGGTTACCACTCGTCCGTCGTGCACGTCATTCACCGCATTGGCCGGTAAAGCGGCAAATAGCGACAAGCTTAACAGGGCAACGGTTAAGCTGCTTCCAACCCATTTGGGACTGATCAACAAGCTTTGAGGTCCGTGGTTGCAGGCTTGAGAATTGTAATAAAATGAAGCAAAAACTGGTATTGAGATTCCCCGTGTCATTGTAAAGTCCCTTCGTTTCACTCGGCCATCAAGTCCATCAAAAATACGTCCCGCTCAACAGAATATTTGCGCGGGCGGGCGGGAAATGAGTAAGACTAACAGACTAGCTAACTTGGTGGGCAATGGGTATTGCCGAGATAGGCTATTTCTGCAAAAAATGGTTTTTTCAGAAATAGCAAAGCAGTCTCAATGAGAGCTTTTTAGGCAGGAGTAAGCGCCTGTTTTCGCTTAACTGGAATGAGGTTTCATTCGGCTCAGCATGGCCGTGGTGATATCCACAATGGCCTTTTGTTGTTCTTTCCGGCTCATGGTTGCCGCCAAGTCGGGAAACTGCAAGCCGTAATCTCCAAATTGAGAATGATTGCCCCCTTTTAGCTCGATAACGGGGGTGTCTTTGGGCATCAGGCGCTGGAAATCGTAAAAAATATGCTTTCCAAACAGGTTATCGTTGCTGCCCTGAATAAACACCATTTCCATCTTTTTCTGGCTTAAGTCCACAAAGGGAAAAGAGGCCCAAAAAGCGACGCCTTTGACTTTGGGGTCCGGTTTTCCGGTAATGTATTTCTGGGCCATGGCCCCCCCCAAGGAGTGGCCTGCGATGGCCCAAGCCTTGACCGCAGGGAATTCCTGAATGATTGAATCGGCTTTTTGGCTGCCTACAAGGATCATGTTGTGAGGCATATGGGCAATCACCGTGGTGTAGCCGCGTTCCGCAAACTGGCGGGCCATTGCCGCATAACTCTGGAAGTCCACCATGGCCCCTGGGTAAATAATCATGCCTTGTTTTTTGGGTGTTTTGGGTAAAAAGGCAATCCGGTCTTTCTGAATGCTGACGCTGACTTTTTGATCCGGCTTCAATGCGTCAAGCGCCCTTTGGGACGGCAATTGAGAAGGCCCGTGAAGGCCAGTTTTTTCAGTGCGTTCGCGTTGCTCTGCTTTTGAAGGAGAAGGCTCCAGAACCCATCTGGGGTAAGCGCTCAATGCCCGATGCATTTTAGAACGCAAATGAGAAGGCACTTTGGGGGCGTTGGTTTGAAGAGGAGACAGGCTCGCTGTAACGGGTTGACGCGTGGAAGATTGTCCTGTTTTTGGGCGGATGTTGCCCAATTGACCCGGCTCGGCCTTTTGCTTTTTACTGAACAAGAAGTGATCTTGCGGCTTATCTAATGTTTTTAGCCGGAGGAGGGGGTAGGTTTCATTATCCGGTATCCCTGCTGTTTTTAGAGAACCCGTTGGGTTTGAATATCCACGGATAGAAAAAGACGTAAAAACAACCATTAAGCCCTCCCTCTTATTTTAAAAATATGCCCACTCATTGATAAAGAACAATCGAAACCCCCTCGACTTTATTTTGATTCGACTGCTCACAAAACCCACTAAAAAATAATGCACGCATCTTAGGCCAAACACAAAGAACTGTCGATACCAGTGGCGTTAAAAGAGGCCTGATCTTGTATTTTGGCTTAAACCCCTGCCGCAAGCGCTTTTTCAAGTTCATTAAGGGCGTTTTGCAATTCTTTTAACGATTCAAGATGCCCCAGCACCGCTTCCGTATATTGCTCTTGCGCGTTTAGGGCGGCCAAAACCGATGTATCCCCTGTTTCAAAATAGCGAAGCCCTTTTTCTCGCAGGTTTTTGGCCAGCGGCAGAATTTCCGTTTCAAACCGCACCACTGCCTCCTCGTGGGTCATTACGGCGTTATAGGCATTGCTGACTTCCCGTTTTAACCGATTTTTAATAAAGGCCACTTCTAAAGCCTGCTGGTTTGTTTCGGCCTGAATGCGTTGAATGGGGCCTTGTTGCCGGTTGAATACAGGCAGATCCATGGTGGCGATTACAAACACCGAATAGGTTGGTGTAGGTTCTGTAATGGTATCAGGGCCCACCGTTACGCTGAGGTTGGGAATGCGTTTGGCCTTGCTCAGTCTAAGTTCTTCCGGCAGCACGGCGGCTTTGGCCTCAGCCGCCTTTAAGGCCGGATGGCGTTCCAGGGCTTGCGATATCAGTGTCCCCAAGTCCATGGCGGCCAGTGCGTCTCGGGAAGGCAATGGGGTTGCTGTGTTTCCTAACAGTAGGCTGGGAAAAATAGTGGGCGGCTCCAAAATATGCTGAGTACTGAGCGGGAGGTTTAACACAAAATTTAAATCGTTACGGGCCTCTTGAATCAGGCGGCCTTCTACCAAAAGGTTATTTTTAATGCTGAGTAGTTTAATTTCGGTTTGCATCACATCCAGTTCATTGCCTTGTCCCGATTCCAGTCGTTTGTTGGCTGCTTCCACCAGTTTTTCAGCAGTTTCCTCAAAGTGCTGGTAGGTCTGGTAACGGGCCTGATCGTAATAAAGCTGGGTGTAGGTTTGTCGCACATGATCATACAGGGCCAGTAATCCTTCCCGGATCTCTTCCTCAACCAAACGTTTTTCAGCTTGGGCCACCGCCGTTCGCCGTACCCGTTTACCGCCCAGTTCAAAGGTTTGTTCAATCCCGAAACGATAGGTATATTCCGCAACCCCGTTATCCGCCAAAAAACTGGGATTGAGACGTGTTCGGGCGGTTACGATGTCGGCGTCACTGATTCCCAGTTCCGCTTGTAAGGCTTTAAAACGAAGGTTATTGCGGGCGGCAATGGCCAGCGCTTGCTGTAAATTCAGGTTCATTTTTAATTGAGCCCAGCCTTTGAGGCTGAGGTTAACGCTAAGGCTTAAAGCAACGCTCAGCACCAGAGAACCCAGCAGAATGCCCTGTTTTTGGTAGCAACCCCTTTTTTTGCAAATATTCATAGCGCTTATATTTTCCCGGCCTGTTGCTGGAAATAAAAGTTGCGGCCCGCAGGCCTGGTTTGGCAAGGTAAAAAATTTAAATATCATCCCCCAGAATTTTTAAGCCCAATTTAGCTCAAGCCCAATTTAGCATTAAATCCAAATAGAGGACTCTTTTAAAAAAAATCGCCAATTTGCCGGGTTTTCCTTTAAAATCAAAAGAAGACTTTTGGGGTTACCTTTAGCATTGGGAAAGAGGTTTTGGATGCGGTTATCCGGTTGGTGGATGCGGAAACCCTGGATGGGCCAATGTTTAGGGTGGGCCTTGCTTCTGGCTACGGTTTTGCCTGCTTCATCTCTGGCTTTGCCCCCCGTGCCGGTTCAGCCGATGGTGCCGCTCAGCAGTCCGGTTATTTCTGGTTTGGCCGATTTACCCTTGCTCTATCCGGTTATTTCAGCGCAAATAGTGGCGGGAGAATTACAGATTGCCACCCCGCCGGGTTCTCAATTGCTGATTAAAAACCGGTTTTTATTATCCAGTCCAACCCGTCTGGTGCTCGATATTGATCAGGCCGAATTGCCCAGCAAGGTCATTCAGTTACCGGGCGGTCATCTTGGCCCTTTGCCTTATCAAAATATCCGTTTAGGTCAGTTTGACGCCACCACGGTGCGAGTGGTGATCGAGTCTCCAGTTGCGGATCGGTTGAATGTGAGTCTGGGGCGGGGAACCAACCACTTGTTAAGGGTGTATGCGCCCCATTCCTCCGGTATCGCCACCCGCTTTTTTAATCGGGTTCTGGGTCATCGACCTCATCCTCAGGCTCCGCAAATTGCCTATAACGCACCGGCCAGGTCTGTGCGCAGTGACCTGCGGACTCCCTTTATGGGGCCGCCCATGATGTATTCCGCCACCCCGCCCAATCGGTTTAAAATTGTAGATATCGCCCGTTCCCAGTTGGGTGTCAGTAAAGCGGTGGATCGAAACTATGTGAACAACACCTTTAGCCTGGGTAAAGATCAGGCCTGGTGCGCGGATTTTGTCTCTACCATTTTAAACTGGGCCGGTGGTTCTCCATGGGGGCATACCGCCTTGGTGCGGGATATTTACGATTGGGGTCTGGCCAATCAGCGATTCAAGCCTTTTCCTGAGCCCGGTGATGTTGCGGTTTTTCGGTTTAGCGTTTCCGGTTTTGATCATACCGCCATTGTGGAGTCCATCCAGCCGGATCGCAGCATTACCACCATTGGCGGGAATGAAGGCACTCGCTCTGGCACAGCGCCGGGGGGCATGGTGCAGCGCACCCGCTACCAAATGGAAGATCCCCGCATTTTAGGGTATGTGGCTCCCTTTTGATGTTCTCTTACAACTAGAACAGTGTCATCAACTGTTTGTTCTGTAAGCTGGTTTTAATGCCAGAATGGGAGAATAGAAAAGCGAGCGATTATCAGATTGCTTTTTCTGTAGAATAGACTACCTACATTGGAAACGATTTTGCATGTCCCCGGTATTAAACGCTTTAACCATTGGTAGTTCCCAGTTTAGTGTGCTGCTGTTTTACACGCTACTGGTTTTTGCTTTATATGCCACGCTGGGTGCTTTTATCTGGTTGAAGCCATTGGAAGTGGCCAAAAAACCGTACCTGACCTGGGCCATTATGATTCCGTTGTTAATGCTACCGCTGTGGCTGGGCGCCTCGGTCTGGGTGTTTGCGGTCTTGCTCATTTCCGTGTATGGCTTCAAGGAATTCGCCAAGGGAACCGGCTTGTACGAGAAAAAAGCGTACTGTGTGGTGGTTTATATCGCCATGATTTTAATGGCCGCCACCAGTATTTTGCGGGATTATGGCATGTTTATGGCGGTGCCTATTTGGGGAGTAGCGGCCTTAACCACCATTCCGGTTTTTACCAATCGTTTTGAAAACGCCATCCAGAATATCGCCCTGTCTGTGATTGGTCTGGTTTATTTTGGCTGGTTTCTGGGGCATTTGGGCATGCTGGCCCAGTCCACTTACGGTTTGGGCTATGTGCTGTATGTATTGATTTTTACCCAGTTTAATGACGCCATGTGTTTTTTATGGGGCAAACTATTCGGCAAAACCCCTTTCACCCATATTTCCCCCAAAAAAACACTGGAGGGATCCATGCTGGCTTTGCTCAGCAGCATTTTAATCGCCTATTTAAACTGGCCCATCGCTTTTCCGCATTTTGAATGGTGGCTGGTGGCGCTGGCTGCTATTGTCATTAGTTTTGGGGGCCAAATGGGCGATTTGGTCATGAGTAGCTTTAAGCGGGACTTGGGCATTAAGGATTTTGGAACCCTGTTGCCCGGCCATGGCGGTATTCTGGATCGGGTGGATAGTTTGGTGTGGGTGGCTCCGCTATTTTTTCATATGGTGCGTTATTTCCATGCGGGGTTTGGGTCTTAAAATGAACGATATTCTTCAAGCCAGCGTTAATCGGGATAGCGTGTGCCCGCCGCTCTATCAGTCTCAAAAACAGGATCAAAAAAATGAAGCGATCTCCAATGGGTTGCTGCTTGGGTTAGCGCCGTTGAACGCCTGTCTGGGAGCGCCGTTGTGAAGTTCCAGTACCAACACACCCCGGACTTTGGCCAGCCGCTTCACAAGCGTTTGGGCAACTATCCGCGCATTCCAGATTTCACCTGGGATTTTTGCCGCTGGGTGGGCAGTTGGCTCAGTGTGCTGTTTATTCGCAGTCAGTTTAAATTGGAGGTGCATGGCACTTTTCCGGCTGTGGATCGGTTGGCCATTGTGGCCAATCATCAGTCTCATCTGGATACCGCTACTTTGTTAGCGGCCTTGCCTTATGCCTGTCGTCAAAACACGGTGGTGCTGGCGGCAGAAGATTATTTTTTCAGAAGCGCGCCCAAGGCCTTGGCGGCATCGCTGCTGTGTCAGGGGGTGGCCTTTGATCGATTGCACTGGACAGCGGTTCGGGCCTGGTATCAAC
The DNA here is from genome assembly GCF_041737375.1 of Vampirovibrio sp. Classification (NCBI taxonomy): domain Bacteria; kingdom Bacillati; phylum Candidatus Melainabacteria; class Vampirovibriophyceae; order Vampirovibrionales; family Vampirovibrionaceae; genus Vampirovibrio; species Vampirovibrio sp. The sequence continues at coordinate 111,841 of NZ_JBGSRV010000008.1, forward strand.
ATCTCAAAAAACTGAAAAAAGGCTGGCTGCTTTTTTATCCCAGTGGCAGCAGGCACTCTTGCGAGATTCAGAGCGGCCTGCTCAAAATTCTGCTTCGGGAAGGCTGGACCATTCTGCCGGTGCGGCTGGATGGGGCCGATTTGGCATGGCCTTCTCACGCTTCCGTATGGCGTCCCTTCCGGCCCTTAAAAGTTACAGTTTATGACCCTTTTCAAGGGCATGACTTAGACGGTTTAATAGAAAAGTTAAAGCGAGAACTTTACCCTCATGCCTGATAACCCGCCACCTCCCATAAAGCCTGATTTGGGCCTGTATCAAACCAAGTACCTGTTGCGGAATATTCTGCGAAACATTCCTGGCGTGGGGGCTTTGTCTCCCAATGCGCTTTCCCTGTTTGCGGTGGTGCCGGGTTTACTGGCCGCATGGTTTCTGATGCAGGGCCAGTGGTTGGCGGCTTTGCTCAGTATTATGGGCCGAATGATCGTGAATACCCTGGACGGTCTGGTGGCCGAGGAGTTTAATAAAAAATCCAATCTGGGCGCTTATTTAAACCGCTTGCCGGGTGAATTTACGGACATCCTGATTGTGCTTGCGCTGAGTTGGAAGGTTGCTCCGGTTTCGATTGGGTCTATGTTGCTGGTTCCTTTAACCGGTTGGGTGCAAATATTAGGCTTGCTGGGCCTGGCGGCAGGGGGAACCACGCAATCAGTAGGGCCCTGTGGGCAAACCGATCGGCTGGCGATTATCGCCATAGGTTGTCTGCTGGCTTTGCTGGGGTTGAATGGTTGGCCCATTTTAATTCCTATCCTGTGTATTGGGTGTGGGCTTACCATCGTCTTAAGAATTTTTCGTTCCATACGGGACATTCGGAAACTGGATCAAACTCAGGAACATATGAACCGATGCTGACCTATCTGAACTATGCGGGAATGGCCCCCTTACGACCCGAGGCTTATTTAAAAAGTCTGATTGCGCCGGAATTATTTGGCAATATGCGCTTGCCACAATGGTTTGCCCAAGCCGAAAAATTGCGTGAACAGGTGGCCGACTGGCTGGGCTGCCAGCCAGAGCAGGTGGCGTTTGTGCCGTCCACCAGCATGGCCTTAACCATTGCGTCCCATAGCCTCAACTGGCAGCCGGGCGATACGGTTCTGTTCAATCGGGACGATTTTCCGGCCAACGTGTTGCCGTGGGAAAAACTGTCTCGCTTTGGGGTGAATGCGCTGCCTGTGCAAAACTGGCAGGAAGTTTGGCCCAGTCGCACTCGCATGATCAGCATTTCAACCGTGAATTACGCCACCGGTATTGAGCAACCTTGGCGGGAAGTGCTGGCCAAGGCTCAGGAGCGGGGGGTGTGGACTTGTGTGGACGCCATCCAGTCTGCCGGTATTTTGCCCAGTTGGGATCCGGCCATCGATTTTTGGTGCGTGGGGACTCAAAAATGGCTGGTAGCTGGAACGGGCATGGCCATTTTGGTTTTAAGCGAACGGGTTTTAAAACAGTTGCAACCGCCTTTCCCCAATTGGTTAAGCTTAAAGGATCCTTCTAATCTGGATTCCGGCTTGCTGGAAACGGCCAGGGCCTGGGAGTGTGGCTGGATTAGTCAGGCCAATTTAATTCGCCTGAGTGTTAATCTGGATTATTTTTCTCGCATTGGCTGGGAAACCATTACCGAAAAAATTAAAATACGCCGAAATTATTTACACGAGCGTTTGTTGGATATGGGCTGGCATGTGGTGTCTTGTCCCAAGCGTTGGTCGGGAATTGTCTCTTTTGATCCCGGACCGGGTAGGGCCGCCCTGATTGTAAAAAACGCCCAGGATCGCCGTATTATTGTGGCCCAGCGGGGCGATTACGTACGGTTGTCTCCCCATATTTTCAACTCAATGGGTCAGCTCAAAAAAGTGTCACAGTGGCTGTCGGATTGTTACACCAGTCTGTAACAATAAAAGGGTTCACAGAAAAGGACACCAGCATGAAATACGCTTTAATCCGATGGTTGTTACAAACGGTAGGCCGACTGAGTAAGGGCATTCAACTGGGCTGGCGAACCGGCTTTGATTCCGGGGTGATGCTGGAATACATTTACCAAAATAAACCTCAGGGAATCACCCCGCTGGGGGTATGGATTGATCGGCAATTTATCTCCCACCCGGTTTGGGATGGGGTGCGTTCTCGCCGGAATTTTTTAATCGGTCAGCTGAATGAGGCATTGAAGCATTATGATCACCCTGCTCTCTTTGATTTCGCTGCGGGCGTTGGTTCGTATCTGTTCGCGCTTCCGCAAGGCAAAGCCGTTATAACGGCGGGAGATTATGAGCCGGAAGCTGTTCAGCGGGGTCAGGAAAAGGCCAGCCGCTTGGGCCGAACGGATATTACCTTTCACAAAAACAACGCTTTTGATTTGAATGAATTTGCGGTGCGGCAGGCTGATATTCTGGTGTGTTCCGGCTTCTTTGATATTTTGGTGAAAGAAGAGGAAATTTTAAAAGTGCTGCAAAATGGCTCGCATATTACCCAACCCGGCGCGCGATGGGTGTTTACCATTCAGGAGCATCATCCTGATTTGCGCCTGTTGAAGGAAACCATGGTGGATTTGAATCACCAAAAATGGGAACTGGTTCCCCGTTCCGCTGAACAATTGGCGGAATGGGCCAAGCCGTTTGGCTGGGTGCTGGAAACCGTGGAGAGAAACGATTTTTTCGCCGTCGGTACGATGGTGCGTCAGTAGCACAGGCAATTGAGAAAGCGAAACAAGGCATGGTGAATATGGGTGACAATCCGGGCATCGCATGGGTCAGTGGCGCTAGCGGCTACTGGGGCCGAAAAACAGTGATGAGCCTGCTGCGTTTGAACTGGCAGGTCATTGCCCTCAGCCGTCAGGAACCTAAAGATTTGCCGGACTGGGCCATTGCCCAGCACAAAAGCCTGTTTTGGCAGCCGTTGGATCTGGAAGCACCGGACTGGCCCAGTGCGTTGAGCGAGTTGCCCGGCCCTCAGGCGTTGTTTCATTGCGTGGGTTTGTTTGATGATGACTTTGAGCGCATGTTGCGGGTGAACGTGGTGCAATCGGCCCAATTGATTGACTTGGCCGCAGAGCGGATGCAGGCCCAGCAATCGGGGCGAATCGGAATTTATCTGGGTCAGAACGGGCGACTGGGTATGCCGGGGCTGGGCGCCTTTAGCGCTACGCAGGGCGCCTTGTGGACCTGGACGGAGTCTCGGGCAAAAGCGTTGAAGCAGGAACGCACCGGGGTTAGCTTGAGTCTGGTTTTCCCGGAACGAGCCCCATCCCACTTGCAGGGACAACTGGCCGAGCGCCTGAACCGAAAAATCAAGTTAACTCCCCCTGAAACGGCGGATGATTTGGTGGCAGGTGTTTTAAAAGGTCAACCCAGGGTAGGCCGAAAGCCTTGGCTTGCTGGACTTTCTACGCTGCTGACCTGATAGGTTCCTTGATGATCTCCAAAGACAGTGGCGCTCAGGCGGTGGGATTTTCTTAATCAATTGGGTGAGCAATTTTGAGCGACTAATCTCACTGGATCACTCGGGTTTCGGTTCAGTTTTTAAAAACTCGCTCAGGCGAGAGAGGGCTTGGGGGAGCGTGTGGCTGCCAAAGCCCATGCGCACAAAGGCCCCCCCCGAATCATAAAGCGAACCGGGCAGCACCAGTATTTTGTGAGCTTTTAAAACATCCAGCGCAAACTGATCCGCATGGGGGGTGTTTAAAAGCTGGATATAGCCCAAACAGCCTGCCTTTGGGGGAACCCAGCCTAGCTGGCTTTGATGCTGATTCATAAATTGCTCAAAAATGGCGTAACCGGTTTTAAGGGTTGCACGATGGGCTTCCAGAATGGGTGTTTGAGCGCTTAAAGCGATTTGAGCCAGTATTTCACTGCCGGTATTGGGGCAAATGGTTAAGTAATGCCGCAGAGACAGCAATTTTGAAATGACGCTTTGATCGGGCGTCGCCAGCCAGCCAATGCGCAGGCCGGGAAGTCCGTAGGCTTTGGACAGACTGAAAACGCTCAAGCCTTTTTCATACTGATCCGCAATGGGTGGCAACCGATCCGCAGGATTGAATTCCAGGTGCCGGTACACTTCATCGCAGAAAATCCAGGCGTTCTGTTGGCGGGCAATGGCTATCAGCGCTTGCATTTCCGAGGCGCTGAGTATGGCCCCGGTGGGGTTATTGGGAAAATTTACCACAATCATGCGGGTATTGGGCCGCATGGCGCTTTGGACGCGGGTGGGGTTGAAGGCCCACTGTTCCTCGTATAACAAGGGCACTTCGGTAACTTGGCAAATGCTGGCGGCCACGCTTTTCAGCGACTGATAGCAAGGGGTCACCACAATGACGTGATCATCCGCCTGAAGTAAGGCTTGCATGGCGCAGTAAATGGCCTCACAGGCCCCGTTAAAAACCATCACCCCATCGGCTTCAATGGTTGTGTATTCAGCGGCTATCAAAGCCCTTAAAGCGGGTGAGCCTTGGGGGGTGGCATAGCCCAACGGCAAGGTTTCCCAGCTTTTTAACTGTTGGGGATGGGCGTAGGCCAATAACTGAGCCAAAGGCATGCTGTCCAGCCCGGATGAACACAGCGAAATTTCTGCCTGATGCTCGTATTTGAACAGGTATTCTTCCAGTTTAAAAAGGGGTAGCATGGATCACTCCGGCTCAATGTTTTATGATTGCTTGGTTTGCCTCTTTCTATGTTACCAAAGGCTTGCGTTGCTTGAATTCCGGTTTTCCGAAGTGAAAGAGCGGATGACAGTGGCGACCGTGGGGTTGCTGAAGAGAGACTGGGTAAATTTAATTTATTAAGAAATATAAAGCAATTGGGCGCGCCACAAAACAAAGCGCAAAAGCGGACGTCATCAGTACTTAAAGCTCACTTTGGTTGAGATGAAATGATGCGTTTTAACGGTCGAGGTCATTCAATTGAGCTTGTGTAGGGGCCGGTTCTAAAGTTTTGATGAGGGGAACCGAAAGAAGAGTTATGGATTCATTTTTTTTAATTCCAATTTCTGTAATTTCGGATTTATATTCTGGAAAATGGGGTTTGCTGAACGGCATGGCCTTCAAGGGTTTAGTGGAAGGCTTTTTTGCCCGCAATCGTTTTCTGGCTTTGAAGTATTGAACACAGACGCACTGATATGAAAGTGGGAAGTGATATGCCAACCAACAATTCGCCCATTCACGCTTTATACAAGTTGTTGATTTACACCCTGATGTCCCCGTTGCGGGATCAGGCGTTTCAGGGCACCCGCAAGGCCAAGATTTCCGATACCGAAAAAGAGGCGCTGGCCTCTGGTTCTATTGGGTTTGAACGAGAAATTCTCAGCGGACACCCGGATTGGTCTAAATTGCTGGATTTGCCCAAACCGCATTTAAACGAAATAGAGAAAGCCTTTCTGGATGGTCCGGTGGAGCAATTATGCGACTTGCTGGATGACTGGAAAATTCGCACCGAGTTGAAAGATTTACCGCCCGAAGTGTGGGCTTTTATGAAGGAAAAAGGCTTCTTCGGGATGATTATTCCCAAGGAGTACGGGGGGCTGGGCTTCTCTGCCAGAGCGCATTCGGAAGTGGTGATGAAACTGGCCAGCCGCAGCACCACCGCTTGCGTGACGGCTATGGTGCCCAATTCCTTAGGGCCTGCCGAATTGCTGATTCGTTATGGCACCGATGCTCAAAAAACACACTACCTGCCTCGTCTGGCCAAAGGCATTGAAATTCCCTCCTTTGCGCTGACTGAGCCGGATGCCGGATCGGATGCCTCCAGCATGACCGCCAACGGGATGGTCTGTGAGCGAGAGGGTCAGTTGGGTATTTTGCTCAATTGGGAAAAGCGCTACATTACCCTCAGCCCCATTACCACCTTGTTGGGGCTGGCCTTTAAATTACGCGATCCCGATGGCTTATTGGGTCATCAAAAAGAGTTGGGCATTACGCTGGCTTTAATTCCGGTTGAAACCGCCGGGACCGAAATTGGGCGCCGCCACAACCCGCTGGGCATACCCTTTATGAACGGCCCTACTTATGGAAAAGATGTCTGGATTTCGCTCGATCAAATTATTGGGGGCCGGGAATTCGCCGGTCAGGGCTGGCGCATGTTAATGGAATGTTTATCGGTGGGGCGCTGTATTTCTTTGCCCGCTTTATCGGTGGGTTCCGCCAAATTGGTGAGCCGCATGACAGGGGCTTACAGTCGGGTGCGTAAGCAGTTTAAAGTTTCTATTAATCAGTTTGAAGGGGTGGAAGAGTTGCTGGCCCGTATGGCGGGCACCACTTACCTGATGGAAGCTTCTCGTATGGTTACTTTGCAGATGCTGGATCGGGGCGAGCATCCCACCATTCTTTCCGCTATTTTGAAATACCATATGACCGAATATGGGCGAAAAATCGTGAATGACGGCATGGATATTTTGGGCGGCAAAGCCATTTGCGAAGGGCCGGATAATTTAATTGGGGCGCTGTATCACGGCATTCCCATTGGCATTACGGTAGAAGGGGCCAATATTTTGACCCGAAATATGATTATTTTCGGGCAAGGATCGGTGCGCTCTCACCCCTACCTGTTGCGAGAAATTGAAGCGGCCCGCTTGGACGATGAAAAAGAAGCCCGTGCTAAATTCAGCGATTTAATGGCCCAGCATGTACGGCATAGCGTGGAAAATACGTTCCGTAGCCTGTTTTTCGGGCTGACCAGCGGTCACTTCAGTGGAGTCCCTCAGGCTGATAAGACAGAAGCGTTTTACTTTCGGCATATCAATCGCCTCAGTGCGGCTTATGCCACGCTGGCCGATAATATCCTGATGCTGCTGGGCGATAGCGTGAAGCGGAAAGAACGCATTTCCGCCTTGTTGGGGGACAGCATGAGTTACCTGTTTATGGCCTCCGCGGTGTTGCGCCATTATCAGGCCAACGGACGGCTGGAAGATGAGCGTTTGTTAGTACACTGGTCTTGTCAAACCCTGCTGCATCAAGCGGAAGAAAGCATGGATCGCTTGTTGAACAACTTCCCCAACCCTGTATTGGGTGCCTTGTTGCGGCCCGTTATTTTCCCGCTGGGGCGCAGAATTGATTTGCCGTCTCACCGACTGGATCGCAAAGTGGCCAGAGTATTAATTGAGCCGGGTTCGCTGCGGGATCGGTTGACGGATGGCATTTACCTGCCCACCAGTGAAACAGAACCTTTGGGCAAACTGGAGCAGTGCATGCGCATGGCCATTCAGGCCGATGCGCTGGAAGTCACCATTCGCCAAGCCAAAAAAGAAGGCCGCCTCACCTCGCAAACCCCGGCTGCCTTGTTGCAGGAAGCGGCGGCTCAAAAAATTCTGAGCGTTGATGAGTTGAGCTTGCTGAAACGGGTGGAAGTGTTGCGGAAGCAGGTGCTGGCCGTGGATGATTTTGATCTCCATTTTAATTTCGAGGAAAAAAAAACGGCATTTGCCGACGGGAAACGGTTAAAGGCCATTTATCCACTGGGCACCCGGTGGAATCTGGACATTCCACGCACTGATTTGGTGCAAATGGTGGAACAAGCCGTTGATCAATACAAGGATTTGCCTTGTATCGATTCGCTGGGCAAAAAATATAATTACGCCGAGTTTGGGGCCTTGGTAAGTAAAGCGGCCGCCGGTTTACAGGCTATTGGGGTTCAAAAAGGCGATAAAATTGGCTTGTATATGGCCAACACGCCTTATTACCCCATTTTGTTTTTCGCGGCCCTGAAGGCGGGTGCCATTGTGGTGAATTTTTGCCCGATGCACACGTTAAACGAGTTGCGGGATCAGGCCGTGGACAGCCAAACCAAAATGATGGTCACGCTGGACTTAAAAGATTCTTTCGAGAAGTCCATGCACCTGCAAAAAGAGGGCATTCTGGAGCGAGTGATCGCCTGTAAAATGGAAGAGGTGTTGCCCTTCTTCAAGTCTCACGCCTACCGTCTTTTCAGGGGATCTCAAATTGCACGGCCCGAGGAAAATGGCGACACCCGTTTAGTGGCCAATTCTGGTGCGGATCAACTGATCTGGTTTCGCGAGCTGATTACCCAGAAAAAAGCGTTTACGCCGGTTTTGATTGAGCCAGAGGATGTGGCCGTGTTGCAGTACACCGGCGGCACCACCGGAACCCCCAAGGGGGCCATGCTGACCCATGCTAATCTGGTATCCAACGTTTACCAGATTGAGGAATACTTCGGGGTATCCGCCAATAAGCCCCAGTGTGAAGCGTTACTGCGCCCCGGAAAAGAGCGTGTTTTGGCCACCATTCCTTATTTTCATATTTTCGGAATGACGGTGGCCATGTTGTCCAGTTTGAAAATGGGCAGTGAAATCCTGATTTTGCCGGACCCTCGAAATACACTGGAAATTTTGAAAACCATTCAGGAAAAAAAGCCGACCTTGTTTCCAGCCGTTCCCCGCTTGCTGCAAGCCATTTGCGAAAGTCCAAAAATGGCAAACTTTGACCTGGGAGGCTTTGAAAAAGTCATTTCAGGGGGAGCCGCTTTGCCGGATAATTTTAAGCAATCTTTTGAAAAAGCCACCGGCAAAAAAGGGCTGATCAAACAGGGGTATGGGTTGACGGAAACCTCGCCCGTTGCTGCCGCAAACCCACCGTATGGCATCAATAAATCAGAATCTGTGGGCTTGCCATTGCCGCAAACCCGCATTCAAATTGTGGATGCCGAGGACCCGGATCGGGTGCTGACCATGGGCGAAGTGGGAGAAATTTGCGTGAGTGGTCCGCAGGTGATGAAAGGCTATTACAATCGACCGGAGGAAACGGCCCAGATTTTGCGAAACGGCTGGTTTCTGACCGGCGATTTGGGATACCTGGATGATGATTATTATCTGCATATTGTGGATCGTAAAAAGCGTTTGATTCTGGTCAATGGATTGAACGTTTACCCCACCCAGATTGAGCAGGCCATTTCTCGACATCCTGCGGTGATGGAGTGTATGGTGATTAGTGTGGCCGATAGTCGTTCGGGTGAGGCAGCCAAGGCCTTGATTCGCCTAAAGGCGGGGCATGCGGTTTCGGCCCAGCAAATTCAGGTATTTCTTAGTGAATATTTAAGCCGCATTGAATTGCCTAAACACATTGAATTTATCAATTATGAGTTACCCAAAACGGCGGTGGGCAAACCCGACTGGCGAACCATGCAGGAGCGTGAAAAGCTGGCCGCCTTGCCGCATGGAGACGTTGGTATTTCCGGTATTACAGACATTCAGGACGGTTTAGATATGGAGCAGGCATCATGAAGCAAGCGGTGATTGTGGACTATTTACGGACTCCCTTTGCCAAAGCGGTGGAGCCGACCTCAGGCAGCACCCGACACGGTAAATTCGCTACCTGCTTGCCGGATGACATGGTGGCCGCCCTCATTGCGGAAAGCTTGCGACGCACCGGGGTGAACGCTCAGGATATTGAAAATCTGTTGCTGGGCTGTGTCCATCAGGAGGCAGAGCAGGGGCTGAATTTAGCCCGCATGATTGTGCTGAACCCGGATTCCCGCTTGCCGCAAAGCGTGGGCGGGGTGAGCGTGGATCGGTTTTGTGGATCGTCCATGCACATTATTGCCGATGCCAAAAACGCCATTATGGCCGGTGAGGCCGATGTGATGCTGTGCGCTGGCGTTCAGTCCATCAGCCGGGTGCCTATGGCGGGCTGGAATCCCATGCTGAATCCCAAGGTGTATGACGGCAATGCCAAAGGGTTTATGAACATGGGCATCACCGCTGAAAATCTGGCGGAGCGCTATCAAATTTCCAGAGAAGCGCAGGAAGAATTCGCGCTGCTGTCTCATCAAAAAGCGGCCAAAGCGCAAGCGGCCGGACATTTTGGAACAGAGATCATGCGCTATCAGGGGCTGGATCTGGATGACAGTGTGCGGGCCGATTCTTCGCTGGCGCAACTGGCCAAATTAAAACCCGCCTTTAAGCAGGAAGGCACGGTGACGGCGGCCACTTCATCGCCGCATACGGATGGGGCTTCGCTGGTGTTGCTGGCCGCTGAGGATTACGCGCAAGCCCACCAGTTACCGGTTTTGGCTCGGGTGATAGCCTTTGCCGGATCGGGTTGTGAGCCTGAAATAATGGGCATTGGTCCGGTTCATGCCATTCAAAAAGCCCTGAGCCGAGCGGGATTATCCATGCGGGATATTGGGGTGGTGGAGTTGAATGAAGCCTTTGCGGTGCAAGCGTTGGCCGTGTTAAAAGCACTGGATGAATTGGGCTTAACCGTGGACCCTCACAAATTGAATATGGATGGCGGGGCCATTGCGCTGGGCCATCCGCTGGGGGCTTCCGGCGCTCGCATTACCGGGAAGGTGGCCCAGTTGTTGCAGCGTACCGGGCAGCGCTATGGTCTGGCTTCCATGTGTATTGGCGGGGGCCAGGGGGTGGCCATTGTGCTGGAGAATCCTTTAGCCAGCAAAGCCTGATCAGGCCCCCAAAACATGCTGAGCTTGCCGTGAATTTTTGACCGGCTGACGCGTTTAAAACGAATTAAAAAGACGAACCAAAAAGGCTGTACTGTATGACAGAAATTCATTCCATCAAAAAAGCGGCAGTCATTGGGGCAGGGGCCATGGGATCGGGAATTGCCGCTCAACTGGCCAACGCGGGCGTTCAGGTTTACTTGCTGGATATTGTTCCCCAGGACAATCCTGATAGAAACTGGATAGCCAATAATGCCATTCAACGCATGCTCAAAGCCACCCCTGCCACCGATCCGCTGAATGCGGGCCTGATGATTCCAGATAATGCCCGGCGCATTACCACCGGCAATCTGGAAGACCATTTGGCAGAGGCAGTGCGGGATGCCGACTGGGTGGTGGAAGTGATTGTGGAAAATCTGGAAATTAAGCAGGCCTTGTATGCCAAGCTGGAAACGCTTTGTAAGCCAGAGGCCATTTTGTCTTCTAACACCTCCACCATTCCTTTAAAAGCGTTAATTGAAGGACGCTCGATGGGGTTTAAGCAGCGTTTTGTGATTACCCACTTTTTTAATCCGCCCCGTTTTATGCACTTGCTGGAAATTGTGACCGGCCCGGAAACCGATGCCGGTATTGCGGACAGCATGCGGGAATTTGGGGATAGCCGCCTTGGAAAAAATGTGGTTATTTGCAAAGATACCCCTGCTTTTTTAGCCAACCGCATTGGCATTTATTTTATGTTTCGGGCCATTACGGAAGCCATTGAAACCCATATGAATATTGAGGACGTGGATGCCATTTTGGGGAAACCCATTGGGTACCCCAAGGAAGGCATTTTTGGGCTGCTGGATTTGGTGGGCATTGGCATTATTCCCCTGGTGACCGATAGCTTGTTGAAAACCTTACCCGCAAATGACGCGTTTCGGAAGTTTGATCATGAAAAAGGGTTGACCCTGGTGGGTAACTTGTTGAAAGATGGCTGCTCGGGCCGTAATTCACCCAAAGGCGGCTTTTACCGCATGCAAAAAAACGCGGATGGCAGCAAACAAAAACAAGCGGTTCAGCTCCATAGCCGTGAGTATTACCCGGTGGAAAAATCCAGACTGGCTTGCGTGAAATCGGCTCGCAAATATGGTCCCAAAGCCATGTATGAAACCGATGATCGCTATGGTCGCTTTGCCTGGGTGGTGGTGCGGGATACCTTGCTGTATGCCGCCTCGCTGATTCCTGAAATCGCCGATGATATCGCCGATGTGGATGCCGCGTTGCGGGGTGGGTACAACGCCCATTGGGGTCCCTTTGAGCAAATTGATCAGGTGGGCGTGGCCTGGTTTTGTGAGCGCTTGAAAGCGGATGGTATTGAATTACCCCCGGTGCTTCAGCTGGCCAACAACCGGCAATTTTACAGAACGGTGAATGGAAAAACCACACGCTTGGTGTTTGATTTTGAGAACAACCGGGCGGATTACGTGGAACTGCCCGCTCGGGCCGGATGTTTGAATCTGGGCGAATGGAAGCACCGTCAATCGCCCTTGGTGAGCCATTATTCGGCCAGCCTGTGGGATATTGGCGACGGGGTAACCTGTCTAGAGTTTCACTCCAAAATGAACACTCTGGATCCTTCCGTGTTGCGGGTGGTAAATGACAGCGTTCAGTTTATGATACGCAACGCCAGTGAATACAAGGCCATGGTGATTTACAACGAGGAAAAAAACTTCTCATTGGGTGCCAATCTGGGACTCATTGACGCCGGGTTTCAGTTGATGGGTCATTCCTGGATTCGAAAAACTGGACTGGGCGGGCCATTGGGGGCTTGCCTGTATCAGCAGGTGGAAGCGCTGATTTATCAGGGGCAAAGTGTGTTTAGCGCCTTGCGAAACGCCCCCTTTCCGGTGGTAGGCGCACCCAAGGGCATGGCCATTGGCGGAGGCTGCGAAATTTTGCTGCATTGCGATGCCTTGCAAGCCAATGCCGAAACCTATATGGGTTTGGTGGAAAGCGGAGTGGGCCTGATTCCCGGATGGGGTGGCTGTGCCCGTTATCTGGAGCGAGCCATGCGGGAACCGGCGCTGCAAGGCGGGGTCATTCCTCCGGTGCGAAAGGCGTTTCAGGCCATTTTAATGCCGCAGGTGGCGGTGTCCACCTCTGGGCAGGATGCCCGCCAAAAGTTGTGGCTAGGCCCTGAGGATGGCATCACCATGAACCCGGATCGGTTGCTGGCGGATGCCAAGGCCAAGGCGCTGGCCATGGCGGAGGGTTATCAAGCCCCGTCGCCAGTGGTGTTTCGCTTGCCCGGAGCCGCTGGTAAAGCGGCCTTACGCATGGCCATTGATGACTTTTACGCTAAGGGAGACGCCACCTGGCACGATGTGGTAGTAGCGGATGCGTTGGCTGATGTGTTAACGGGCGGAGATACCCATTCTTCCTTCACCCTCAGCGAAAATGATGTATTGCAACTGGAGCGGGAGCATTTTCTATCCCTCATTCGCACCGAACAAACCCAAAAACGAATTGCCCATACCCTTAAAGCCGGTAAGCCACTGCGGGAAGACCCGGCCAAAGTGAGCGAATCACTGGATGCGTTAAGGGCCATGCGGAAACCCAAGCGCTTAGGCAAGCGCCACGTTTCGGGTCAGCCCTTAACGGGCGTGGATGCGCTTCAGTTGAACTGGATGGCTGGATTAACCGCCTTTCTTTTAAAAAAAGTGGCTCCTTAATGCTTTGAAATTGCCGTCAAATGCCATCCAGCCCTTTACGTTTTGATGGGTTGGATTGATGGCGCCATAGGGCATTCCGTTATTCAGGGCTTTGCTTAAAGTGGTAAAACCATGATCTTGATAGAGGTTTTTTAACGCTTCATTTTCTGGTTTGACCATGATGCGAATATCATGGAGCCGAGCTTGCCGAGTGGCTTCTTTAATTAAATGGTTTTGAATAGGGCCGCCAACTGGTGAGTCGGCAATTGCGTCTGACAAATCCAGTTCAATTCGGTAGAACGATTTGGGTAATTTGTCTCCCAGTGTTTGAGACAAGCGGCTTTTGCGAAGTAATCCCATGGTTTCGCCCTTTGTATTTTCCAGCCAAAACGCACCATGGGGACTGAGATTGCCAAACTGGTTAAAGGTATGCTGGTTGCGTTCTGAATCAAGAAAGGAAATACTTTTTTGCCAATCGGGCGTGTGAGGCAGTGCTATATTGCGAGGCTGACTTGCTTGGGCTTTTTGGGGCAGTGGGGCCGCTGGGTCGGACAGACGGATGTCCTCTGCGTTGTTTAAAGTGGGGCTTAAGGCTGGAAAAAATGCCGTCTGGGTACTTTTTTCTTTTTGGGGAGATGAGTCCCAGTGGGGGTAGTATGGTTTGAGCGAGGCCGACAGGTTTTTCAGTGTGTCCTTAACCTGGTGTTTCCAGCCGGACTGATCTGGGCTGGGTGATGGTAATTCCAGGGGCAATGGCGCCGTGTGTGGCCAGTCTCGTTCCAGTTTTTCTGCCACTTTGTCTGAGGCGTATTGGGTATCTTGCTCTAAACACGCTGATTCTCTGGATTTTCGGGCAGGCCAAACTGGGCTGCCTGAAAGATGAATACCCACCATCACAACAATCCTCTTTTCTTTTGTGTAAACCCCATTGAATGAAAAATTTTTAAATAGACAGTGATTTTATTGGAAAACGAATAGTCATTTTTACAATAAAAAAAGCAAAAATAAAATGCACTGTTTCCTTTGGGTGAGTTTAATCGTATTGAGGTGAATTGAATTCTATAGGAACGGATTTGAAATTATCCACTTGGGGAGTTCGTTAACCTCCCAATACAGGCGATTTGAATGCTTTTAAAAAAGACTAAAATTAAAACGATATGATGAAAATCAGGAGGCAATTTTATAAAGGAGGCTCCTGATGGCCTGCTTCCACTTACCCGATCGTCACCATTTGGCCGTATTGGCCTTGAAAAAACTCCCGCCGTTCCAGGTTCCAGATCGACCCCAAGGCTTGCAGCCTCTGGTTGAACACCTGAGAGGGGTACTGGAAACCTTTGGAAAAGGTCACCCTCCGGCGGTACAAATTCCATCGGTGATTGCCATGGCACTCTTTTATCGGTGTGACATTCTGGATCTGCTGGAAAGTTTGAGCTTACTGCGAGAAGACCGGTATGACTATTTGATGAAGGGCTTGGATTTACCCATTGTACTGGTAGACCCCTTGTCTCGCCTGCGACGCAGCCGGGTTAAGTTGCGTCGCATCGCTCGAGCCATTCGATTGAACCAGACCCACCGGCCTATTTTTCCAGAGTATCCGCTCTAACGCTTCACCGTTATTTAGGTTACTGAGACAGGAGGGTATTCATGAAGATTCTGCTTCCCATTGATGGCTCCGATTGCGCCAATCATACCCTGAGTTGGGTCGCTGACACGTTTGACCGGCAAAACACCCAATATTATTTGTTGTTTGTGATTCCGGTGCTACCGGATTTAAACACCGTTGAGTTTGACATTGTGGAGGCCAACGCCATGTTGCGTAAGGCTCGAAATTTGCTTGAGGGCAAAGGGTGTATGGTGGTTAGCACCGATTATGCTTTGGGGGATATTGTGGAGCAAATTTGCAGTTACGCCGATGAAATTGAGGCGGATCAAATTGTGATTGGCTCTCACGGGCGCACCGGTTTTTCCAAGTTGTTAATGGGCAGCACCAGTATTCGGGTGTTGGAGCATAGTCATCGTCCGGTGACCTTGCATCGCAATATCGAGCGTCCTGTTAGAGAGCGAGGCCTCTCGTCCGGCACGGTGTTTTAGCCTTTTGTAAACACTTATTCAAGACGGAATTGATGGTTGAAACGATGGGCTTAATAATCTGCCAATCTTTACCTTCTCTTAATCCGGCGGATGGTTGCAGTAGGGCTTTGTTTGCTCCGTTGTTTAAATTTTTCAAAAAACCTGATTGGGAGTGGCTCGAACGCTCAGCCGTTTTGGGCAGGCTTTGGTTTTTTATATACTGTTTTAAAAACAAATTTAGCCATTGAGGGAGAGGAGATACCCAGATGGTTAGGTACTCATCCCGTCTGTTTTGAATACAATTATTTTTGTTCAGTCCGCTAGCAAAGCGGCCTACGGTCTTATAATCCGGTATTTTACGTTTGGAATGGTTGAATCGTGGAAGAGAGTTTATTGATTGCTTGAATCAAGCGTTCTGCTTCATGCGGCATTGGGCTGCGTGGTTGCAGGACATTAATCTTAGCGTGGTCACAGTACATCATTCCCTTGCCCCTCCCGGCTTTTTTTGAGGGGCTTTTTTATGCGCTGTTTCAGATCGATTTCTGTCAGCTTTAGCGCTGATAAGGCATCCGGTTAGGGTGGGGCGCTTGTTTTAAAGGGCGTTGATAACGAACGTTTCCAGTGACGGATGTGGTTGCGCTTACGGGAGCGGCCAGCAAAGAGTCCTGTCTGTAGAGCTGGTTTTTAGACTCCAGAATATCCTGTAAGCTCTGGTTTGCTTTGAGTTCGCTTCGCTTTAAATTGACAGGGCCAAGCATCTGCATAACCTGACGGGTTCCTGATAGTTCGCTGGATAAACTGAGTCGGGGTTCTGCCTGGGCTAACCCGGAGGTTAAAGCGTTTAGGTTTAACAGGCCGCCGAATAAGCCAAGTATTAATGCGTGAGCAATTCGATTCATGGTTACCTCTTTGGGACCAATGTCACCGTTATTTTTAAGGGTTGGGCCGATGCAAGTCATCAAACTTTGTTCAAACTTTGTTCAAGCTTTGTAATGATTAAGCGGCTTCACCCTTAAAAAACCAAACGATCAAAACAGTTGCCTGTTGATAGAGTCAATCAGGAAAATCACCGGGAAAAATTCACCGGCCAGCAAAAATCGCAGGAATAAAAACCACAGAATCATCCGAGAGACTGAACTGCTTTTATTATAAAACAATGGTTGTGGGCCTGCCAAAACAGCAAAAAGCGCAGAGCTTTGAGGGATCTGCGCTTTTTGGAATGTGATTGACCGATGCTTGTGGTTAGGAAGCGGTGACGGTCTTTTTGGCTTCGATTTCAGCCAGAAGGTCTTTGTTATCAACCCCAGCCAGTTCTTGCAACAAACGCCAGTTTAATTGACGATCCAGTTTGGCGTTCTGCATATCCTGAGTGGTTGGGTTTCCGTCTTTATCAAAGTGCTTTTTAAAGCGCCCTTCGGTCTTGGCCCAGTCAATAAAGGTCAGCTCCTGCATGTTGCCATCGGCGCCTTTCACCCATGCCCAGTCACGATCGGGGTTGGGGTTGCCGGTCAGGTTGAACCGACTCTTCATGGTGGGGCCCGCATCGGGGTCGTAGATGAAGAGGGGGAAAGCCCGACTTTGGACGGCCAGTTTGGCTTGATGAGCGGCCAGGTTATCGGCCACCCCATGCTCCGGCTGGCAGGTGGTAAACACATTAATGACGGCAGGCCCTTTGAAATCCAGCGCCCGGTTGATGGTTTTAAAGAAGTGGGTGGAGTTGGAACCAATGGTTTGAGCTACAAATACGTTGGGATGCATTACGCAGATTTGGCCCAATTCCTTGCGTCGCTCAATTTTGCCGTGATGGGATTTGCCGTAGGCGCCCATCTTGGATTCCTGACCGGTGTAAGAAGAGGTGGACTGTTGTCCGCCGGTGTTGGAGTACACCTGGGTGTCCAGAACCAGCACTTTAATGTTCATCCCGGACATCAGCATCCGGCTCAGCGCCTGGAATCCGATATCCAGCATGGCGCCATCGCCGCCCATGTTCCACAGTACCCAGTCTTCATGACCGTTTTGATCCCAGTAGGCGCGTACGCCCATGGCATCGGTGGGGCCGTTTTCAAACAGGGAGTTGGTCCAGGGCACAGTGTACGGGTTGTAAGGATAGGTAGAGCCATACACGGTATTACAACCGGTAGAAGCCACAATGCCGAAACGATCGCCGACTTTTTCGTGGGTGGCGGCCAGCATTTGACGAATAACGGAAGCCTCGCCGCAACCCATGCAGGAGCCAGCGCCCCCTTTGTACATGTTCAGGTTACCCAGTTTCAGCATCAAATCACGCATGTCGCTTTTGTTGATGTGGGTGATGGGTGATTCTGGCAAGGTTTTGTAAAAACCGTAAGTTTCCAGGTAGGTAGGCAGGTTTTCCGGCGTTTTCTTGATCATCTTCAAGGCGTCATGGTTGCCGCACACTTCCACGCACTCGCCGCACCCTTTGCATTTGGTGGGATCAATGAAAATACCGAACAGCGCCCCTTCAGGCTGGGACGGATCTTTGGCCCGTTTTTTCTCAAACTGGCCGTGGTATTTCACGGTGGTGGCAAACTGCTTACGCAGGTATTCCTTGTGCGCTTCATCGGTCACGTTGGCCAATTCGGCTTCCAGACTTTCCGGGGTTACAATTTTGCCCAAAATAGCGGTATCCGGGCAATTGTTGACGCAATCCATGCAGCCTACGCAGTTTTCCGCCAGATACTCAGGCAGCTCGGGAGCGATGTAGCTGAAGTCACGGGCGCCACCGGTACCGGCTGGCAAAACGCTTTGGGCAACAAATTCATCAGCAGGTTGGCTGGAACCGGCGCCCTTGTTGTAAGCGTCAACCACTTCTTCGGCACGCTGGTAGTCATACCAGTGATTGTTTTTTTCTTGTGCACTCATTTGGGGGTTAAACTCCTTTAATTTGCAAGTCTTGAATATAGTCTCAGCGGCGGCCTAGATAAAGAACGCGCTAAATAAAGAACGCATTGGTATCTTTGCCCTTGGCTTCCCATTCCAGACGGCCTTTTTCCAGCACATCCGCAGGGGTGGACTCAATAACGGCCCGAGGCACTTCAAAGACTTCTTTAAAGCCTTTACGAGCGGCCTCTACGTTGTCTCTTACAACATCCGCGCCTTTACGGCCAAAGTATTTTTCAATGGGAATGCGTACTCGCTCAAACAGCTCATCTTCGCTCAAGCCCGCATCCTTTTGGAATGGGGTCAACCGTAAGAACACGCCCAGTAACACGATACCCTGGAAGCGCTGTACCAGCGAGTCATCCGATTTACAGCTTTCATGAGCGATACGAATGGTATCCACACTGTAGAACTGAATGTTGTTTTCCTTAATGTAGTACTTGGCCCAATCCGGCACCGAATTCCACAACTGCTGCGGATCTTCGTTGGGGGTGTGCTGGAAAAGGGTGCATCCAGGTTGCAGACCCACCAGCGGGTTGCCCATGTTCCAGGTGTTGGGGTCCATCAGCGGTACAAATTCAACTTGAATCAGTTCACTGTGCGTTCCAATTTTTCCGCTTTTGGTGGTGGTCAGATAGGTGTTGGTGGGCAAGCCTTTTTTCTCGGAACCATATTTGGGAGAGGCTTGCACTTTGAACCCAAAGATATCACCCAGACAGGTTGCGATAATTTTGTTGGTGGTAACCGAACCATAACCGCCCACCGAATGGCCGCGAATAGAGAAGGAGCCAACAGGGCGGACATCCGGCTCTTCATCCACTTCCAGGTTGGCGTGGTGATCGATGCCCAGACTGAAGAAGCGTTTGTTCTCGCCAGCTTCAGTCATGTTTTTAACCGTGGAAACCATTTGTCCCGGCGTGACATCACGACTGCCCAAACCGGCCACACCGGAGTAAATGACCGGAATACGGTCAATTTTGGGATAGCCCGGTGTACCCATGGCTGCTTTGGCGAACGCGGCTTCGATTTCAGCGGTCAGGGGGTTGGAAACACCCAGAGGGTTATCCATCCGCTCAATAACGGCAAAGGCTTTCACGTTTTTCAACGCTTCTACCACTTGTGGGCCGGGGAAAGGACGGAAAGACGTAATATTCAGACTGCCTGTTTTGAGGCCTAACTTGCGGAGGTGATCCAGGCTGACCGATGCGGTTTCCGCAGTGGAACCCATAGCCACAATGGCGTATTCAGCGTCTTCCAGCTGGGTGGGAACCACCATGCTGTACCGGCGGCCGGTGAGCTTGTAAAATTCATCCATAGACTCTTGCAGTACGCCCGGAATTTGATCGTAAAAGATGCGCTGGGCGATTTTGCCGGTCATGTAGCTGTCCTGGTTCTGCACCACGCCGCTCATTAAAGGGAAATCCGGGTCAAACAGTTTGCGCAGCTTGTCTCCGGGGGCGCCCAGGAAGTCGCGAATCAGCTCATCTTCAGGGAAAAGCACGTTTTCGATGGTGTGGGTGGTTAAAAAACCATCCTGAATATTCATAAAAGGCGTTTTGGTTTTTTCAGCGGTGCGGCGGGAAATCATGCACAAATCGCCCGCTTCTTGGGCATTCTGGGCAAAAAGCATACCCCAGCCTACATCGGTTACGGACATCACGTCATCGTGACCGGCATGAACGTTGAGGGAGTGGGAGGTTAAGGCTCTTGCGCCAATGTTAAACACCAAGCCAAGGCGCTTCCCGGAGATGGTGTATAGCACTTCTTTCATCAGCACCAGCCCTTGGCCAGAGGTGAAGTTGGTAACCCGGCCACCGGCCACTGCGTACCCTTCTGAAGCGGAGGCGGAACTATGCTCGGACTCCGGTTGAAGCCACATAATTTCTTTGCCCCACAGGTTTTTCATCCCGTTAGAGTAAGCGGTTTGGTAGCCTACGCCCATGCTGGTGGAAGGCGTAATCGGGTAGGCGATTCCGGCCTCACAGGCGCGTGTTTCCACATGCACCACCATGGCGGAACCGTCAGCCGTTCCTGGAATACCGGGATACTTGAATTTTCCAGCTGCCGTGCTGCTTTCACCCTGTGTTTTGGGCGGTTGGGCAAGTGCCATAAACGCTTCTCCTATTTCAGTACGATCAAAAAAATCAGTCGAGGACTATTAAAATTACTTTAGAGGACTATTAGAATCACTTTAAATGATTTAATCATTTCGCCGAAACAGAACTGTTTTTTAGGACAATGCCAGTGCAGAAATCCGCTAAAACCGGGTAACGGCGGGTGAGGATCTAAAACTGCCTTTTATTGTACAGAAAACGGGGTATTTTCAAAGTGCTCTTTTCGAGAATCAACGCACAAGTGACTCTTGGTTGAGCGTTGAGCAGTCCTGAGGCCAGATTATTATGGCACACCTCGGCTCAAAGGGCGAACAGAGCCGTTCTTTAAAAGGCTTTGAACTGGGCGTTTTGCTTAACGCAAATGATTAATCATCCTGAAATGTAGGTTTTATCAATGGTTTTGACTGTTTTGCTATGCTTGTCGAAATTCCGGTCGAATTTTTTTTCGAATTTTCGCTTGCCTTTTTAAATGGGAAGAGTATCATAGAATTTATGTTCGATAGAAAAATCGTTCGAGGCTAACAACCCATCCCTGTTAAAACTTTATATACAGAAAGATGCCAATGTCCCCTAAAGATGAACTGACTTCTAAACAACGCGAAGTGCTGAATCAGCTGCTGGCTTTTGTTCTGGAGAACAATTACCCGCCTTCCATTCAACAGCTTTGCCAGTTGTGTGGGGTTAGTTCCACTTCCACCATTCATTTCCACTTGAGCGGCCTTAAAAAAAAGGGGCTTATCGATTGGAATCCGGCGGAAAAACGAGCCATTAGCATTCGTGAGGACTTGCGAGACGAGTTTCGCTTAGCCCGGAACGCTTTGCTGGAGGATAGTGATGCCTTATTGGATCGGGCGGATGCCAAAGAAGGCAAAGTGGGCGTATTACCAATGCTAGGCTCCATTGCCGCTGGCTCTCCATTGCAAACCCTGAAAGATAGCGTTGAGCGGATTGATTTGAGCGAGGATATCTGTCCGCCGGGTTGTTATGCCCTCAAAGTGCGTGGCACCAGCATGATTGAAGACCATATTATGGACGAGGACGTGGTCATCATTAACCCTCAAGCCCGTGTGCGGGAAGGGGATGTGGTTGTGGCCCTGATTGACAATGAAACCGCAACCCTGAAACGATTCTACCGTGAGAAGGATCGAATTCGGCTGCAACCGGCCAACTCGGAGATGGAACCTATCTATGTAACAGACGTCCATATCCAGGGTAGGGTTGAAGCTGTCATTCGAAAATACTGAAGACCCCTGATTCCAGAAACGATGCACGTAGCCGCTGTCTTTTCAGCGGGCAGTTATTAGCGAATTGGTTAGACAACCCAACCTGAAATGAAGGAGCTTATCCGTTATGAGTATCCGTACTTTGTTACGCGATTTGTTTTGTGGCGCCCTGTTGATTTGGCCCTACTTCTTTATCCCCGGCAATATTTAAACAAACTCCGGGCTTTTTATACAGATGTTCTCTGAGGGCAACCTGCCATCCGGTTCATCGTGAAGAACCCCAGTTTTTCCAGTTTTAACAACGCTCTAAATACACACACTCCACTCTTTATCCCACAAATCTCACAGAGGCAAATCTATTTGCCTCTTTTTCTTTTATTATAGGTACACCATTTCCCCAATCACCACAAAGGTCATCTTTTATTATGAACGCAGTCTTGTCCCCTTTATCCGATATCGATACCGAGACATCCGCTCCCGCTGTTTCTTTTACACCCAAAGAGGTGCTTTTGGGCATGTCTCTGGAAGCCTTGCGGGCTTTGGTTAAAACGATGGATGAGCCTGCTTTTCGGGCCGAACAGTTGCACCAGTGGCTGTATGTAAAATGCGTCCGTAGTTTTGATGAGATGACCAACCTGAAAAAATCCTTTCGGGACAAACTGGCAGAACGCTTTCAGGTAGGCTCGCTGGTGGTGGATCAGAAAGAGAGTAGTCAGGACGGCACGGTAAAGTACCTGTTCCGGTTGCCGGATGGCAAAGTGGTTGAATCGGTCCTGATGTACTTCGAGGAACGGGGCTCTTACGCCATGTGCCTGAGCACTCAAGTAGGCTGCGCTGTGAATTGCGGGTTTTGTGCCACGGGGAAGCTTGGTTTTATGAGAAATCTGAGCGTTTCCGAAATCGTGGAGCAGTACGTTTATGTGCAAGCCGATAGCGGTAAGGAAGTCCGCAATATTGTGTTTATGGGTCAGGGCGAACCCATGCTGAATTACGACAATTTGATGGACGCCATCGAGATTCTGAATCGCTCTGCTGAAGTGGGGATGCGGCATATCACCATTTCCACCTCCGGGGTGGTGCCTCGAATCTACGATTTGGCGGCCAAAAACATGCAGTTGACCCTGGCGGTTTCATTGCATGCCCCCGACAACGAAACCCGTGAGGCCATTATGCCCATTAACCGAAAATGGCCTCTGGAATCCCTGATGCCTGCTTTGCATCACTACGTGGATACCACTGGCAAGCGCTTGACCATTGAGTATATTTTGCTGGCAGGGGTGAACGATCAACCTAGTCACGCTCACGCCTTGGGGGCATTGCTGCAAACCCTGAAGTGTAACGTCAACCTGATTCCTTACAACCCCATTGGCGATGATTACGGCTATAAACGCCCATCCGGCAATGTCACTCACCGTTTTCGGGAAGTGCTGAGCGGTTACGGCAAAAAAGTCACCATTCGGGTGGAGCGGGGCGTTGATATCGCAGCCGCCTGCGGACAATTGGCCAACAAGGTACAGGACGCCTAGACGTCCTGTGAGACTTGAATACCTAACGGGCCATCCGGTTGAATGGCCTGTTGGATCAGGCGATTAAATCAATTTTTTTGCCTTTTTGGCTGACCACAATCAATTGCGGTTCATCGGCCCCGGTCATGTAGGCAATGCCGTTAACACCCAGCAAAACCGGAATGGTCATCAGCATGCTGGCCTGTTGTAGGGCATTTTGCATGGTGCTTTGATGTTTGCGAGCCTCGGTTGCTTTATTACCAAAGGCCACTGGATTTTGAGCCAGGTTGGTATTGAAAGATGTTTGGAGGGTGGTGCGAGAAGGCACCACTGCATGGGTATATATAGATGTCATAATTTAAACCACCTCTGCGGCAATGGATAGATGAATTGGACCCTTCCATCATTTTTGAAAAATGAGCTTGAAAATGGAATTATTCTTACGTTTATGAACCCAAGGGTGAATTTAAAACTTAATAAAATTCAACAGGTGAACTCTGCAACTTAGAAGGGTAAGTCATCATAATACAGATCCGGGGTTTTGCAAAGTATCTACTTCGGCGATAGCCATGGCGGTCTTTAAGTGTTAATTTTCTTTAATTTTTTGTGTGAATCTTGAGCCTTGTTTGGGAAAACCACACTTTTTTTATGAAAAGCTTTCACTGTCTTTGTTTTGACTGCATGGTCGCTGCTTTGGGGCGAGCCATTTTGGGGGTGGCGAGGTTTTCCAAGGGTAAGTTTAAACCGGTTGAAAACGCTGTAAACCTTTACTTAAAGAGGGTTTTCAGATTTTTTAACAGAATGGGTGATGAAGCGGGTGGGACCCAAAACAAAGGGCGGTATTTTTAAGGCTTTTGCTTGCTTGGCCTACTTTTTTCATATCATGGTCACAAAGTTTTGTTGCAATTAGTGCAAACGGGCAAATTTTCCCCTTCACCATCTTTCATTGCAGTACAAAGCTCGTTAGCTACTAGGGTGTTATGGTAACGACAATTTCACAATATAATGCCTTGCCGTCCGAAAGGACGAGGGGGAAGTCTATACCGCCGCGGTTTGGCGGTGGGGCTATGGCTTTGGCCAAAATGGCCGGACAGCAACCTCAGCAAGAGGCTGTGGTGCGGGGAATTCGCCTGGCCACCGCGTTGAAAGAGAACCTGTTTGGGGCCAAACTCTTTAACAAAGACGTGCGGATGGGCGGACTGTCTCTGGAAGATGTGGCAGGCCGTTTGCAGACCCTGATTGGGGTTTACCTGCTGCAAGGCTACTATGCGGTTAAGGATGATAAGCACCCTTGGGAAACCAACGGGCGTAACGCCATGATTTGGGTGATGACCCTGGTGCTGCAAAACCTCACCAAAAGTGAGAATTATGGCTTGAATACCTTGCTGTGCAACCCGTTTATGCGCCAAAAGGGCCATCTCTCTTCCGAGATGAGCTGGCTGCAAAACGGCCTGGATAAGGTGCGTATGGATGCGGATTATCTGGATATCCTCCAGGATGCCGGGATTTCCATCGACCCCGATGAAATGAAGGGCGCCCGAAAAGGCAAGAAGGCCCTGTGGGCGTCTTCTTGGCTGGATGCTAATAAAACCGACCTGATTAAGCGACGATATGAAGCCCTGAAAGCCAAAGTATCGACGCAGGACGGTAAAGAGGTACTCAGTCAGTTATCCAGAGAAGAACAGAAAATCTATAAAAGCATCCCCTCATTTTTCTATCGAATTAACGCCTGGAACGGCCTCTCTACCGCTATTATTGTGGGGTCAACCATTTATCTGATAGGTGGGGTGGCCATGAAAATCGTCAACAAGGTCATCTCGCCCCTGGATAAGGACTTTGACGGACCCAAAAACAAGCAGGCGGGGCAACCTTTCAAGCCCTCCCCCTTCGCTAAATCGCACCCACCGCAAAGCCCCAGTCAGTCAGCCGCCGAAGCCAACCCGTCTCAATCCAGTTTAAACCCCACTCCCCCTATCCAATTTTTCCAGAGTTATGTGAGTCAACGTAGAAACACCCCATCCACCCTATCAGGGGGGGCTTATTAATGTCGATATTGCCTTTCCCAATGGCCATGAACCCTTTTTCCCAAAAGCTGCTGGCTCAGTCAGTCAACCTGAGTTACGCCGGTCGGGGCGTTTACCGGGTTTCTGAAACCCAGCCCAGCCGTAAAGGCGACTATTGGTTCCGTGATTTTGGTATGGTGATGGCTTGTACCTACATGACGGAAATGGGTTTTCGTGGCACTGAGCGGTTTTATACCATGCCATTGCTGACCAGCGCCCTGGAGTTGCATGCCCTGAACACCAATCAGGGTCAAAAGCAGGTGATTCCCGATTACAAAAACAAAAACCAGCTGCTGAGCGCCAAGGCTTTATACCCCAACGCGTTTAACTACACTGATATGCCGGATGCCCTCCGCAAAAAAATGATGGGTACTGTCATTCGCAACAGTGCTGATTTGGTTCCTCAAACCCTGCAACAGGAAGCGCTGAAAGAAATCAGTGAGTTGAAAGTGGATTCAACGCTCAAGGCACCGTTCAAGGCACAGTTAAAGTCATTGATTGAAAAGCCCATGGATGCTCAAAACGCTTCCAAGGTGGGTGAGTACCTGGGTAGCGCTACCTTAAAGCCCTATGCCCAGGATCTGAAGCGTATTGCCAAGCTGGATAACCAAACCGCGGTGGATGTTGAAATTGGCAAGCTGCTGGCTTCAAAAAAAGAATCGCCCGGCATCAATGTCTTGACGGCTCAGGTGCAAAACGGGGTTCGTCTCATTAAGGCCCAGCAGTTGGGCTTTTTACTAAACCATCTGGATCGCACCCTGAATTTCCAGCATTATCTGGAAAGCAATTTTTTAGAGCCGAAAGACAGTTTGAAGTCTGTTGGCTCTGTGATCCCTCGTCATTTTGAGATGCCTCGGGCTTTGATGCGTCAAAACAAGTTTAGCCCGCTGGATGAAATGGGTGAAATTGTCTCTGATCGTTTGCAGTTTTATGTCGGCAAGCTGGATTCTCTGCAAAGCAAGGCCAAAACCGAGCTGCGGGCCTTGGCTGAGGAAGTTCGCAAGTTGCCACTGGATCAGCGGGATGATGTGTTCTCTAAAAAGATCGGGGCCATTGAGAATCTGCAATTTCTCTACAAAAAAGAGTCTTTGACCGACTTTTGGCATGTGGGGCCTGAAGATCGCACCGCCATGCAGGAAATTTATAAAGAGCTGTATTCGCCCGAAAATTTCAACCATGAGCTGAAGAATAGTGCGAACCAAGGGGCTGAAGGAAAGTGGGCTCAAAATTCGGTAAACTGGGAAAACGAGTTTAAAGTTCAGAAAGATCGGCTGCGAGAATTTCTGATTCATCCCCCGGAGCATTCCTCCACGGGGCCACTAAAACGGCATAAGGGCTACATCTCTCCCAACCAACTCAACACCCAGTTGTCGCACTTTGAAGGCTGGTTTGAAACCATGGCCAAAAGTCAGGAAGTTCGGCACAAAACCCTGGATAATTTATGGCGCTATCTGGGCGCTGATATGATGCTACAGGTTAAAAAGAAAGTGAAAGTGGCTTTTGAGGAAGTCAACAAGCTGTCTTTTGACTATTTGCCGGAAACCCACGCTTCTATGGCCCTGAGAAAAAGCGATCCTTCCCAGCCAGCCGAACGGGTGAGCAAGCAGCAGTTGCTGGCGGCTCGTTTGGAAGATATGGGACTGGGTCGCTGGCTTGAGCCTCATGAAATCGTGAACCTCAGCAAGGATCTGGAGCGCCATCTGCCTAAAATGCCTGCCAATTTAGAACAACATAGCGTTGAGCCTGTAATGGACAAGGTCAAGAAAACCATTTGGGCTCATTTAACCGGCACTGTTGACTGGGCAACGCTGAAAAAAGTGGCCCCCGAATTAAAGAAGCATTTGGATCATGAATTGGAACAGCTGAAAGTATCGGCACCTGAACAGCATCAAGCGGCTCAGGCCACTCAAAAAGTACGGGGTAAACTGTTTAGGCATTTAACCAGTACAAATGCCTTTTGTGTGGAAGCGAAAGACCTGGGCGGAAAGCCTGCTTTCAGTCTGGAAACCTTGTTAAAGCCCCTGTTTCAAACCCACAACCTTCACGACATTCAGGATGAAGCCGGTAACTTGGTAAAAAGCGCTGAATGGACCTTTAAAAGCTTGATTGAGGACGGCAAACAAAGCCGTGCCATCAAATCCGCCGTTGATAAAATTCAGAGAAATGGCACCTGGCCCAAAATGATTGCCACGGTTGCCCTGAATTTCATTTTCTATGGCTGGTTGGCCAGTCGTTTTGACAATAAAGTGTTGCAACCCTACGAAGAAAAGCTGGTGGCTCGCAAAGGAACCTCTCAGGATATCGTGACTGCGGGCTATCTGGGCTTGCTTCCAGCTGGTGTGGTTCTCAGCCAGATGTTTGATGCAGCGGCGGTACCGGTCTTCAAGCAAATGAACCACTTTACCCGGTTTGCCTCGGTGGGTGGGGCGGCGCTGGCCACTTTTGCGGGGTCTACCTACGGGTTTTTAAAATTACTGGAAAAGAATACACCGCCTTTACCGGGCTATCCACAAGCCCGTCAATCCAATGCCTCTCAAATTGGTTTTAAAAGCCTGGCCTCTCAGCCCTTGAATCGACCAGTCCGTGAAAACGCCCCTGCCTTGGGCAATGCCGCCTTCCCCTCCTCAGGCATGAACTCCCCGTTTGCTTCTCGCCTTCGGCCCACCTTTTCTCTACCCCTACCTCGCCCAGAATCAGCGGCGGCCAACCCCTTTATCACTTACCCGTAGTGATGGCTGGTTGCTAATCGCTTGATTTGCTAGGATCGCCCTGTTTTGACCTGGCGAATGGCTTGCCCTTCGGACTCCCAGATTTCCAGCACCCGATCCATGTGGGTCAATTCCATTAAACGAGACACCTGATCGTTCAGTCCGTACAGGGTCAGGTTGCCTTTAATTTCCTTGCACAGCTTTAACAGGGAAATTAATACGGCAATGCCAAAACTGTCCAGGGTTTCCACCTGGGCCAGGTTTAAAACCACATGCCGATGCCCTTCGCTCAGGAGTTTGGCCACATGGCTTTTTAAAATCAGGGTTTTGGGGTAGCCAAACTTGTCATCCACAATGTCCACCACCACACACTCCGCTAAAAACCGATTGGCCAGTTCCATGCAATTGCTCCCCAAACCTTCTTTGCCAGTTGATTTTACCATTTTTACTCCTTTTGTTTTGAGCCAATGATTTAAAATCGGCACAATGATTGATTCCAGCTGGCTTGATTGTTGTTTTTTGATTTACACAAAATAGGGGATATAAAAATTTTTAAAACGGGCATAATGTTTGGGGAAGATGTTTATGCTTTTTGTCTGGAGCCGATTTTGAGGGCGTCTCCCTGAAGAGGCGTATTAATCAGAAATGCAAGGGATTTGGACTAATAAATGATCGATCGTATTTTTGCAGCTCCTAAAGGCCCCGATTTACAGCAGGGTATTGATTTTGCTTTGAACAACCAGCTGGATTATGAAATCCCCACATTTTATTATGTGGAAAATCTGGACAATCAGGAAGCCGAAATCGCCCGATATCGCCATTTACTGCGTGATTTTCATGGGATGCTTTCCATGCACGGCCCCATTTTTGATACCAATGTGGTCAGCATGGATCCAGAAATTCTGAAAATTTCGCAACACCGCTACCGCCAAGCCATTCAGGTGGCCAAAGCGCTGGATGTTCGGTATCTGGTGTTTCACTCCCAGTGGACCCCCATTTATACGGCGGCCAATGTAACCCGGCTGTGGCTCAACAAAGTAACCGATTTTTGGGAACGGTTGATTGATGAGGAGCACCTTCAGGATTCTAACCTGACCATTCTGGTGGAAAATTTTCTGGATGACGTGCCAGACACCATGAACACGCTACTGAGCCGGGTGGACTCTCCCCGACTTAAGGCCTGCGTGGATACTGGCCATATCAATATTTTTTCCGAGCACTCTCCCATTGACTGGATTAGGGAGCTGGGCAGTCATGTGGCTTATATTCATGCTCATAACAACGGTGGAGAGCTGGACAGCCACGATTCCTTTGAAAAAGGCATGCTGGATATGGAAGGCTTTCTCAATCACGTGGCCCTGCTTCCCCAAAAAATTCATCTGGCCATTGAAACCTCGACCATTCAAGGGCTTGAAAGCAGTTATGAGATGCTGAAGCCTTATTTAAGCCTTCAAAAAGAACAGTTTGCTTCCAAAAGCTTCCTGATTTAATAGGGGGCACCTGAAGGCACCCCCTGAAAAAGATTGAGAGCTTTGAGAATGACCTCTTTTGAAGATTGAAGAGGGGCTTTATTTCTTAAAGAGCCATACGGACCCAATGGCTCCGGCCAGAGGAATGCCGATGGTTAAAGCTCCGGTAATCAGCAGCGGGTGAAAAAACAAGCCCACGGCCATTTGCATCAGTCCCAACGGAACGCCCACAGTCAGGCCAACAGTGGATAAAAGCCCTACCGTAACGGCCGTGGCTTTTTTGGTGAAATTCCAGAGGGAATTAAGAATGCCACCCTCTTCCTTGTCCCCAAATTTCGCGAGGGGGGGGCGATTGGTTTGAAATCGGTCGTTTGGGAGTCCAGCCTTTTGGGTCTCAGGGCGCAGGTTTCGAGATTTGCCAGCCGGTTGGCTGGGCTTTGTTTGGCTGGATTGTAAGGGCTGGGCGATTGCATGAACCATAGTAAGCGACTCCCTGTTAGGGCTGGAATTTAGATTCTTGAAAGTATAAAACCCGCTCAAGGATTTTGTTGCTAGTGGGATTGTTCATTAGTCAATTCCTTATCCTGTTTGTGTTAGCCGCTTGTGTAAATTTGAAATGGGAGGTCGTTTTTTTGGCTTGGTTAACAATGACAGGTTAATTATATTCTTTTGTGGGATTTACCTTTTGCATGGACTTGGTAGGATTTTGCACATTATCTAGTCGTTGAATGTGGTTATCATTAAAGTAGATTTAATATGAAGAATGCGTCATGATCGCTCTACAGGGTTATGAGCCAGAGGGGCTGCTGAACGCTTTGTTTCAGCAAGCCTGTGCAGGTCTGGCCATTGTTAGTAAGGACGGGTTTTTTTTAAGCGTCAATCCACGCTTTTGTGACATTACCGGATACTCTGAAGCGGAACTTCTGGAGCGAACCTTTGCCAGTATTACGTTTTCGGATGATCTGGAGCTGGACTTAAGTCAGGCTGCACTGCTATTTCAGGGGCAAATTGCCCAGTATGAAATAGAGAAGCGTTATATTCATAAAAACGGAACCATTGTTTGGGTTAGCCTTTCCTGCTCGGTGTTTGATGCCTGTAAGGGGCTGGGTTTGGCCGTGGTGCAGGAAATCAGCCTGAGAAAGCAAAGGGAGCAGGAGCTTCAACAGAGCCAGCAGCAGTTTCAGCGGATTATTGCCGGTTCCAACGAAGGTTTTTTTGATTGGGATTTGGTCACAAACACCATGTACTGGAGTGAGCGGCTTTATCACATTCTGGGGATTTCTTCCAATGATTACCCCGCTAATCTGGAGACCTTGCTCTATTTTGTGCTGGCGGAAGATCGGGAACGAAAGCGAGCGTCAATTCAGCATGTCATAGCCACGGGTATTCCCTTGGTGGAGGAGTTTCGGATTCGCCAGCCAGCTGGTAAAATCCTGACGCTTCGATGTCGTGCCCAGCCGGAAGCCGATGCAAAAGGCCATGTCGTTCGACTTTCGGGAATGTTAACGGACATTACCGAAAACAGGCAACAGGAAGAGACTTTAAAGTTTAGTGAAGCCCACTTTCGGTTTGTGACTGATACGGTGCCTTTAACGATTTGGCTGACCAACGATCAGCTGGAAATCACTTATCTTAATTTGCCGTGGTTTGAATTTACCGGCCAATCTTTTAATGAGGTTCTGAATCTGGGGTGGCTGGATAAAGTCCATCCAGACGATCGCGAGGCAACCCGTCTTCTTTTTTTCCAAACCGCCAGCCAACGCCAAAAAGTCCAGCTGGAATACCGCTTAATGCGCAAAGACGGTGTTTATTGTCACATGTCGTCTGTGGGGGCACCCTTGCTGCACCCCGATGGTGTTTTTCAAGGTTACATTGGTTATGTCATTGATATTTCTGAAAGAAAGCAGGTAGAGGCCGCCGTTTACCAGAGTGAGGAAAACTGGCGGGTCATGGCCAATTCGATACCTCAGTTTGCATGGATGGCGGACGCTGAGGGACGAATTTTCTGGTTTAACCAGCGGTATTACGATTACACGGGGCTTCCGTTTTCTGAAATAGAAGGTTGGGCATGGACCCGACTGATTCATGAGACTCAGGCCGAATCGGTGATTCACACCCTTCATTTGGCCTGGGAAACTGGAGAGCCCTGGGAGGCTACTTTTCTGCTGCGAGGGAATGAAGGGCATTATCGGTGGTTTTTATCCCGTGCCATGCCCATTCGGAACGCTCAAGGGCTGATTACCCGCTGGTTTGGTACGCATACCGATGTAACCGAGCTTCAGGAGACTCAGGATGCGTTGAAGCAAAGTGAAAGAAAGCTGGCCCGGAGTAATCGGGATTTGGAGCAATTTGCGGCCATTGCCTCTCATGATTTGCAAGCGCCATTACGCAAGGCCAAAACCTTTTGCGACATGATTCACGAAAGAGTCAAAGATCAGCTGGATGCTGAATCGCTGATGCTAATGGAGCGGGTTCATGCCTCGTTAGAAAGTATGCAGGCTTTGATTAGCGATTTATTGCTGCTTTCCAAAGTCTCCAGAGAGCCCAAAACTTTTCAATCGGTTGATTTATGGGCTGTGGTGCAGCAGGTGTTGCTGACCTTATCGGATTTGATTGAAGAAAAAGAGGCGAGTATTCAGCTGGGTCCACTGGAAACGGTGTATGGCGATCCTGATCAGCTGGCCCAATTGTTCCAAAACCTTTTACAAAACGCCCTGAAGTACCAACCGGAAGCTCAAAAACCGGTGGTGGATATCCAGGTGTTTCCGTCAGAGCTTCAACGGTGTCAGATTGTGATTAGCGACAATGGCATCGGCTTTTCACCAGAGAAGGCTGAGCATATTTTCAGGCCCTTTGAGCGCTTGCATGGCAAGCAAAGCCCTTACGATGGCAACGGCATCGGACTGGCGATTTGTCAGCGCATTGTAGAGCGCCATGGGGGACGGATTTGGGCGCATAGCGAAGTGGGCCAAGGTGCTACTTTTACGGTACTGTTGCCCAAAGACCCTCGCCACAATGAAATTTGGGATACTCAATTTCAATTGGCTTGATGAAAGTCTGTGTTGCGCATGTTGTAAGAAGATTTCAGGTGCTTTTCTGTTTTGAACAAGGCTTGTAATCGATTAAGCCAACTGGGCTTTGCCTGAAAGCGAGGCGATTGCTCCCATTGCCAAGCGGTTTTGATGATTTGATTTAAATCATGACGGGGTGCCCAGCCTAGCGTTTTTTGAGCCTGATCGTAGCTAGCCACCAGCCGATCGGGGTCGCCTTCCCGTCGAGGGGCTTGTTCTACCTGAATGGGTTTTCCGGTGATGGTTCTGCATGCCTCAATCACCTCTCGCACTGAATTGCCGGTTCCCGTTCCCAAATTCAGGGCCAACCCGGTGTTTGGATGCTGTTCCAGATAATTGAGGGCTTTGATGTGGGCGTCAGCCAAATCCTGGATATGGATATAATCTCGAATGCAGGTGCCGTCCGGGGTGTTATAGTCATTTCCAAATTGCTGGATGGCCCTTTTTTGCCCTTTGGCCACTTGTAATACCAAAGGGATCAAATGGCTTTCATTGCGGTGGGCTTCCCCTAGTTTGCCAGCTTCATCGGCGCCTGCCGCGTTGAAGTATCTTAAAGCCACATAATCCATTTTTCCGGCTTCTTTCAGTTGGGCCAAGCTTTGCTCCATGTTGAGTTTGGAAGCGCCATAGTTGTTGATGGGTCTGGTTGGGCTGGTTTCCACAATGGGCACTTCAGTGGGGTTGCCATACACGGCGGCTGTGGATGAGAACACAAAGCGCTTTACTCCTTTGTTTAGCGCAGATTTCAACAGCTGAATGGTCTGGCTCACGTTATTGTCCAGATACTTCATAGGATCTTCCTGAGATTCGGATACCGAAGCGCTGGCCGCAAAATGGACAATCGCTTTTACTTTAAATCGGCCCATCAGGCCCTGAACCTTTCCATCTCCCACTTTGGCTTTGACAAAGCGAATCCGCCCAGGGTAGCGCTTTTTGAGTGCCTGAATGGCCCCGAGATGCCCCTCCGATAAGTCATCAAGGACTACTACTTTTTGGCAAGCCGGTTTTTGCATCAAATATTCATTCACAAAATGGCTACCAATATAGCCCGCTCCGCCAGTGACCAGAATGAATTCGTCATTGGATACTTTCGATATTTTTGATAGTTTCGATTTTTGGCTTCCTGAAAATGGCACAACCGGGCAAAGTGCCTGCTTATTGGCCATGCTGGGCGCTTGATTGCGTTTTGCCAGATAGGAATTAACCCGCTTTTCTACCGGAAATCCAAGTTGCATAATCCACCATCCTCCTCATTCCTTTTATAATTCCCAACTGGATTTTAGCGCTGTGGTAGGCGGAAATCCAGCGGTATGTCATTGGGCGCACTGTTCTAAGCGGGGCTGTATTTGTTAATGCAATAATGTTAAAATTGCCAGCTGTCATAGCTGAAGTCTGTTCCACTTTTACAAGGAGAAATCGGTTGCAGCGCGCTCATCGGATTTACAGTATTGATGTGTTACGTGGGCTGGTGATTGTTTTGATGACCGTTGATCACGCCCGTGAGTTCTTTTTCAGAACCATTTCACTGGGCGATCCCATGGCCGTGGCCGGTTTACCGGTTGAGGTTTTTTTGACGCGCTGGATGACCCATTTCTGCGCCCCCACTTTTGTGTTTCTAGCCGGTTTGTCCGCTTATTTGTATGGCCAAAAAGCGGGAATCACCAAGGCTGATCTCTCTTCTTTTTTGCTGAAACGAGCTTCTGTGTTGATTTTACTGGAACTCACTGTCATCAGCTTTGCCTGGACCTTTGTGCTGTCTCCCCTGAAAATTTATTTACAGGTCATTTGGGCCATTGGGGTGGGCATGGTTTGTCTGGCTGGCATGATTTGGTTGCCTACCACTGTGATTACGGTGCTAACGGTGTTGCTGATAGCGGCCCACCCTTTGCTGAACGACATCCGGTTTCCGGTGCATAGCGCCATGCATGCCTTATGGTCGGTGCTGCATCAGCGCAATTTAATTCCGGTGACCGAGGCCTTGTTGGTGCGCACTTCCTACCCTGTATTGCCCTGGATTGGCATTATGGGAGCGGGTTATCTCAGTGGGCGCATTTTTTCACCCGCTTATCCGCTGGAGAAGCGGAAGCGCTGGCTGGTGTGGGGTGGGGCGGCGTTGTTATTGGGTTATGGGGTGCTGCGGCTTTGCAACGGTTACGGGGAGGCCAGTCCGTTTGTGGTGTATGCGGGGCAGCCTGTGCAAACCTTCATGTCGTTTTTAAACCCCACCAAGTATCCGCCCTCTTTACTGTTCGCCTTAATGACTTTGGGGGCTACCGGTCTTGCGCTTGCTTGGCTGGAGCGACCTTTGGGTGCTTTGAGCCAAGTGCTTTTACAGTTTGGGCGGGTGCCTATGTTTTATTATATTTTGCATTTGTACTTGCTGCATGGGGCCGCTTGGCTTGCAGGTTTGCTTTTGGGGCTTCCGCCTTCTCAAAAGTTTAATGTGCCGCATGTGGGTGTGGTTTGGCTGATTGCCTTGATGGCCTTGCTGGTGGCCTACCCCATGGTTCGGTGGTTCGCGGCGGTTAAAGCCGCTCGTCCCCGCAGCTGGTTACGCTATATCTAGCGGAATGAATTCAGGCGGCCTCAGACATGGGCGGTGCTTTTTGATTAAATCAGGTCAGTGATTGCGGGTGTTCGTGCTACCATAATGGTGTCCTTTCAATAATTAACGTTTGCGAATGGACTTGAGCCCTTGAGAGCTTCTATTTCAAGGGCTCTTTATGATGTAGACATTCTGCAACAATACCCGGAAGCCTCTTATTTCAGGAGAGGAATAACCATGTGCAATAATCATGACGTACCCATCAGCGACCCTCAGGGGCAAGAATGCCATGTGGCAAACCCGGTTGGAATGGACTTGGCGGACTTTGTAGCATTGGCCCAGAATGACCGGGAAACTGCCATTCAAGTGTTTATGAAAGACGTTCCTTCTGCTTATCTGGATGAAGCCAACCGCCCCTTATTGGAGCAAGCCTTTGATGGCTACATTGCCTTTTTGAATGAACAACAGCAGCAGCAAGCCCCACAGGAGAAAAAGCATGTCCCTTGCTAAGGAAGCCCCTATTCAGGCGTGTTTAGCGGAGCCGGTTGCTGAATTGAGTGATGCCGAGTTTATCGCTTTGGCAGAACGGGACCGGGATGCCGCGATTGCCTTGATGTGGCCGGAGCCGGAAGAGCAAGCGGCTATGAAGCTGCTGGATGCGGTGGCCTTTGATGGGTTTATCGCTTCTCTCAAAGGAAAATTGGCGGAGCAATCCTTGCCAAAGGCTGATTAAATGAGCAAGCCCCCGCCCCCAGAGAAAAAACCAGTGTACGTTCAGTTCAATGATAAGTTACTGGATGTTCCCTGCCTGCTGGTTCAGAAAGGCAAGGCTCAGCGCAAGTTTATTGATGCCCGCTGGATTTATCTCAAGTCCACCGACACCTCATACGAGGACAGTGAGTTCTACGAGCAGTTTGACGCTTGGCTGAAAGACATTTTGAAGTACTTTAAACCGGTGGAAGGCAACGATTACGTCACTTGGCGCCGGGTTGACTTTCCGGAGAAAAAGCCCCGACACGATATCGCCTTTCGCTTTGATCTCGCGGTGGACATTGGCGGGTTTTTCTTTGCGGATATGGAGAAGGTGAGGCCCGAAGAAGCGCTGGATATGATTTTTGAGGTGTTGAAAGATTTTAAGCTGATTTCCTGGGAGGACGAGGAGGAAGGCGAGATTTTGATTCGATCCCGCAAAAAGTAATCAAGTTTATGGGCGTTGGGTGCTTTTTAGGGCAAATCTCGTTTTTCGTGTGAGTGAGCTTGAGAATCCACGCAAATTAAAACACCCCCGGATTCTTTGTAATCCTGTGGGAGTGTGACGTTTCGGAGTTTAGGAATATGGGCGCTACTGGACTTGAACCAGTGACTTCCACCGTGTGAAGGTGGCACTCTACCGCTGAGTTAAGCGCATCTGGCGTACGTTTTGCCATTTTTGTTTCTCCTGACCTTTGCTTGAATGTTGAAGTTTTGTTGAACTTGTTATTGGATCGGGATCATATGGCACATCCGAAGCAAGGTTCAAGATGAGGTGCTTGTAGAGTCAGCCGCTTGTGTAGTCAAAAGAATGATGGGCAATGCCAACCTGTGCCAGTCAGAGATTCAGGAAAAAAACGGGCAAGCTCCTGTTAGAATCAGACAGTGCGGAACCGGAGGAAGTTTTATGAATCGGATTAAAACTGGAGATATTGTTCGAGCATTTAAAAAAATATGGCCCCACATGACGGGCGATATGGTTCGCAAAGCGGAGCAGGCGCAAATGATTCGAGCCATCCGCAGCCCGTTTTCAGATCGATCAGGCTTATTTTATGATTCCGACAGCATTAAGTCCTTCGTTCAAAAGCAGGTACTGCAAAAAGAAATTACCCCCGACCAAGCCCGAATCGTTTTGGCCGAGCTGGGAATCAATCAGACCCCATTGAGATTGCCTAACCCAATAATATATTTACCCCTGGTTACCATCCGAGCTCAAGGCTAAGTTTGATTCCTCGGCCTTCAACTCTTCAAATATTTTCAACACTCTCTTTCTGAAATTTTCATCATTCCTGCACATTTCTAAAAACAGGGCATCGGAGATCAGCTCATCAAAGTTAATCAAGTTTTTTTCGGGCCCCTGGCTGAGCGCTTGCAGGCGCTTTCCGCCCTGATTATTCACTTGTGCTACCATTGTCTCGTTTCCTTTCATTGTCGTTGCTATGCGGCTAACTGGATGGATGCCGAAGCCTCGACGGTTGCACCCGTCGGGGCTTCATCGTTTTGAGGGAGTACCAACGCCCCGCTCATGATTAGAAAATAAAGTGCCCCGTTCGATTGCTATGGTGTCCATAGGTTTTGTGGCTCGTTTGGTAAGCATCCATTAGGTGTTCCATTAAGCCCTTAAATTCTCTCTATAACTAAGTTTAAAGCTTTTGTTTACGAAAACAATATATCTCGGCAAGTTGTTTATGTCAACAAAAAACTAAAACGCTTGCCAATGGATAGACTAACCTCTATATTGTTAAAGTGAACATTAACAATGAAAGGGCTTAGAAGATGCCAAGAGGCGGTTGGCGTGGAGGGGGAAGACCCCCAAAAACAGAGGGTGTAAAGCGTACCCTGTTGGGATGCCGGGTTAAGGATGACGTTAAAAACTGGCTTTATGCCGAAAAGGATCGAACGGGCGCCAGCGTGGGGGAAATCGTAGACCTGGCCGTTACCGTACTCCAAGAGACACCAGCCCGCCATCTGCCGGAGGCGACAGTAGAAACGGAGGAGTAAACGCCATGGCCAATTTCAAGCGTAGGAAAACCCGACGCAACGTGCGTTGCACCATGTGTACCCAGTCCCGCTTTCTCGGTAATAACAAAGGCCGCTACAAGGCGAAAGAGGAAGCGTCCCGAAAGGCGGATGCTTTTGATGGGGAGACGTAAGGACACCCAGCGGATGGAATGCCTTATGGGTCCTTCCAGGGATAGGGGATCTGGCGGGTGACGCGCAACCCCGGAAGGCTGAGATGAATATCAAAAAAAATATTATTTCGTTTCGTTTTGCAAGGTTGAAGATTTAAACAGAGGTTATAACTTGGAGTCCACAGGAAGGCTATGACAGGCAAGAGACTAACAATTGGTCCTTACATGGATCAGCCCTATGGTCCGAATCCGCATTATCTTGATCCAAAAAAGGGGCGGCTCATGTGCGATATTCCCTTTTCTGAAATAAAAGAAGGAGGCTTTTATCAATTTGAAATAATGCAAGCCGCAGCAGAACTCTTCTATCTGTTCAACGGTAGTTTAAAAGCCACAGCTTTTTATGAAAAGTTTTTTCGATATGAATTTATAGATTTACGTTCTGCTTTTATTGAAAACGATTATAAAAAATGGCCCCTACGGCGTTATAAGCTTCTACAGGACGATAAAGAGAAAATAGATTTTTTTGAATATTCGGAGCAACTACAAGCGTTGCTTGTGAGCATTGCTATGGCTTGGGATAGGGAAACCCCTATAAGTCTTGGGGACCTACTCAAAACCTTTTCAGCGGCTCCTATTATGAGCCAAGCCCTTTATAATCAATTCCTTGAGAACCCACCAGCTTTCTCCTATTCCCTTCCAAAATATCCGGGTTATGAAGAGTACATAAAATCAAAAATTGAAACGATCAATATTGTTAATTCACAGCCAAAACTGACGGGAATGCGAAATAAAATTTATGAGCTGCTGTTAAGCAATCGAGAAGGTCTGACAGTTAAAGACTTATGCCGCTTGCTTCCCAATAACAATGAAGGCGAAAGACCAGAGAGCACGATTACTGTGAACCTGGGCGAACTTCGAAATCAAGGTTTAGCTCATCCTAAAGACGACAGACCTCGCGGAAAAATATGGGTTTTTACCGGTTATTTGTAACAAAATATTTCCCTATTTTTCCCTATATTTTCCCTACAGCCTCTATTAATAAGGGTTTAAGCTGATTTTTGGGGTGAACCCCTACATAGGGAAACGTTTCATTAAATTCTGCCAAGATGCTTCTACCAGCCAACGCGGCGCAGAGAGCTCAAGGCGAAGATTTTCTTAACCTTTGTTCTGTCAGCCTAGCGGCTGGCAGTTTTTTTAATTTATTGAGGTTAAGACTATGCATTACCCAACCAGCCATTTTAGGGGCTTAGATCAAGCTGCGGAAGAAGCGTTCCTGAGGGCTTACCAGTCGCTCATCATCTTCGAGGGAGAGCGGCCCACTGTTCGCTTTTCTCGTGACGCCGCCGAAATCTTCCGCCAGTTGGCAGAATTGCGTCGGAAAAACTGGAGCACCTCCACCCACTGGAATCAGACGGCAGAGCAAGTTGGTCTTGCTGGTGAGCTTGCCGTCCAGTTCTACCTTGGCATCTCTGCGGAAACGGCCATGGCCGAGTTTAAAGCTGGACTCATGGGCGATCAAGGGCATGACGTGGAAGCCTTAGGCCTGAAGCTGGATGTTAAAAGTACGAGGGGCAGTGCTTTAAAATTTAAATTTTCCCGCACGAACTCCCATGCTAGTCGGGCGGATGGCTTCATTTTCACCTATGTCGAAAATGAAGGTTTTGAAATGCGGGTTCAGTTGTTGGGCTGGAGCCATCGGGCAAAGGTAAAGCCGCATTTGAGGGATGACGGCCAACGTTTTTTTGTCCGCATGGAGACACTCCGACGGGAGGGTGCGTTGCACCTCGTCCGTCAGTTGAGAAACGCATAGCAGGATGCAGAAAGGAAACCCCATGAACGGTAATAAAAAAGCTGGGGAGCCGTCTAGCATCCCTGACAGCAATCTAAAACATTCCATCAGCGGCCATGGCATTAGACGCCATATCGTCAGTTTCCGGGACTTATGCGATTTAGCCTTCAGTCCATTATGGGCAAGGCTCACACAGGCAAGACAGCGCGCTTTCTTCCAATGGCTGGTGATTTGCCTCGGTGACACACGCTTATTCGGGGAAATTGGTGCCTCCTACATCCGGTTCCTGCAAAGAAAGGCGGTGAAATAATGGCGAGAGCAAGAAACATCAAGCCGGGATTCTTCAAAAATGAATATTTGGCAGCTTTGTCCCCCTATGCCCGCCTTTTGTTTATCGGCTTGTGGACCCTGGCAGATGTGGCGGGGCGGATGGAATATCGGCCCGCCCGAATCAAGGCTGAGATTTTTCCTTATGAATCTGTTGATGTTGATTCGCTGATAAGCGAATTGGCCTCCTCCCCTGAGCGGTTCATCATTCGTTATCAAGTTGACGCTTCTCTTTACCTGGAGATTCCTAATTTTTCCAAACATCAGAATCCCCATAAAAATGAAAAGCAGGCAGGAAGCCGAATTCCAGCTTATCCAGAAAAAGACGGAACTTGCACCGTACTTGCACCAGACCAGTACCGTACTAGTACGGTACAAGAACGGAACTTGCACCGTACCGCTCCAGCTGATTCCCTATTACTGATTCCTGATTCCCTCACACTGAAACCTGAGGGATCCGAACCTGTTGGTTCGGGTGTGCGTGTGATCGGTTTGGAAAATGAAACAGATCCCAATCAAACACTTGCCAAGGAAGGCATGCTTTACCTGGCATCCCTAAACAGCCCCAATCATCAAAATATGGGATGGATCCAGGGATTCCTGAAAATCCAGTTTCAGGAGCTGGCGCAAACCAAACCTGATATTCCCAAACCGGAAATCCTTCGGTTATGGAGAGACACTTGCGATCTTGCGGTGTCGAAAAACGCAACAGCGCCCCAATGGCTCAAAACGACGCTTAAAAATAAATTAGAGGCATGGGCAGCCGAAGCGCCAAAAGCGCATGTTCTCGATGATCTCAGCAGCCAAGCAGAAGCCTTGCTAAAGTTCCCCTTCATCCGGCATAAGTACACCACCGAATGGTTCCGTTCAGATGAACTGGAAATTCGCCCGGAATCCCCCAGCGGCCTGAGCCATAAGAAGACTTTTGATTATTATCCAGTTGCCCAGCTGGAAGGCTGCCTGAAGGAACCCTCGAATGCATGATTTTGAAACAACACTTCAGCCGATTGAGAGCCTTCCTCATTCTGTGGCGGTAGAACAGGGCGTTCTCTGTGGCCTGCTACAATATCCCGCTTTGTTCCCCCAGGTGGTTAGCCTGCTTCAGCCTGAACACTTTTACTCAAACGCTCATCAGGCCATCTTTCGGGCTATGCTGAATTGCTTTGAGCAGCAAGTACCCCTAGAGCCCATCGCTTTAACGCATGCTCTGGAGGTTTCTGGTAGTTCGGCCATGGCCGGGGGCTCAGCCTACCTCTATGATTTATTGCTGGGGAGCAATCCCGATGTTCAGGTTCTGAATGATGCCAGCCTGAAGCATTGGTCAAAGCTCCTGATTGATCTGGCCCGACGGCGGGAAGTGATTCTGGCTTGTCAGGATATCGCCGAATCAGCCACCAACCGGGGAGAGGCTACCTACCTGGAAGAGGCGGAAAACCTGCTTTACCTGATATCGGAAACCTTCCCCACCGACACCATGGAGGCGTCCGACCCGGTTGAGGAGGCTATCAAGCAACTTGAAGAGGAGGCCAGTAGCCCCAATGGCGTTACCGGTTTATCAACAGGTTTCCCAACCCTGGACAACTCCACCCACGGGTTTCAGCCCTGGCAGTTAATTACCGTGTCCGCCCGACCCGGTGGGGGCAAGTCCGCCTTTGCCTTGAACTTGGCTTGCCATGTGGTGCTTCAGGAACGAAAGTCAGTGCTTTATATCAGCCTGGAAATGACCGCCAGCGAATTAATGAAGCGGGCCATCAAGGCCAAAGCAGGCAACCCGAATAACTTGGATGCTTTGAAGCTAGCGGCCATGGCTTGGAAGCCGTTCCAAAAGGATTTGATGATTGAGGATGCCGCCGGGCAGACCTTGGCTGTCATTCAGTCAAAAATCTTGAAAGCGAAAAAGCGGCGGCCTGATTTGGCCTTGGTGGTGGTGGATCATATTGGCTTGATTGCATCAGAGCTGAATGGCAAGCAACAGAACCGGGCTTATGAAATTCAGGCTATTACCAGCCGTCTAAAGACCCTGGCCAAAACCATCCAAACCCCTATCCTGCAACTGGCCCAGATGAACCGGGCGGTGGATGCCCGGCAGGACAAGAAGCCGATGCTCTCCGACCTCAGAGACTCAGGGGGCATTGAAATGGACAGTGACATTGTGCTTTTCACCAGCATTGAACGTTTTGAAGACCGTAGACCGTCGGGAGTAGCCAGCCTGACCATTGCCAAGCAGCGGGATGGGGTGCAGATGGAGATCCCCCTCTTGTTCGTGCCTCACTTGACGAGGTTTAGGGAACGGCCATGGCCATAATTCCCATATTGATTTTATGGGATAAATAATCTAATCTGTTTATAGAAAGGAATTTTTCAGTGCCCCCTTATAAACCCAAAAAGCGCCGGGCCTTTGAGCGAGAAATCAAGGCGCATGGTTGGAGTCTTCAGAAAGCAAGCATTGACTGGAGTCTTCGAGATGAAAAGGGGAAGCACATTTGCACTATCAAAATTACTCATCCGGGTGGCGAAATTCCAGCCCACGATGTCCGTAAAGCCGAAAAGCACTTAAAAGACAGAGGGTTAATGCCGTGAAAAAACGCCCTGAACTGGACAAACTATTCAGCCCGGAAGTCGTGGCGCAGACTCGGATCGCACTATCTGAAATTGGGGAAATTAAGCCTTGGTTTGATGCTGAAATGGGTTGTTGGTGTTTTGAACATCCGCTTTACCCAGAATCCTATGGTGGAGAAAGCGCCTCTGAAGTAGAGGCAGGCTACCCGCTTTATCTAGCTCAGTTGATTGAGGCACGGATGAGCGGAGAATTGGCCCCTTTTGTTGAAAATCTAATCAAAGGGCGCGGTGGGAAACGACACGGAGCAGGGCGACCCAAAGGCAGCCATAAAGGGTCTAAAAAGCGAGTCTATTTGCCGGTAGAAGTCGCAGACTGGCTAATGGATGAGACTCATCTAGCCCAAGTAAGAAACCTGATGCAGGCATAAAGCAATTAATCCCATCCCCTCATGGCGTTTATAACCTCCTGCTCTTTTGTCCGGCAATAGCTCATAGTAGTTTTAATATCGCTATGCCCACAAGAGCGTTGCAAGATAACCAGAGGGCGGCCTTTGTTGGCGTTAATCGTCACGAAAGCCCGGCGCAAGGCATGAGGGGAAACGGAGACACCGGCCACCCGACCCAAGCGCTTGAGCCTTTGTAGCAACCCACTCCGGTGCATGGCCTTACCGTGCTTATCCAATAAAACAGGCGAAGTGCCAACGTGACAAACTGCCTGCCTTTGGGCCTGTAGCACACCCATCAATCGAGAAGATATGCCAACCTTTCGGGTTTTGTTTCCCTTGCCCAGGCGCACCAAAATAAAGCCCTTCTCTATATCGATATCACCCCACACCAAGGCGCATGCCTCACTGGCCCGTAGGCCTGTGTGAGCTAGTAGTAGGGTTATTAAGCGCTCCTGAGCTGTGTTGCAAGAACTAAAGAGGCTTTCAACACCCGCCTCATCCACCACGGTTCTTTTTGGGGGTAAATGGCGCTTTGGGAATAATGGCTTAATTGAGTCTAAAAACTCAGGCTCCAGGTAATCAGAATGAACCAGGAACTGGGCAAAGCATAGAACACCTTTGTAATATTTTTCTCGTTTGGCGAACATTGAGGCGGGAATGCTCATCAGCTCAGCCTTTAGCCCGGAAGCGCTGACCATCGCATGATTCATCAGGTACACCCTGACATAGCGCACATATTCCTCAATAGAGCGCTTTGTGTAGATTTTGCCGTTCAGTGTTCCGGTGGCCATGGCCTGAACCCATTGAGCCATATATTCACGGT
This sequence comes from Vampirovibrio sp., assembly GCF_041737375.1. Classification (NCBI taxonomy): domain Bacteria; kingdom Bacillati; phylum Candidatus Melainabacteria; class Vampirovibriophyceae; order Vampirovibrionales; family Vampirovibrionaceae; genus Vampirovibrio; species Vampirovibrio sp. The sequence continues at coordinate 155,477 of NZ_JBGSRV010000008.1, forward strand.
GAGGCTGAATGCTGTTTGTTTTTTTCGTTTCCAGTTCACTCTTTTGCTCACGGGTCAGCATCTCCAAAGCCAGCGGACTGATAAACCAGCTGATTTTCTTACCGTAAGGCTTGGCCATGGCCGGAAGTTTTCCAGATTCACACCAACGTCTGACAGTTGTGGAAGAAACACCCAGCTTTTTGCTGACCTGGCTTACTGAAAGCAGCCCCGAAACATGTTGAACTTTTGTGGAAGTTTGAGTTTTTTTAGCAGAAATGCCGCTTTTAAGTTGAGAATCCTCACAAACAAAAACACCCCCGGATTCTTTGTAATCCTGTGGGAGTGTGACGTTTCGGAGTTTAGGAATATGGGCGCTACTGGACTTGAACCAGTGACTTCCACCGTGTGAAGGTGGCACTCTACCGCTGAGTTAAGCGCCCAGAATTTTAATGCCTGATCTCAATGGCAAGTATAGGGAAAAGGGCTTAACACAACAAGCCTTTTTGATGAATTGTATTAATAATTCTATGCTGATACCTCCAAATTGGGCTGACTTTACCTTGAGCCTGGAGGCTCCTGCTGGGGCGTAGACACAACAGGACAAGCGTTTAGTAGTGCGATTCGGCGTTCGGTACGCTGGGTGGCAGCGGCCAGTGTTTCTTCCAACGCTACAGCCAGTTCGATATTCTGGGCGGCGGCCATGGCTCGGGCTCGAATAATCAGGGTTTGAATCCCTTTTTCAGGCTTCTGAGCGCTGACTCTTTGAAACAGGGCCTTGAACTGATCCCAGTAGCGTGATTCTAAATCGGTTAAAGAGGCATAAAAGCTGGAGCTATCCATAAACCTGCCTTTTTTAAAGGTTTCAATTCAGGGGGAATCGTTACGTTATTTTACGCCCAAAACGGGCTACACTATTGTAGAGTTATCAAGCTGAGTCTTGGCTTTTTACTTCAGGAACAACGATTTAGGCCGATATGAAATCCGTACCGTAATATTTGGAGAGGATTCCAATGACCTGTCAACATTGTGGGGCCTATATTCCAGGCGGGAGCTACAACTGCGAAAAGTGTGGGGCGCCCATCCTACAACCAGAGCCGGAAACCGCGTAGTTTTATTTTAGCGCAACAGGCCTGTTGCCCAAAAAGCTTGAACACAAAAAGAACAGTGGTTCGCTTGACAGCCCCACTGTTCTTTTTCAGTCTCATGAAACGGTCTGATTATTCGGCAATGGACTTTCCGGCGGATTTCAAATCCCGGAACGCTTCATCCAGGCGGGCAATCATGCCTTCTTCACCCAAGCGCAGCCATTTGCGAGGGTCGTAGGCTTTTTTGTAAGGAGTATTCGTCTCAGGATCAATCTGATGCTGGAACGCCTTGGGGTTGCTCATCACATATTGGCCAATGCCTTCGGCAAAAGCAAACTGTAAATCGGTATCAATGTTCATTTTGAAAACGCCATAGTGCAGCGTTTCCTCAATTTTAGCCTGCTCAGAGCCTGATCCACCGTGGAAAACCAGATCCAGAGGGTTCGCTTCGGTTTTATGGGTGGACTGAACCAGCTCCTGAGAGTGCTTGAGGATTTCTGGGCGTAATTTGACATTTCCAGGCGCGTAAACCCCATGGACATTGCCAAAAGAGGCGGCTACAGAGAAGTTACCAATAGGAGTAAGCAGTTCATAGGCTTGCAGCACATCTTGTGGCTGGGTATACAGGTTTGGATTGTCCAAATCGTCATCTTCAGAGCCAATGCCGTCTTCTTCACCGCCGGTAATGCCCAGTTCAATTTCAATGCTCATATCAATGGCTGCTGCCCGTTTGAGCAGGCGAGCGCACTCGGAGAGGTTCTCTTCCAGAGACTCTTCCGATAAGTCCAGCATATGGGAGGTGAACAAAGGGCGTCCGGTTTGTTGGTAGTGCGTTTCACCGTGGGTTAGCATGGCTTCTACCCACGGAATCAGCTTTTTATTGGCATGATCGGTATGTAACACCACGCATACGCCATAGTGTTGAGCCATTAAATGGACATGCTGGGCGGCGGAAACGGCACCCAATACTTTGGCCTGAAAAGAATCCGGGAACCCTTTACCTGCGAAGAATTCAGCGCCCCCGTTGGAAAGCTGAATAATCACATCGGATTTGTTTTTCCGGGCGGCTTCAAGCACCGCGTTAATGCTGTTGGTGCCTACCACGTTTACCGCTGGCAGAATATATTGTCCTTTTTTGCAAGCCTGTACCAGAGTCTGGTAATCTTTTCCAGTCACAACGCCCGGCTTGAGCTTGACTTGAGTGGCAATACTCATCAATAAATCCTCGAACTGATTATATACATCCCTGATATTCTCTTACAAAAGCCCAAGGCTTGCTAGCATGGGTGAAAAGAATGGTATTGGTTGAGGATTGCTCAAAAATCAAGCTTCGTTTCGTAAATGCATACCGGATTCCAGGGTGGCAATCGATTCTTGACTCATCTCTTTGCCCATCAAGCGTCTTTCTGTCTGGAATGCCATGGGCGCAGGGCTGGGTGAGGACCGGGTTGCAGGGTCTTCTTTTTTGGAAAAATAATGTTTGAATTTGGTGTGAATGGTTTCCAGTAAATCCTGAGCTTCGGGGAGTCCGCATCGCACGTAAATACTGGTAATTCTCTCCACAATGGCCAGTTGCACTGTTTGAGCGTACGCCTTACACAAGCCCATAAACTCCTGAACCACTTGTATGAGATCGTTGACTTTCATGGCCAGAAAAAACTGATCGGAAGGTTCTAGTATTAATAAATAATTCATGGCTTTGCACAGGTAAGGGTCTGTGTCATATTCTCTGCGCTTTTCCTGAGATTTATAAAGGGCTAACACCGTATCCTTACCCAAACTTTTTAAATCATTCATTCGAACGTGCGCGTTAAAGTCGGATTCAGCAATAGCGCACATGCCTTTAGCCAAGACAGAGCGAATGTCGGCAGGGAAGGACAGCAGGTTTTTTACAGCCTGCTTGACCGTTGGGTTTTTTTCATAAAACCTGACGTAAGTCATAGTCAAAAGCTCGGTAAGATGAGTGCGCGTTTTTTGGGGTAATGACGAGGGGGATATTCTAATTATCGTATCGACGTTAACTGGAATTACTAAACCCCTGATTTGAAAAATCAGAAACTTGTTCACTATCCCCAAATAAAAACAGGGTTCATCGGTTAAATAACCCCAGAGCCAAGCAACAGGGCGTATATAATGAGCAGGGTGCCGATTAATTTTTGAATAACCGATAAAGTGACCTTGTGCATAAAGCGGCTGGCTAGATAGGTTCCCAAAAACGCGGAGCTGATGCCTAAAAGAATCAACCCCCATTGATCGTCCTTGCACAGAAGATCAAAATGCCCGCTGAAAAAAGCAACGCCATAAATGCTCAATCTGGAAATGTCGATCAGTACTGCTGAAACAACCGTGGTGCCAATAAACGCTTCTTTATCCAGCCCCGCCCGAATGAGGAAAGCTGAGCGCAAAGCGCCCTGATGCCCGGTTAATCCGCCAAAAAAACCGGATAAAGCACCTCCTACTGGAATCCAGGACTTGGGGAATGCCAGTTTTTGAAAGGCGGGATTCAGCTCCAAGCAGGCGAAACCAGCCATTAAAAAGGCAATCACCAGCTTGACTGGCGTGACTTCCAATACGCGCCCCAGCCATTGGTATTGAAACCATGGCGGCAGAGCGCTGACCTGGCTCATGAGTAAAGCGCCTATCAGGGCCGTCACGGTAGCCGGAAGAGAAAAGGCAATTAACGTTTTTAAATCCGCTTTTTGGCCTACGAAAAATACCTTGAATATATTGTTGGCCAAATGAACAATGGCGGTAGCCGCAATGGCCACCGGAGCGGGGAAAAATAGCAGGAAAGCCGGTAGCAACAACGTTCCTAGCCCAAAGCCGGAAAACAGGGTGAGCATGGAAACCAGAACCGATACGATGCCAATCAGCAAATAGCTCATGTGCTGGAAACCCTTCGTTTGGCCCACTCATTATCCAGCGACCAAGGCCCGGCACCCACCAGTGTGATAAAACACAGGCCCATCAGCATACAAAAATCTGTTCTCGCCTCGTGAGCCATTCGCCAGAATCCTTCCGTTTGGAGCAGCCCCAGTTTGGTGCTGATAATGGCAACCAGCATAATACTTAATAAGGGAAAGCAGGCAGGCCGAGTCAGAAATCCTGCCAGTAGTAAAAGGCCCCCTGTTATTTCAATTCCACCCACAATAGGGGCCAGGATTTCGGGTTGAGGAATGCCGATTTTCATAAAACGACCTACCCCTAATTGATCAGAGAACAGGAATTTCTGAATGCCTTCGGAAAGAAAGACCAGCCCCAGCATGAATCGAATCAGAATAATAGCGGCAGGCCATGGGTGTTGGGGTACTTTATCCGGGCTATTAAGCCATTTGGGTAAGGCTTTCAAGATACTCATAGCAGATAAAATACTATAAGCCCTTGTCAATGTGAAGACGATGCCGGGGAGGTATGCTAAACTGGTGGCCATTCACCGCATAATCGGGGCTTTTGATATGCCGTTTCTGTATTTCTCGCTATTGGGTATGATTGCCGGGGCTTTTAGTGGGCTTGTGGGTATTGGCGGTGGCATTATTCTGGTACCGGCGCTGGTGTTTTTGTTTGGCTTTTCTCAACAAGCCGCTCAGGGAACCACCCTGTCTCTGCTGGTACTGCCCATTGGCTTGTTGGGGGCTTTAGAGTATTACCGTCACGGTTATGTCGATTTAAAAGTGGCCGCTTTAATCTGTCTGGGCTTTGTGTTGGGTAATTTGCTGGGGGCTAAACTGGCCCTGGTTTTGCCCACGGCGTTACTGGAAAAAATTTTTGGCGGGACTTTACTTATACTGGGACTGAAAATGTTGATTGGGGTTTAAGGTTCTGGATCTGATTTTTTCTCCAGTTGGGTGATTGGTGTTGATGGTTGTAGCACTCTGTTTTTCCAGCGCTCATCCGCCAGAAGAGGGAGGGGACCAGTGGGGGAACTCTCTTTAAAATTGCCTGGGTGGCGAATAGTCAGTGAGACATTAATTTTGCATAATATTGCTGAATGGTAAGGAGCTTATTTTTCAATTTGCTCGTTTCCAAATTTCTTTGGGAGAGTGATCATCACCCTTTTTGTCTCTGGTTTGAAGTCTGATAGGTCTTGAAGTTTCTGGTTTTGAATTTGAAAGACCCTGAAAGTAACGCCATTCCATTTTTGAAATTGCGCAGTGTTTCGTTACTCAATCAATCTGTCCTGATTGACTTGCTAAGTCTTTAATTAAAGAGGTCTGCATGATGAAAGTGACCAAAACGTCTTTTTCTCCCGCCATCCAGTATCAACGCCTTGCCAGAGAGGAACTGAGCGCGGTAGAAGCGCTGAGAATTTATTTCACCATTTTATCGGGTGTCATTCTGTTTGCGCTTTCTTATTACTACATGCATCTTATTCCCATCGCCTGATAGACCCGTTAAAACACCATTCCATTGTTTGCTTACTCAAGGAGGATCCCCATATGATGTCTGATCAAAATTGTGATGCCCTGTACCCCATAGCCAAAGCTTTTTATCAGGCTTATCGTTTGACGGGGGTCGTGAAAATTAAATTTAGCGTTCGCAGTATCGCCGATAGCGATGGCAACAGCGTGGTGGAGGTCTATTTGAGCCCTCGTGATGAGGAAGCCGCCTCTACCTTAAACCTGGAAGACCATTCCCGGCATATGCAGTTTTTGGAATCCATGGTGCCATCCAATTTGCTCGGGTATCAGTTTATTTTAAAAATTTCACCTATGGGCGTTGATGACATTGAGCTTGAAGTGCTGAATGTTGTGGAGCCTGTTACTTACACGTCGATGTAGCGTTATTACCAACAAACCGTTATGGGGTGCGTGTGGTTTTCAAAGAGAAAAGCACAACACCCAGCCCCATGGCCATGGGTACAAAAACGGCGTTGAGGGGAAGAGGCACGGTCCCCATCAAATGGTTCGCCAGCGGTGTATAAACGGTCAGGGCCTGCAACAGTAAGCTGAGTCCAATCACCACCCAGGTAATGGGGGTGCTCACCATTTCGTTTAAGAACGAACTGCGTTTCTCGCCAGCGTTCATTGCTTGCACGTTAAACAGGTTGAGCGTTTGGCTAATAGCCATTCCGCAAAAGGCAGCCGTTCCAGCCATAGCAGGAGACAATTTTAAAAGAAAGAGGCAAACACAATAACTGCCGAGTCCGGCAATTACCATTAACATTCCCCAATAGGCAATAAGCCACAAATTTTTAGATGAAAGGGGATCTTGTTGCCAATGCGTTGATTCGGCCATGATGGCTGGTTTGGCTTGATCGTAGCGCCATTTTTGCTGCGTATCGGGTTCGCCGCTTTCACTGGCCGAACTCACAATGACATTGCTTTCCGGCACAGGCTCTATGGCCAGTACTATTGCTGGAATGGAAACAATAACCAGACTGAGCCAGATTAACTGAATGGCCTGAATAGGCAAGCCAAAGCCAGCCAGTACGGCGGCGGTTACAAACAATATTAATCCCAGATTACAGCTGAGGAGATAACGCAGGCATGATTGTATTTTGCGGCTGGAAATCCGGCTTTCCGCAATGGCATGTAAAATACCTTCCAGCCGATCGTTGAGCAGTATAATATCCGCGCATTCTTTGGCTGCCTGGGAACCTTGTAAGCCCATGGCAATGGCCACATCGCTTTTTTGAAGCGCGGGTGAGTCATTCACCCCGTCGCCCACCATGGCCACCACCTGATGACCTTGCTGGAGCGATGCCACAATGGCTAACTTTTCTTCTGGCTTGGTGCGGGCAAATACTTTTACCGTATCGGGTATCAAAGGCTGATCCCATGCCTCTAAATCGGATCGAAGCCACACTTCATCCGAAGCTTTTACGATTAGCCCCAGTTCACGGGCTGTCATTTCTGCGGTTGCTTTTTGATCGCCGGTAATCATAATCATTCGTGCCCCGGTATTTTTTAAAGCGCTAATGGCTTCACGAGCGCCGGATTTTGGAGGATCGATCAAGCAAACCCAGCCCAAAAAAATTGCATTGGCATAGGGGCCGCTGTCATCATTGTCCAGCATGGGTTTTTGGGCAAAGCCAACCACACGCAGATTATTTTCGTAAGCCATTTGGCGGTTTTGCATTAAAAATTCACTGCGCTGGTTCAGGTTTAATTCTTGCAGGCTGCCGTCAGGCTTCATGTAAAACCGACATTGTTCCAGCACCGATTCTGGCGCTCCTTTAATCATGGAAATGAGTTGCCCGTTGGGGTTTTCACACAGGGTGGCCGAGCGTAAGCTGACTGGATCAAAGGGAATGTTGATCCGTTGATGATATCCCGCTTCCAAACTGCCGGAGGCGGCCCGGTAAAGCGCCACATCAATGGGGTCCCCCATTAAGCCGCTTCGCAATCCTTCTAGCATGGTGCCGTTATTCAGACGGCCCACCCGCAATAAGGCTTCTATGGATTGACTGGGAAATGCCTGTTGGGTTTGCCAATGCGGATCGTAGGCAACGGCTCCCATTTCCGGTAAATAAAGCTGATCCAGCAACAAGTAATTCTCGGTGAGTGTCCCGGTTTTATCGGTACAAATCACATTTAAATCACCGATGGTTTCCAGTGCCTGAAAATTTTTGACCCATACGTTCTTCGTTCTCAAGCGGCCCATGCTCACTGATAAGATGAGACTGGCCAAGCCTGGGATGGTTTCAGGGAAAGCCACAATGGCCATGACCAAACCCATTTGAACCAGAGGAGCCATGGGCATTTGACGAGACAGACCCACCCCAATCACTACCGCTATCAATAGAAGAACGCCCATAAAAATTTTGAAACTTAGCGCGTTTAAATGCCGGGTTAATGGAGATTCCCGCTTTTGGGTATTGCGGGCCAGCGCCGCTATTTTGCCCATCACTGTTTGGGAACCCAGAGCAGTAACAATGGCTTCTCCCTTGCCTGTTTTAACCAGGGTGCCAGCAAATACCATGTTGGATAAAGCGGTTAAATCTTCCGAGGGGTGCAAAATATCGTTGGCATTTTTGGGAACCAGCACCGACTCTCCCGAAAGGGGCGATTCATCAACTTGTAACTGGGTACTGGAAACCAGACGGGCATCGGCTGGTATCATTTGCCCCCCGCCCATAACCAGAATGTCTCCCAAAGCCAGTTCACGTGCGTGGATGGTTGTGTTTTGTCCATTGCGACGCACGGTGCAGCGCAAATCTGCTGTGTCATTCTGATTTTTTTGTCCCCCAAAAGATTTCCACTGGATGATTCCCTGAATGCCCGTATTGATGAGCAGCGCAACCAGAATTAAAATGCCATCGGTTGGCTGGCCCATCAGGAATGACAATCCGGCTGCCGCTATAAATAGCAGAGACAACTTTGTTTTCAAGTGGCTCAAAAATACTTGACCGGGCGGCAAGCTGAGCGTTATTTTTGCTTCTGCTTTTTGGGATGCTTTATTTCGGATTTCAGCCTCTGCGTTTTCCAGTCCTTGCAAGGTGGTTTTTAGCAGGTTAAGGCAGGCACCAATGGATTGCGCATGGCACGGCCATTGGTGAGACTCCTCAGTGGCTGGCGCTTCATTCGGGCCGGTTTTTGGAGTGGCCAAGTCAGGCACAGGCTGATTTGAAGCAGACATGGAATGAAGTGACATGGTGCAAATTACCTCAACATAATTCCCTGGATTTTAAATGGCCCATAGCGTGAAAATATAAAAAGACTTCATGGAGATCATTCCACCTGCTTTTGATTTCAAACCAAATATTTCATTCTTGTAATTCTTGTGTGGCTGTATGGCTGGGCTTCCCGAGGTGCTCTATAAGGAGATTCAATACGCCAAACATAGCAGCATGGGCAATTGGCCCTTTACTAAATATTTTGTAGAGTGGTTGAACAGGTTGGGTTTATAAATGGGTTTATAAATGGGTTTGGATTGCCCCATTAAAAAGGAGTTGATGATGGCCACACGTCATTCACATCCACAGGATGGATATGAGCAAATCTCGGGTTTATTCATCTCGTATAAGGATTTTTCCGATTTGATTGAAGCGTTGCATATACGTGGTTTTAAAGAAGAGGATATCAGTGTTTTGATGTCGGAACATACGCATAATCAGTATTTTTCGCCTCAGGAAAACACAAAAGCACCGGAAGGAGCTGCTGTGGGAAGTCTCTCGGGTGGCATTCTGGGCGCGGTGCTTGGTGGTTTAACGCTGGTGGGCAATATTATTTTGCCGGGTTCAGGGCTATTGGTTGCCGGTCCTTTGGTGGGTGCTTTAACCGCTGGTGCTATTGGGGCGGCTACGGGTGGCTTGATTGGATCGCTGGTAGGCGCTGGTATCCCGGAGCATGAGGCTAAATTTTTTGAAAATGCCCTAAAAGATGAAGGGCATATTCTGGTGGTGGTCCATGTGTTGAAAACTCAGGTCAAAGAAGTGAAAGCCGTGTTTGAGCGGCATCATGCCACACAACTGAAAGTTTATAACGCCTGAACGCTTTGCGTTGAATGCCTTGAAAGCCAGTCTTGTTTAAGAGGCTGGCTTTTTGCTATGAGAGGCTTGATACTTTGTCAAAGCCTCTGGCTTGGGTTCAACTTTGATGTCGGCTTGCAGGTAAAGTTGGCGATCCCGAATTTCTGACTGAGTGATGGCCACTTTAACTTTGTGCCGATCCACCTTGATATGGTTCAGGTTCACGATTTGGCCAAAGTAGGTTTCTACCAGTCGTTCAATGTTTCGGGTGTCTTGAAACCCTTCAATTTGTAGCTCTAAATCGGAGAGGTGTAAACGCGATTTTTTAGCGGTGATTTGGCCACTGATTTTAACGGGGAGTCCAGATTCAATCGGTCGATCGTGTTTGTTCAGAATGGATTCGATGGTAATTCGATTATCGGCCAATAAAACGGAAGGATTGATGACATCCAGATAATGTTTTCCAAATGGAGGGATGGCAACTTTCAGGTTGGTGAGTAGTTTTCGACCTTTTTCGCTGGTCAGCAAGCGATTAATGTCCGCTTCGCTCATACGGGCTTTCATAGTCAAGGTCATAGGCTTAAGCAGAATGGGCCGATTGCTTTTGCTGATGAAAATCGGAGACTCTTTATTATTTTCAATATTAAATTCACTGAGGGGGATGAAGTCATCCAGTAAAACCTGCTGGCCGCTCATCTGAATCTGGCGTGCTTTACCGCCCCATAGATCGCTGGCGCTGTAAAGGGTCAGACGCGTCCGCAAATTTCCGGTCACATATCGTCCCACTTCCCGTTTTAAGATGCGATTGGCCATCCAGCCAGACACGGGGGTGAACCCACTTATATTTTGTACCAAACGATTAAACCCGTTGGCTGTTTTAAAAGGCGGGTAATTCATGGGCTTTTTTTCTGCCCAGGCCATAGACCCCAAAAGCAGCAATCCTGTCAGCATAATGGTACTGCTTTGATGAATGAGTTGGGTCCAGTTTTTCACACACATATCCTTTGTGTTTGGTGAACGGGCAATGCCATTACGGAAAAGTCTCTTGTCTTGCTTGTGATATCAGTCATTATAACTGTTTTGAAGCACGTTGATACTGATTTTTAGAGATTTTCCAAAGGGAACAGCTTGATTTTTTTTGCGTCAACAATTACCTGTATTCACTGTTACACTTAAAGGAAACGGTTGGCCCACACAATATCGGATTTGGACAATGACGATAGGGAAAGAGTTAATGAACGCTTGGGTATTTGGGGTTCTTTTGGTTTTATTATCAGGGTCTTCTCTGGCCACTGCCGCTGGCAATATTCCAGCGGTTTCTATAGGAAAGCCGTTGAGTGCGGGCGTATCTCAAGAAGCTGTGGGCCTGAGCGATGATATTCAATTCGCGGAAGCGCTGGTTAAGCAAAAGCCTCAGGATGCGGAAGCTTATTTTTTATTGGCTGTCGCTTACAGTCGTACCCCTTATTTGGAGCGTGCGCTGGAAGCCCTGGACCGCTCCAGACGACTGGCTCAAAAAAGCCCGGAAGGCTTTGCCCTTTTTGATCGTAAAATTGCCGAATATGAAAAAATGCGGCTAAAAACACCGGATGATTCTCGGATTTTATACCGATTAGGCTTTGGTTATTATATTCGGGGTTACGCAGTGGCCAATGGTTACATGAAGGACTCTACCATTGGGCCTAATGCGTTTTATGATCAAGCGGAGCAAACTTTTCAAGCTCTGGTTGCTTTGGATGCCACTGATTATTCGGCCAGAAATTACCTGGGTTATTTACTGGCTGAACGAGAGCCTGAAAAAAATTATGAAGCCGCCGTGGCCTTATGGCAGGATTCTTTAAGGATTAATCCTGAAAATCCAGGGGCTTACATGTTATTGGGTCAGGCTGCTTTGCAAAAAGGCAATCTCAAACAGGCGCTTCAATATAGCTCAAAAGCGCTACACGCTCGAAATGCCTGGCTAAAGTCCAAAGGCATTGATCCCGATACGGTGAAAGTGCGATTGTAATATTTAAAGTGACGCGCTTATTGTTTTTCCTGAAAATTTAAGGAAACGGAGTTAATGCAATACCGCAAGCCAGTGGGCTCTGGGCCGTCCTCAAACACATGGCCCAAGTGGGCGTCACATCGGGCGCAATGCACTTCGGTGCGAGCCATGCCAAGGCTTTGATCCGTTTCTGTCTCAACATTCTGATCACTCAGGGGTTGCCAAAAACTGGGCCAGCCTGATCCTGAATTATATTTGTTTTGAGAGTCAAATAAAGCCGTACCACAGCAAACACAGTGAAAAATACCCGGTTTTTTAAAGTCATTGTACTCGCCGGTAAAAGCCCGCTCGGTTCCTTTTTGACGGGTTATGGCATATTGCTCTGGGGTGAGGCTCTGTTGCCACTCTTGCTCGGTTTTTTGAATTTTGGTGGTTTTGTCCGGCTGCGTTGTGTCCATGAATGAATCCATCCCTTGTTATTCTACTTTTGTTTTGCATCCTGTCATTATACTTAAAGGGCAGGGGTTCTAATACGGCCACAACTTTTGTATTATCATTCTGTAGATAATATCTGGTTTTCCAAAAAAGTAGAATTTTACACTGTTAAACAAAAAATAGTGGGCGAAATTAAAATGACTCAGACCCTACAGCTTGATACAACCTCACTACAAGCGGTGATTGCAATAGCAAGACAAGCAGGCCAAGCCATTATGGCTGTTTATGAGGGTGGCTTTGAGCTGGAATACAAGTCAGACAACAGTCCTTTAACCACTGCGGATCAACGCTCGCACGACATTATTGAAGCTGGCCTGAGTGCGCTTTTCCCCAGCTTGCCTATTTTGTCAGAAGAGTCTAAACAGGTTCCATACGAGATTCGTAAAAACTGGGAATGCTTCTGGCTGGTAGATCCTTTGGATGGCACCAAGGAATTCATCAAGCGCAATGGGGAGTTTACGGTCAATATTGCGCTGATCTCTTCCGGTCGAGCCATTGCCGGGGTCGTTTACCTTCCCGCTCAGGATATCCTGTATTTTGCCGTGGAGGGCGAGGGTAGCTATAAAATGGATCAATCTGGCACCACCAAGCTGCCCCTTATAAATCGCTCCAATCAGGACCGTTTAACCGTGATTGGAAGCCGCTCTCACCATTCGGACGCCATGGAAGCCTTTATTACCAGGCAGAAGCAAAGTTATCAACATGTTCATTTGCAACCGGCAGGAAGCTCCCTAAAGTTTTGCTTAGTGGCAGAAGGAACAGTCGATCTTTACCCCCGACTGGCCCCCACCATGGAGTGGGATACCGCAGCCGCCCACGTTATTGCTCGGGAAAGTGGAAAATCAGTAATTCACTATGAAACAGGGCAGGAGTTGGTTTACAATAAGGAAAATCTTCAAAATCCCTGGTTTATTTGTGGTGACAAAGGATTCTGGTCCCCAAAGTATGAATAAAATTATCATTATCGGCGGTGGTTTTAGTGGAACCATGCTGGCCATTCAGTTAATGCGCTATAAACCTTCCGTGGCGTTGGATATTATTCTAATTGAAAAGTTTCATGATTTTGGCAAGGGCTTGGCCTACGGTACGCAGTCTCCTCACCATTTATTAAATGTGCCAGCCGGAAAAATGAGTGGTTTGCCACAAGAACCCGAGCATTTTCTCAATTGGCTGAGGCAAAAGAATTTTGACTTACAGCCCTCCAGCTTTGTTTCCCGAACTTCTTTTGGTGAGTACATGGCGGATTGCCTGGCGGAAGCGGAGCAATCAAAACCAGAAAATATTCACTTCCAAAAGCTGCAAGCAGAAGTCGTTTCAATTGAAGATCTGGAGATTAGCCCAAAAGTAAGGCTGCAAAGTGGCGTTTCGCTGCCAGCCCATCAAATTGTTTTAGCGCTGGGTAATTGTGCGGACGCAGTACCCAACAGCCCGGCAAGTTCTTTTTACGAGCATCCACGCTTTATTGCGAACCCCTGGAACGCCGACGCCATTGCGGATATTCCACCAGAGGCGGACCTGTTTATACTGGGCACCGGATTAACCATGGTAGACAAAGTCTTGCAGCTGCAAGACCAGGGGCATCGAGGGAAAATAGTGGCACTCTCTCGAAAAGGCATGATTCCACAGGTTCATGATCTCTCAGTACAACCATTTTCAAAGCTTTTTGATGAAACGGATCTAACTTCCCTCAGACAAATGGTGAAAAAATTCAGGGCTACATTGTCTGAAAAAGGGCTTGATTGGCGAGCTTTGGTGGATGGCTTGAGGCCAGACACCCAGAACATTTGGCGTCAATTGGCGGAGAAAGACAAAAAAACTTTCTTGCGGCATCTCCGGCCTTACTGGGAATATCACCGTCATCGGATGGCGCCACAAGTGCATGCCGAAATTCAGCAACTCCTGAAAACCGGCCAGTTAACCCTATTGGCAGGTCGTATTCAGGACTATAACGAATCCAGTGATGATGTTGAAATTGTGATTCAACCCCGAAAACAACGTGAATATCAAAGCCTGCGTGTCGCTCACGTTTTAAATTGCTCAGGGTCAGGTACCAATTTCCTGCAAAGAAAAGATTTATTGACCCAACAGCTGTTTAAGGATGGGCATATTGTGCCTGACAGCCTGAACCTTGGATTGACCTGTCGTCCAGATGGTTCACTGTTGAATAGCAAAGGGTTAACCACCGCTCTGTTTACCTTGGGTCCGCCCATGAAAGGGCTGCTATGGGAATCAACCGCTGTCCCCGATATCAGGCAACAGGCTCAAAGTCTTGCAAAGGTCTTGATCGAATCTATACCAGCGGACGCTGAAAAATTATCGGCGAACTCCCTTTACTACTGTTGATACCCCATTTCAGGTGCTTGGCCTTCTTTTTCAATGAAAAAGTTTCAAGCTCACTGAAAGCGAAAGTCCCATGGCTTGAAGCAGCAAAAACCAAAGCCAAGCCGCCCAATCTGGAAATTTTAGGCGGCGTAAGTCGCCCGATAAAACCCGGAATAGGATGAGGCTATTCAGAAGGAGACCAAACAGGGTTATTTTTAACAGGATTGGAGTGGTAACATGGAACCACACACCCAGCAGATTGATCAGCGCAAAGGGTAGCAATCCTAAGGTAGCCATTGCCATGACTACCAGGCATTGCTGAATAAAAACCCCATAACGTTTGGGTAGAACCATTGCAAAAACCAGAAAATTCAAGACCCAGCCACTGCCAGCCACCGTCATCCATTGCAAGCCCGTTTCCAGATACGACTTACCCGATTGCAAAAGGCCCAAAGATGCGCCAAAAATGGCTGATCCTATCAAAATAATGACCAGCAAGATGGCCCAAAACCCAGCCCGCCATCCCAAATGAAACGGCGGATCGCAGTCGCACGGAATATTACCGGAAGGCGCAATAATTCGACGATTCATCGCCACTAATTTGTAGAAGAATTTTCCCAGTCTATTGACGCCGGGAACATCAAAAAATGGCTTCACCCACGGAAAGCGCCGCATGGCGAGATGGCTTAAAACCTCAAAACCGCCCCAAACCTGGTTAGAAGGCCCCAGCAATAAAAATTCTGTCTTGATCCGTTCAGCCAGTATGGGTTCCGGGTTAGAGAACGCTTGCCATGCCTGAGTGTGGATATCCTGTAAAAAACCCCAGTCTGCGAGTTTTTGAACCCCTGCGATGCACAGGGGGCAATCTCCATCGTAAATCAGGGTCATCGCATCCATATCAGATCATCCGAAAGAAACAGATGCATCAACTATAGCATCGTCCATCCGGTTTCACGAGTTGAACTGCGAGGTGAGAGATGTTGGGACTGTTGGCAGTAAATAAAAAACTTCTAAAAAAATTTGCTGTGATAAGCCTAAAATAAAAGCGACCTTTGAAGGGGTCGCTTTTATTTTATATAGGGCAAGATAAACGTTTTAAACTAAGCCTATCGGGCAGTGCCGCCAATAATAATTTGTGAAAGAGAACTGTTTAACTGCTGGCTCAAAGCATTGTTGGGATTATTATCCATCCAGCGCTGTTTAATGGCCTGCAAATTTCCACGGCCTGTTTTAACCGTAAAACGATTATCATGACTCGCCAGAATTTGGCAGCTCAGGGTTTTTAAAAGCGTTTGAGCCTTATCAGTAAGCTCATCAGCCGGATGGAATACAAAAATCCCTTTAATAGGCTGTAGTGCGGGATTGCTAGGGTAATTGCGATTCAAATTTCACGACTTTTCTGAATGTACTGTGACGTTTTATTTAGTATAGCACTATTCCCTATTTTTGTCTTTTAATGTAAAGAACAAAATTTGAATGGCTGAGTTTCAAAGTCTCTGAAAAGTGCCTGAATAGATGAAGTGGTTCGCTTTATTGTGTTTGTTTACTTTGAATGTGCTTTTATCTCCCCAATCATCAACTGTTATTTTAAACCTCAATACCTGCCACACTTGCCACGCCATGGCTGAGAATAGATCCGGGTGAAAAGTGAAAGCCCTTTTCCTCAAGTGCTGAAAGTGTTTCAGCCTGAGTGGAAAAGTACGGACTTACATTTACAAAGGGTTCCGACTTGGAAAAAGCCGATGTATTGCTTACAATAAGCAATAATGGGTAGTTACATAAACCATTTTTTTATTGTAGGTAAGATGGGCTTAACTTATTTAAAGTCCAGTCTTCAATTCCAGAGTCACCATCGGCAAAAGGATAGCCCCCTTTTTTAATGAAACTCACTTTTGAGGCAGGCTTATTTTGCCGGGAGCGCGCTATTCGTTGAGCCGCTGGCACAAGCTGAAATAGAATCCAGCACCAATTGAAAGGCAGTCTGATGGGCGTTAATCAACTTTTAAATCAATCCGGACAAAAAGCGGTTCGTAATTGGCATTCACTAACCGCCAGCAATACAATTATTGAGCTGGAAAGTGACGCCAAAGGCCTGACCAGTACAGAGGCAACCACCCGTTTGCAAAGGGATGGTAAAAACATCTTGCCTGAAGGCAAGTCTGCTTCGTTATTGTCTATTATTATTTCCCAGTTTTTAAATCCACTGATTTATATTCTTTTGGTTGCCGCCGCTGCGTCCATTGTTTTGGGTGAATATAAGGACGCTTTATTTATCGTTTTGATTATCAGTTTTAATGCCAGCCTGGGCAGTTTTCAAGAGTTTAAGGCTGAGAAAACCGCCAAAGCATTGCAAAAACTTCTGAAAATTCAGGCTCATGTCATTCGAGACGGACAGGAGCAAGTACTGAGTGCTGAGGACCTGGTGGTTGGGGATGTCATTCTTTTGGAATCAGGGGCTAAAGTGCCTGCGGACGCTCGTTTAATTCAGTCTATTAACTTAGCGCTGGATGAATCGATGTTGACTGGTGAATCGCAAGCGGTAGAGAAAAAATTTGATAGCCTTTTGCAAGATCTAACACCTATTCAGGAAATGACCAACATGGTATTTGCCGGAGCCAATGTACTGTCAGGGCGGGCAACCGCCATTATTACCGGCACAGGCATGGCTACCGAAATGGGAAAAATCGCCCAAACGGTTAGTCAGACGCAACGTGCTACAACCCCCTTGATGAAGCGGATTGAGGACTTTTCAAAACGAATTGCCTTTATTATTGTTGGGGTTTCCTTGTTGTTGGCTGTGATTGGTATTTTAAAAAACTATCCCGCTCAGGAAGTATTTTATATGGCCATCGCTTTGGCGGTTGCCGCCATTCCAGAAGGGCTACCCATTGCGTTGACGGTCACATTGTCCATTGGCTCTCGTCGTATGGCAAAACGCAATGTGATTGTGCGACGCTTAATGGCTGTGGAAGGCTTGGGAAGCTGCACCTGTATCGCCAGCGATAAAACGGGGACGCTTACCCTGAATAACCAAACCGTTCGATTAATGGCCTTAATGGATGGCTCTGTGTTTGAGGCCACCGGAGAAGGCTACAACGGCAAAGGCAACGTGTTTTATCGCGACTGCGGCATCGATGAACTTCACAAAAACCCGCTGTCTGCTACTCATGAAAATGAACCCGCTCAAAGCTTGCAGCCTCATCAAATGGAGGCTTTGAAACCGGCTATTGTTGCCAGCGTTTTGTGTAATGACGGGCAGTTATACCAAGGTGGTGCTGAAGACCAATGGACTCACAATGGCGACCCTATTGATGTTGCCTTATTAGGGTTTGGCCACAAGTCCCGGTTGCTGACTCCTCAGGAGCAGGAGGCTTACCAGTTACTCGGCAAAATTCCCTATGAATCTGAAAGGCAATTTGCGGCCCAGTTTTATCAGGATGGCACTTCCGTTCGGGTTGCCATTAAAGGTGCCGCTGAAAAAATTATAAAAACTTGCACTCAAATGCAAACGCTGGATGGTATTGTGCCTCTGGATTCACAAAAAGGGGAAGAAATGACCAATCAGTTGGCAGAAGCCGGTTATCGTGTTTTGGCTATTGCCAGCGGTGAATTGGCAGAGGCCCCCGTGGGGGAGGAGCCGTCTGAAGCGGATTTACCCCCGCTTACCTTGTTGGCGCTGGTGGGCATGATTGACCCTTTAAGGCCCGAAGTGCCAAAGGCCATTGAAGAGTGTCGGCAAGCGGGTGTAAAAGTGGTGATGGTAACAGGCGATCATCCCGCCACCGCCCTGGCCATTGCTCGGCAGCTGGGTATTGCTCACACTCAAAATGAAGTGATTACCGGCGCCGAAATCCAGCGTTATGAGCAAGAAAATTCTCAAGAATTAGCCGTAAAAATTGAGCAGTGGTCTGTTTTCGCAAGAGTCACGCCATTACAAAAACTTCAAATCGTCAAAGCGCTTCAGGATTATGGGCATTTTGTAGCGGTAACCGGAGATGGCGCCAATGACACCCCCGCCCTGCAAGCGGCTAATATTGGGGTGGCCATGGGATCTGGGAGTGATATCGCCAAAGACGCCGCCTCCATTGTGATTACCGATGATAATTTTGCCTCCATTAAAGCCGGTGTGGAAGAAGGGCGTTTTGCGTATGACAATGTTCGAAAAGTGATTTTCCTTCTCACTTCAACGGGATTTTCCCTGATTTTTTTACTGGGGGCATCCTTGTTGGCCGGTTTGCACATTCCCTTCCATGCGGTGCATTTGCTGTGGCTGAATGTGGTGACCAACGGCATTCAAGATGTAGCCCTGGCATTTGAGGCCGGGGATCCGCAAGTATTGAAAAGACCACCCAGAAACCCTAAGCAGGGAATTTTTGATC
The DNA here is from genome assembly GCF_041737375.1 of Vampirovibrio sp. NCBI lineage: Bacteria > Bacillati > Candidatus Melainabacteria > Vampirovibriophyceae > Vampirovibrionales > Vampirovibrionaceae > Vampirovibrio > Vampirovibrio sp. Next base: position 174,134 of record NZ_JBGSRV010000008.1, read on the forward strand.
GCATTATGATTGAACAAAACCTGACCGCTGGAGTCGTTATTGGAGTAATAACCTTTGCAGCCTGGATTTGGCTACTACACTATAGCAATTACAGCGAAAAAGAAGCTCGAAACCTGCTATTATTACTGATGGTCCTGATGCAGAATATTCATGCTTTTAACGTTCGTTCTGAAACAAAGTCTGTTTTCAAAGTGCCACTCAGTAATAACTGGATTCTGGTAGTCGGAACTTTATCAGCGCAAGGAATACATATTTTGGCCCTGCACCTGCCTATTCTTCAGGACATTCTGGATACCGCTCCGGTCAGTTTGATAGAGTGGGGCACACTACTGGCGGTTTCTTCTTCGTTGCTGATAGCGATGGAACTGTTCAAATGGTTCAAGCGTAGACAGCTCGCAGTTTCGGCAGCGTAAGCAAACCATTGCCTTGGCAGATTGATTGAAAATAGAGGATTTTGAAATGACACCCTTGGAAAATTTAAACGCAGAACAAACAATGACATTCACAATATCCCCTAAAGATTTTGATGCTGTTATTTTTGATATGGACGGCGTTCTGACCCAAACAGCCAATCTTCATGCCGAGGCCTGGGGTACTTTGTTTAATGAGTATCTGGAGAAAAAAAGCGGGCTGGATTCGTGCCATTACGCCCCCTTTGATCCCCAGCAGGATTATCTGGAATATGTGGACGGCAAAGCCCGTGTTGACGGCATTCAGAGTTTTTTAGAAAGCCGGGGGTTGAGTCTTCCGTTTGGAAGCGCCTCTGATGCCTTGGAAATGGAAACGGTTTCTGGATTTGGCAATCGGAAAAATCAGCTGTTTCACCAGTTGCTAACGGAACGAGGACTGGAATTGTATGACACCACTATTTCTTTCATTCATGAATTGAAAGCAGCCGGTGTTAAGGTGGCTTTAATTTCCGCCAGTAAAAATTGCGTGATGATTTTAGAAAAAACAGGGCTTACCACTCTGTTTGATGCAAAAGTAGACGGTGTAGACGCTGAACGGCTAGGGCTTAAGGGCAAACCCATGCCCGATGTGTTTTTAGAAGCCGCACGGCAATTAAATGTATTGCCCCATCAGGCCGCCATTGTGGAAGATGCCGTTTCCGGGGTTCAAGCTGGAAAAGCAGGGCAATTCAAACTGGTGATTGGGGTTGATCGAGGTTACAACGCCGATTCATTAAAAGCCAATGGCGCAGACTGGGTGATTACTGATCTGGGTGAGCTTACGCTTTTAAAGCAAAATGAACCGTTTAAAGTGGGTGACGTTTTTGAGACGGCCTCTGATTTGACAGATTTTAGCGGGGTTGATCAAAGTCCCTGGCAGTTGATTTACACCGATTTTGATCCGGTTCGGGAAAGACAAAGAGAGTCATTACGGGCATTGGGCAATGGTTATTTAATAACCCGAGGGGCTGCGGCCGAAGCCACGGATGATGGCATCCATTATCCGGGTAATTATTTTGCAGGGCTTTATAACCGGTTAAAAACCGATGTTGCCGGTGAAGTTCTGGAAAATGACGACTTGGTAAACGCGCCCAACTGGCTAACGCTTACTTTTCGATGCAATCAATCGGACTGGTTTGCGCTGAAAGATGTCAAGGTTCTGGACTACAAAAAGCGTCTGGATCTCAAAAAAGGAATTCTTTACAGCATTATTCGTTTTGAGCAACCCAATGGAGAAATAAGCCGTATTGAGGAAAGACGGCTGGTCCATATGCGTTATTTCCACTTGGCGGCCCTGGAGTTTCGGATTACGCCTGAAAACTGGTCAGGATTGTTGGAAATTAAAGCCGCGCTGGATGGCCGAGTTCAAAATAACAACGTAAAGCACTACGAATATTTGAACAAGCAGCACTGGCACCCACTGGAAGCCTGTGTGGATGACCATGGTTTTATGTTTTTAAGAATGAAAACCAACCAGTCTCATATTGAACTGGCTCAAGCTGCCCGCCTGCGGTTTTACCAGTTAAACGCGGAGAACACTCCTGATTATCGCTGCAATTCTATTGAAGAATTAAATTACGTTGAGAAAATATTTCAAGTCGAAGCCGTCCAAAATCAGACCATGGTGCTTGAAAAAGTAGTCAGTCAGTTCACGTCTCGGGATCAGGCCATGAGCGACTGCGGAGAAGCTTGCAGGCTTGAGCTTCTTAAGGCTGAATCTTTTGAATCTTTGGCTAAAAGCCAGATTCTGGCCTGGAAACATTTATGGCGATTATTCGATATTGAAATCGAGGCGAATGACGATAGAGAGCAAGAGGTTGCAACTGAGCTGATTCTGCATTTGCATATTTTTCACCTTTTGCAAACGGTGTCTGAACACTCGATTCAGCTGGATATTGGCATTCCTGCCCGAGGGTGGCATGGCGAGGGGTACCGGGGGCATATTTTCTGGGATGATATTTTTATATTTCCGTTCCTGAATTTTAGAATGCCAGCATTGACCCGCTCTTTGCTAAAGTATCGGTATCGCCGTCTGGAGCAGGCTAGAAGCCAAGCGGTTCAAGCCGGTTATCGGGGAGCCATGTTCCCGTGGCAAAGCAGCAGTGACGGTCGTGAGGAAACCCCCACCCAGTTTTATAACCCACGCTCAGGCCGATGGATGGACGATAATAGTCATTTACAGCGTCACATCAATTCATCCGTGGTTCACAATGTTTGGCAATATTATCAGGCCAGTGGCGATATTGAGTTTCTGGTGGGTTATGGCGCAGAAATGGTGCTGGAGATTGCCCGCTTTTGGGCCAGCGCCTCTACGTATGATCCCGCTCAAGGGCGTTATGAGATTAAAGGCGTGATGGGCCCTGATGAGTACCATGATGGCTATCCGGGGGCAGACAAGCCGGGCTTGAATAACAACGCTTACACCAACATTTTTGCGGTTTGGGTTTTTTGTCGCGCGCTGGATATTTTGAAAATACTGCCAACCCTGTACAAAGAGCAGATTGTTGAAAAAATAGGGTTGACCCAGGAAGAGATTGTAACCTGGGAAGATATCAGCCGGAAAATGAAGATTGAAATCCAGGAAAACGGTATTATTAGCCAATTTGAAGGCTATGATCAGCTTGAGGAGTTTGACTGGGATGGCTATCGTGAGAAATATGGGAGCCTCTATCGCCTTGATTTAATCATGGAGTCAGAAGGCAAGCGGATGAACCAGTATAAAGCCTCTAAGCAAGCGGATTTATTAATGCTGTTTTTCCTGTTTTCGGCCGAGGAATTGCAAGAGCTTTTTGAACGGCTGGGCTATGAGTTTTCTGAAGAGGCCATTCCCCGAAATATTGATTACTATTTACAACGAACTTCACACGGCTCCACCTTATGCAGGGTCGCTCACGCCTGGGTACTGTCCCGCTCCAACCGTGCGCATTCCTGGCAATTGTTCCGGGAATCCTTGCTGAGTGATGTGGCCGATATTCAGGGTGGCACCACCTCTGAAGGTATCCACATGGCCGCCATGGCTGGCACGGTGGATATTATTCAGCGTTGTTATACCGGCATGGTGGCCAGAAATGACGTGCTGTGGTTTAACCCCTGCCTGCCCGAACCACTGCAAAGAATGCGCCTGAACCTAGACTACAGGCAACAGTTACTTCAGGTGGAATTAACGCACCAGTATCTTTCCATAAAATCCTGCGTTAAAACGAAAGCTCCGGTGCAAATTGGTTTTCAAAATCAAGTTTATTCACTGGCAGGATGCGAAACGCTCAAGTTTGATTTGACAGCAACCCCTTAACCAGCCTCATCACAACAAAACAGGCCATAAAATCCTCAACTGGATTTTGTGGCCCGTGCTGTTTTTAAAAAATCAGAGTCAGGAATGGGGCTTTGGCAAAGCACCAAGCGCTTTATCACGCTTAAAAAGCGCTCCGCAGTGGCGGTTTACCATTCTTTAAATGGTTTTTACCACCACATCGCCGGTAATACGGCATTGGCAGGACAGGCGATCATCCTGAGACAAGTAAAAAACCGCTTCTTCCACCACTGTTTTTGGACAAACATTGGCGCTACCTTCCTTTACCGTCACCACGCAATTGCAGCAAGCGCCCATACCTCCACATCGGTCATGAACACTGACGCCTAATAGATGAGCCGCCTCACGCAGGGTGGTTTCCGAATCAATATCAATGGATTGACCACTGGGCAAAAAAGTGACTTTTGGCATATTCTCTACCACTCAAAATCTTCACGCACGAAAAATACCCATACAGGTATTTTATATTGTCATAATACCTTGTTTGATTGAAAAGCACATGCCTTTCAGAAAAACATTAAAGGCAACCCGCCCGCTCAAGCGTCATTTGACGTAAATGCGCTTTCAATATGAGTAATATTAGCCGGTTGAGCGCCTCCTGGGAAATAAATGGCAATCACATCAAAGCGAATGCTCACATCAGCGCTGACGGGGTGGGTACTTAAATACGCTTCAGCCAGTGATAGAATCTGATGGATTTTTTTCTGATCAACCGCCTCTTGTGGACTCCCTTGAGCCAGGCTTTTGCGGGTTTTTACCTCGACAAACGCCAACAGTTTCACCTCAGGGTGAAAAACAACAAGATCAATTTCTCCATTTTTACCCCACCGCCAGTTCAAGGCCTCAATACGAAACCCTTTTTGACGAAGAAATAACTGAGCAATCTGCTCGCCTCTGTGTCCAGTTTGATTTCCAGCCTGTGACATGAATCCGCTTAAAGTAATTACACTGCTTATAGGTGACCGTATGTTACCTTGAAAAAATCATTAAGCGAAGGTTTTAAAGGTGGATTCAATGTTTTTACTAATTACTTTCCGAACCGCTTCGATTTCGGTTTGGACAGCATCACGCTGGGTATCTACCCGTCTGAGTTGAAGCTCCAAAGATTTATCAATGGATTGAATGGCGGCGGTCCGGGCCTGCAATTGTTGGGCCTCTACTGATTCCGGCTCCAGGTTGGAACTGATGGTAAACAAGGCACCACTCACGTTGGCCAACTGTAATCTAGCCTGGTTAATAAATTGTCCCTGAAGCTCCAAATCGCTTCTGCGGGCGGTAAGCATCATAAATCTTGCTTGACTAGCGGCGAAACCCATAATGGACTCCTTTTATAATTGTTTTCAAACCCAGTCTTCAATGTTATATGTATATAAAAAAAAGATACGGAGTAATATTGATCGATATCCGAGGAAGTTTAATATCTCTTAACAAAACAAAAAATCCCCGGAATGATTTCATTCCAGGGATTTTGAATGTATGTTTACCTGTATTTGGTTTGCCTGTGGCAAAAAAAACGTTTTTAGGCGCTAAAAGTCCAAAGCCAAAGCGGCTGTAGCGCTGGATTGAATGACTGGTGTATTGTCCATCGCTCCTGATTTGGAGGCTGCTGAAACAATGGAACGAAAGCGTTTCATGGCCAAGCTATCGGCATCAGGCGGCACCAAAGCGGCAATGTCTCCACTGGTATCATTATGTTGCATGGCGTTCCCGTATTGGGTTTCTGAAACGTTTAACGCTTCAGACAACAGCGTTTCAATTTGGTTTCTATCGGATAAGGGGACCCCAGGATGGCTCAACAATTGCTCCTGATGGCTGGCTAAGGCGTCACTCCAGTTTGAGATGCTTTGCAACGCGTTTCTCTGCTTCAGCTGGGATTGACCGCTATTCATCCCCGGTAGGCCCATCAAACTGGCCATTTCTGATAAGGCTGTATTCTCTTTGTGCTTGGGGCCATTGGTTTCAAAGGTGGCTTGCGAGCCTGCCAAAAAGTAAGCTTGTAAAGCAGCTTGCTCGTACATGGCCTTCAATTCAGTATTGCTTGTTTGTGTGGCCAGCCGATCCATTAACCGGGCTGCTTCCAACGCCTGATTTATGGCAGGCGACCCCACTTGCACCGTATGGCCCTCTGCGCTGGAAACATTACTGCCTCCCCCAAAGCTTTCAGTCAATCCAAGCGTCTGTTCTGTGGTATTTTTGGGGTTGTGTCCTTCTGCCGCCGGACTTCTACCCCCAATCACCGGCTTATCCGCATTGACTTCAAAGCGAGCCAGATTTTGGACGGTAGAAGAGGCATTGCCAACAACCAACTGACCCAGCAAGCCTTCGGTCGATCGTCCTAATACAGAAAGCCCTGCTATCCCCATCAAGGTCATTAATCCCAGTAGAAGCGCATATTCACTTAAATTGACGCCGAAGAAACGGCCATTACGCATATGGATAGTACCCCTTTGGTTACAACCTCAACACATGGGTCCTATCGGCCTTAACCTGGTAAACTATAATCTTTTGTTCACAAGATTTACGGTTTGTTACCTTCTGCAAACACAAAGGCATCAACCCAAACCAGCAATCGAACCTAGGCAAGGCCTGAACGAGGTGCCATCGTCACCGTGGAACCTGGCTGTGAACCAAGGTGAGCATGCTTAAAAGGGTTTTAACGATTTAAAAGCAACCAATTGGTAAGCGAGATTACCCCCTAAAGCCCCCAGTATCCCCTCTGCTTCAAAATTCGGTTCAATCGTTGCGGGAAATCTTGCCAGCGCCGCCATCAATGGTCTGCGTATTGGAAATGGGTACCGTATAGTCAGGGTCTACCACAATGTTCAGGATCATTCGCTCGTCTTTTTGCAAGTTTGGGAAATGAATACCTATTTGATGCTGAAAAGTGCGCCAATCGTATTGAATATGCTTGATAACGCCTTTTAAATGGCAGTCTTCCCCTTTGCAGTTTAATTTAAAGTCATAGGTCTCATTGACCGTTAACTTCAAAATGGCGCGCTGAGCGGTGTAAGTTAGCCCCAAGCCGTATGGCGTTCCATTGGTTGCCAAAAACAAGGTTTGGGAATCCACCAGCAAAACCGGAAAATTAACCGGCAAGCGTGTCTGAGAACGGCGTTCATCGGTAGAAGCTTTAGAAATGGGGGTGCATATATGTACAAACTTGCCCTCTATTTCCTCTATCTTTAATACCGTGACCGAAAAAGCGCTAAAATTTCCGCCACCCTGACTCTCTTCACTGGTGCTGATGAAAATACGGGTGCCGACTGATACCTGGGTATCTGAACGACGCTTAACCCCTAGCAGCAGGCGAACTTCCTGATTATTGGCATCCAGAATTTCCATATAGCAATGTACGAAAACATTTTTCGTAATTTGGTATCTGGCTTTGCGAATCGGGTTAGTAGACCCAGACTGGCTTAATTCCACAGCCATAACAATATAAAAACGCCTCAATTTTGCCTCTATCATACCATATAGAGCCATTTTACAAACCAATTTGGTTGAGAGGCCCGCTGATTTTCTGTTCAAGCCATCTAAAAAGTCGTACAATAGAGGTATTGAAGTCAATGCCTGCCATGCTCCCAGCGTCTTTCCAGACCATGCCGCATCCTGACGCCGGGTATGAATCGATTCGAGCCACGCTTACAAAACTTTTGCCGAAAGACGCCCCAGAAGTTTAATCCCTCCACCGCTGAGGGAACAAGGGTTCAAAAAAACAGTCCTAACCATAGGACAAACGAAGGGTCAGGAGCGCTAATGAATCTTAAACGGAATTTTTGGATTCGACTTGTATTGCTCTGTTTGGCAACACTCACACTGGCTTTTTCAGGGGTCACAGAGCTGTCTAATGCCTTGGCAGCCCCTGCCATGAGCGGGACACAGCAGACCCAAAGTGTTCAAATCCTTGAAAATACGCTGTTTGCCATACAGTACGATCAGGACCCCCTGGAAAAACGGGTGGGTCGACTGGAAGAAACCGTATTTGGTCAAGCCCAGTCGGGCTTACTGACTGCTAGAATCGATAAGCTTAAAACAGCGTTATCGCCCAGCACGCTGGGGCCTTTGTCTGCCAAGGCAGAACAGAAAGTGGTCACCAAGCCGCTCAAGGCCAATAAAACCAGTGGCAACACCAGTAATAAAACCAGTGCTAATAACAAGCCTGTATCGCCTAACAACACCAGCGCACAAACCACACCCACCACTCAGCAGGCTTTGCCTGCCCCGGAGGAAAGTGATTATCCAACCATTAGCCAAATGGAGCAAAAATTATTTAAGCAGACCTATATAAAAGAAGACATTACACTGCGTTTGTCCCGATTGGAAAAAGAAGTGTTCAAAGTCCCTCAAACGGGGGATTTGGCCAATCGCATGGATAACCTGCGTTTGGTGGTGCTGGGAGATACGGGCAGCACCCCGCAAAGCGTGGCTTCCTATGCCATGCCTAACAATACTCCTAACAGTGCCTATATTCCGTCTCCGGGACCCAACCAGGCATATACTCCGCCTCAATACGGCCAAAATGGCATGGGTGGCTATTATCCCACTCAAGCTCCTTATGGAACGTCTGGAAATGGGTACAATCAAGCGGGCGGCAGCGCCTATCCTGGCAGTCAGGTCGCCTCAGGGGATCCGTTTTATAACGGCAATCCACAAGCTTACGGGCAACCGGTACCCGGCAATTATCAGCCTTCCTCCTATCCACCCAACAATAGCGGAGATTATCAGGCATCTTATCAACCCGGCACCAATCCCGCTGGCATGATGCCCAACGGTCAGGTTTCCCCGGATATGCTGGCGGCCATGGATGAAGTGGAAAAACAGGTTATCGGCCATACGTTTCCCAGTGAGCCTATGAATGCCCGACTGGATCGGGTGGAAACCAAAGTGTTTCATACCACCTCGCCCGAACTGGCCCCTCAGGATCGGATGCAACGAGTGATTGCGGTGGCCTCGGCAGGGGGTGCGCCCTCTTCCCCGCAGGCAAAAGCCAAATCCACGTTTCAGTCCATTTTGCCCATTATTCTAACCATTCTACCGCTCATCCTGCTTTAGCCACCAAGGGCTAAACCTTTTTTAATCGGCTTGACTCAAGGAATCTGGCATGACAAACACCCTGGTGCTTTCCTCCCCCGTTGGCTGGTGGCGGCTTTACAGTTCGGAAACACACCTGCAACAGGTGGAATGGCTGAACCTGCCCCCGGAGCCAACTGAAAAACAATGCCCGGAATCCAAGCTGGAACAGCGATTGAGCTGCATGATCAGTCGCTACTTCAAAGGAGACGTAGTTCACTTTGCCCCCATACCGGTTTGCCTGACGGGCAGCCCTTTCCAAAACCAGGTGCTGGAAGCTTTGCGTCAGGTTCCTTACGGAGAAACCCGCAGTTACCAATGGCTCGCTACCGCCTGTGGAAATCCCAAGGCCAGTCGGGCCATGGGGGGCGCTTTGGGGCGCAATCCACTGCCGCTAATCATTCCCTGTCATCGCATCATTACCAGCGCCGGGGGGTTAGGCGGGTTCATGAGGGGCAATGATACCGGCGCGTTACGCTTGAAGGGTGATCTGTTGGGTGTCGAAGGCATATCTTTAAAAAACGAAAAACCGCGACCCATTGTTTTCCGCAATAAGGGTTGTCCCTGAAAATCGCTTTTAAAAGAACCTTTTCGGTTAAAACTCCCCAAGCTGAAGCGATGGGAATCGAACCGGGTGTCAGCAGCTCTTTCGGTCAGGGACTGAGCCGTCTCTGACTTGTTTCGGGCGTAAAGCTCATGTTTGGGAGTCCAGAAAGATTGGGCCGCCTTGGTTTTCCGCTGAGCAGATCCGCCCCCTGAAGCGGTGGGCCCCTCTCCATCGTTACCCGTGGAGGCGGGGGGCTTTCTTTTGCGAGCGGTTTGCACATACTCCCCGGCCAGTTTAACGGCAGCTTCAGGATCCACTTCTCCATAGCCCTGCTCAGTGGCGGGCACATTGGGCAGGGGAACTGAAGTTGTTTTCAGGATTTCCCGCAAATCAGCCGGGGTCAGCTTTGGATTTTTCTGAATCATCAGACTCAGCAGCCCACTGACATAAGGACTGGCAAAGGAGGTTCCGTTCACCAGGGCTTTCAGGTTTTCTTTGTGCTTGTCCCAGCTGTAAACCATTAAATCGGCGCCGGGCGCAATCACGGTGGGTTTCAACTTCTGGTTCAGGCTATCGCCACGGCTGCTGAATTCGGCAATACGGTGGCTGGCCCGGTTGACATCATCGCCCTGGGTATTCAATGCCCCGGCCAATATCACTTTATCCAGAATGTAATCCATGGTGCTGGCGTCTTCACCGGTCAGTTTGTCCACATCTATGCCAAAAGCACTCAGCGTTCCCACTTTGGGAAAGGCAGCGCTTTCCCCTTCATTCCCTGCGGCGAATACCATTTGAATACCAGCTTTCTCCGCCAGATCCACCACATTTTTATAGTTCCGCAAAATGCCCCGCACATCTTTCAACAAGATGGCGTTCGGGTTGCTGAAACCCCACGAATTATTAATGACCCGAATATCATTCTCGCCACGCAACTTGCCTTCAATTATTTTTTTATAAACTTCCATGGTATCCGCCGCTTTAAAGTCGGGCCATTTGTCTGAAAACACGGTGGCATCCGGGGCCACTCCCTTGAGTTTGCCGTTAGCCGCAGCGGTACTCATCACCATGGTGGGGTGGGTATGCCCCGGATCATCGGCAATGGCTGGCAGTTTAACCCGGTTTTGAAAACCCTCTTCATTATTCGAATCCACATAACCACCATCCACAATAGCCATTTGCACCCCTTTGCCGGTAATACCCTTTTCATGCAGGCGCTCAATGCCCAGTCCGGGGTGGATCATGGATTTAATCAAGTCATGATCCGGGTGGTCATTCTCAAACCCATGGTTGTTGCTTAATAAGGCGGACAAGGCATGTCGTCTGAAATTGGGATCGGGGGTGCGGGCCGCAAAATCCTTAATGTCCTCAGCCCCGCCTTTAAATTGATACAAGGTATCAGCCGCCTTGATGCGTATGGCCCGCATCGCCCGGCTATTGCTGGGCGTTTCCATCAATCGCACCAACTTGGCCCGAACGGCTTTCAATTCACGATCAGACACTTTCTGGTTGGCATGAGGGGCCACTTGACCCAATGGCTCTGCCACGAATTTGCTTAAAATGGGGTCATCCAGGGCGTCCATCATCACATCCAGGGCGTCCGAATCGCCAATATCGCCCAATGCGGCCAAGGCGTTCATACGCAAGTTGGCGGCGGCATTGGCCGGATTACCAGAGTAACTCTGATCGGCGTTCCAGTCGATTTTGCCTTTCAAGGGGTCCCGAACTCTTTCCTTCAGGTAATCCAGACTATCGCCATCTTGCAGTAAACCCATAATTCGAATGGCCAGCATTTGAGACATGGGAGATTTTTCGCTCTCCGCTAAATGGGTCAGAAACGGCCTTAAGCCATTCACCTGAAGGGTCAAAAACTGGGTGACGTTGAAATCGGGTCTGCCATTTTGATTGTGAGTCAAAAAGTCGTTGCTGTCCTTGGGGCTAAGCTGCTCATCCATAGAGCGGGGGGCCAGCTGGCTTCGCAACTGGTTGGCCTCAGCCTCACTGATGCTGGGTGTTTTTCCCGAGCGCATCAGGTCAATTATCTGGTGCTGGGTGTCAGAGTGTCGTTCACCGTCCAGCTTGTTTTTATCGTCTTTTAATGCAGCAAACACCAGCCCCAGTAAATTGGCTTGCTGCGCCCCACTTAGCCGCCGATTCTGACTGGCTGCCAGCATAATGGCGGATATAATGGCCTGAGGATCTTTTTGGGTCACCCACATTTGGGTAGCGGTCAGGCTCATGGCCTCAAAATCCTCAGGAGAGCGGGCAGGTGGCTTCATCGCCAGTGCTTTGATGGTGGCGCGCGCTTGATACAGCGTTTGCGGAGAAACCGACTGGGCGGCCGGATCCTGGCTAATCATGCCCAGCACCAGTAGGGCTACCTGGCGGGTTTCCAAATCATAATCGCTGTGCAAAGCCCGATGGGTTAAAGCTTCAATATACTCATCCCCATTTTGAGCAATGCGCCCCAGAAATTTAACGTAACTGCTCAAGCCCTTGGCCGTTTGTCCGCCCACCAAAGCCATAAAGCTTTCGGGCTTTAATAACTCCATGGTTTTCTGCTTGGCCGATTGTTCCTGAGAGTTTAGCAAGGCTTTTAAAGCCGCTTTGCGCACTTGCGGATCCCGTGCGTACAGGTTGGGATAAATATCGCTGTTATAGTTCAGGCTATTGCGCTGACGCAGCAGCTTCAGCGATTTGGCCTTAATATCGGGGTCGGAATTCAACAAGCCCAGCTTTAAGGCCGCCGTACTGGTCTTGTCATCGTGGATGGCCAAAGCGTCCATCAGGCCGGTCAGCAACTCTGATCCAAACTGGGCCTGTTTTTCCTGCAAGAAAGCGATTTGGGTCAAGGCGTCTAATAAATTGATACTTTCCCCTTTGGGGGTTTTCAAAATCACCTTCTTTTTCAGCCCTTCCAGCTCTTGAGAAGGAATTTCATCCAGCAAGTCCTCAATGGGCCGTTGGTACTTCTTTTCCAGTTCTTTGTGGAAAGCGTCCTCAGCCAGCTCCGTGGCCCGAATCATTTGCTGAACCTCGCCATCGTCCATCAAGGTCATGGCAATGGTCTGGTTGTACTCTTCCCGCAAGGATTTTCGGCCCGCAGTAACATTCAGCTGACTGATACCAGAGAGCAACGTCTTTAACTCCACCATTAAATCCTGACGGGTGGCCTCTTCCTCCAGCCGCTTTTCGTAAGAAAGCAGGCTGGTGGGTTGCGTTAGGCGCTGGGCCATGTCCTCTTTACGGTGACGGTAAGCCGCCAGTAAAATTCGGGTGAGATCGGTTGCGGTAAAGCTGTTGGGGTTGGTATTGGCGCCGATATGACTGAGCGCTTGAGCCGCTGCGGTTCTGACACCCACCGCTTCCGCATCGTTCAGCAGGTTAATCAGCACGGGAAGCGCATTCACGCTTTTGGCCCGACCTAGCATTTCCGCCAAACCGGCTTTTTCCTGGGGATCCTTGCTTTGGCGCAAACTACGAATAAATTCATTTTCTAGCCGAATGCCTGAGGCGTACTTAAAATTTTTGCCGCTCACCGCAAAGTGAGAGCGAGGCGGCGCAGAGGCAGATGCTTGTCCTGGTCCTGCCAAGTTATCCGGTTCAGAAAAAGCCTCAACCGACATTAGAGATGGCCCCCTCAGCTCAGGAGCCGAGGATTCGGCCCAAGGCGCTAACAGCGCCTTTTCTTTATCGTTTCTATTGAAGAAATACCCGCCCGAAAATTGCACGGAACGCATAACAATACTCTCCCTTGCCAATAGCATCATATAGCCTAAAATGAAACCCTGAGCGCTCTCTGGAGCGCAATCCCTTCAAAAAACTCATCTTCAGATTTATTCAAGGCATAAACCTAGCATAATGATAAAAACAATGCAATCACATTCAGACCAACAAAAGCCGGAATATCAGCCATTGGAGGTTAGGGCATGACGATTGCGTTGAAAGACTTTCAGGGCGATATGTTAAGCATTCTAAAGCACGGGGGCATCCATGCTGGCGCGCCATCAGCCGGTTCAGAAGCCATCAGCGGCTCATCAAAAGCAGGATTGGTTTAAAAATTTTAAAACCCCCTCTTGTATTCGGTGATGGGTCACGTTATAACAATAAAACCAAGGGGCATTGGCGCAGTTGGTAGCGCGCTTCAATGGCATTGAAGAGGTCAGGAGTTCGAATCTCCTATGCTCCACCAAGCTTCACAAAGAGCCTTTTTTCCTATCAGGGAGAAGGGCTCTTTTAGCTCATAGCGCATCTTTTCAGCTTCGATAAAAAAGTTCGCAGAAACGAAATTCAGCAATTCTATTTTTTGGCTGTTTTTGGCCTTCTTCCAGCACTCCGACAGAGTTCGCGGAAGATCCACAAGCATGTTGGCCAGCCGGTAAAAATCGATGTCTTCTTTGACGATTTTGGACAATCGGGCCTCCAGCTGGCGAATGGTGTTCTGGTAATCCGCTGAAATTTCCCGGTACAGGTCGGTGTCAATATTGCCATCAATTTTTTCTTGCAGCGCCTGTTTCAGGTTGGTTTTATACCGCTTGATTTCAGCCTGAGTTTTCGCAATCTCAAGGTCCGCAGAGGAATCCGATTCGATGTCCTGAGCCGCCTGAAGGATTGCCTCCCGGATTTCAGGGGAGAGGATCAGGGATTCAATGAAGCGATCAAAATGCTTATCCAGCTTCCCCTCAGCGATGTACCCCTGTGAACATCCTTTCTTGCGAGAGGCGCAGCGGTAATAAACATAGCGCCCGCCCTTCTTCTCCTCCCCCACGTAGGAGGCCCCGCATTCGTGGCAAGTGAGGATGTGGGCGTATTTAAATTCCTGCCGGTTGTAGGTAAGGGGCTTGTTGTCTTTTCTGAATGCCTGCTGGGCCGCCAGCCAGGTTGTCATGTCAATCAGGGGTTCATGCTTGCCTGGGAAAATTTCGCCTTTAATTTTCATCTCGCCAATGTAAAAAGGATTTTTCAGCATTTTGCTGAGCGTCGCTTTATCCATGAGGGGAATTTGTGGCTTGTAGCTGAAGCCTGATTCGTACAGGGCTTTAGAAAGCCTTTCCAGGCTGTACAAACCTGTACCAAACAAACGGAAGGCTTCCCGGACGAAGGGAGCCGCATTGTCATCAACCAGTATGGACTTGGTGTTTTTGTCGTTCTTGTACCCAAAGGGGGCACGGTGGGGGTATCCACCATTCAACAGCTTCTCATTCCGCCCCTTGATGATCTCTTCTGAGAGGTTTTCGACGTAGTTGGTGGCCATGCCCACGTTGATATAGTGGAAAAACCACGTTTTAGAATCCGTCTGCCGGTTCAGGACCACGTTTTCTTTGTACAGGTGGATTTCATGCCCTTTGGCCTTAACCAGCGCCTTTAAAAGCTCCATGTCCCCATAATTGCGATAAAGCCGGTCGGTCTTCTCCACCACGAGGACCACCGGCTTTTTTTGTTTCTTCAGAAATTCCGTCATGCGGGAAAACTGCTCTCGGCCCGCTGACTTTGCCGTTTCCACGTCGGTGAACATGACCACCAGTTTTAAATTCTGGCGTTCTCGGTATTTCTGGCCCTCTCGTTCCTGAGCGCCCAAAGATCCCCCCTTTGATTGCTCCTCACTGGATACACGGATGTATTGGATACACTCTTGCATGGCAAATAACTCTCAAAAAAATCACAACAAATCAGGCGGGACGACGCCTTAAAACCAACGCTTCCAAAATATCAGCGAATGGCAAACCCGGCCATGGCATCGTATCGCAATCCAGCCCAAACCCATGCATAAACCCGCCCAGAAACTTTTACAAAATTAAGAGATCCCCAAGTTTACCCTCGCCGGTGCAGATTGACCGGGCATGAATCATAATACCGAGAATTTTCCTATTGCCCGTTAGGGTGGTTTCAAGTTACATGGAAATCTCAAGTGGTTACAAACTATATACGTCCAGAGGGAGCCTGCATGAATATCCAAGGGCCGATTTCTGACGCCCAATTTTTAGAAATCTGTAGGAATGATGCTGTTGTTAGGGAAATGTTTTTAAAGTTGTTTGCTCAACTGGAGGCCGAAGAGTCAAATCTGGCTTTGAGTTCTTCAAACAGCCAGAGGTGAATCTCTGGTGATGTTTTGTCCAGTATCTTCAAAGCCTGAAGCCTCTCAAAGGGGATTTCCAGCTCGCTTGCAATCCGGGCTAATACGTCATCCGAAGGGCTTAGGTTCCCAGATTCAATGCTGGAAATGTGCTGCCTTCCGTAGTCTACGAGCTTGGCCAGAGTTTCTTGCGATATTCCCACGTTGTTTCTTTGCTGCTGAATCAGCTTACCCAATTCGCTCATTGGGCGATTTTATGATCAGGTATCGCTTTTGGGTACGTCCATGATTTTTGGACGGTTATTCTGTCCTGTTTCTGGCTTTTTTGAAATGGTCAAAAATACGAGATATTGCAATTGCCAAAACTGACACTAGAATGGTCTGGCTTGCATGGTCAATTTTCTTGGGGTAAAACTCGCCAAAGTAAAGACATTGAAGACCTACAGTGGCTGTAATAACCCCAATACCAATACATAAAGCTGTTAAGGGCTGATGTGCGGGAAACATATAA
>NZ_JBGSRV010000020.1:0-126622 GCF_041737375.1 Vampirovibrio sp.
GACTCCGGGGGCGGCCAGTTCTTTGTTTTGGAATGACTGGCTCAATCAGTTCCCATTGCTCGTCACTCAAGGGTCTCCAAGGCATACGCTATCCTCTTCCAAACCCTGAAATTCTAACCCAAAGTTACCGTATTGGCTCTAGTTTTTCTGGCGTACCAAAAGAATAAAGGAATAAACAGAGAGCCGATCATTTCCACTTTCAGAGACCAAGTGTTGGAGTTGAGTGAGGTGTCGGCCATAAGAGCATTACTCAAGATCAAATCGGTGGTGAGAGGTCGGGTGTAGAAAGATGTGAACCATTGAGAGGCAAAAGGCCACTGGTGGTATTGAAACTGGGTGAATAAGAATGTCAAAATGAGCAGTAGAGAAACTGCGTACGCTGGCCAGATCCGCAATACCCGGCGAACATAGAAAAATATCAGTCCTTTGAGAGTATCTATCGGTGCGCGATTGAGGGATAACCCCAGCACGAATCCACTGAGTACGAAGAACAAAGCCACGGAGCTTGAGCCGGTAGCCAGCAATTGCAACCAGTAAATGGCGTCTGTCTGAAAGGCTTGCCAAGGATGGTGGCTTGTTAATCCGGTTCCTTGCATGTCAATGGCAAAAACGCCCAGGCAATGTGCAATAGCGACATTTAAGGCGAGAATTCCCCTGAAGGCTTGTAACTTTCCGTATGGAATTTTTTGAGTTGTCCAAGCTGTGTCGCCGGATAAAAACAAGGATGCCGACTTTGAAAAAAGATGAGAAATGTTCTGAGAAATGTTCATTGTTCACAATACTCAATTCAATTAAACCATTTTTGCCATATAATCCAATCGATCAGCCCTAAACTTATATTTTAAAACTTGGCTTACTTTTTGTTTTTTTTTGGTGATTTTTGTCTGGTTCCGTATCAAATAAGGTGCTTGAGCCACACTAAACATCCAACTGTACGTCACAATTTAAATTTTAAGTAAAAATATTTTTAACACAAACAATTGAAATGAACTGCTTTTTTTTGTTAATTTTCATTAAGGAAATGGTAAACGTATTTTAACTCCGCACTTGCTTTTTCATTACCTTTATCATAACTTAATTGGTATCTAAATTATCCTTATAACCTGTTCTTGGATTGCACCTGTTCGGCTCCGAATATCTACAACATTTACTCTTCGCCCACCCTTTTCACTCTTACCTTTTACTATAGTAATTCATAGAGATGACCCCTGCCCATGACCTCACATCGTTTTATTTCCACCTGTTCAGCCTTTTTCAAGGTTTTATTTGTGCTGTGCGCCATCCTCTTCACTATTTCACCCTTTCAAGCAGTTCGGGCAGCGGATCGTATGGAAGCACAAATCGTTTACCAGGAAGAGCCCTACCTGCTTGGCCCTGGTGACGTGATATCTCTTCAGGTAGCCGACGAGGAAGCCTACAGCAACGATCACATCCTGATCGGGCCTGACGGCCACGCGCATGTGCCGGGCGTTGGCGACGTGTACATGAAGGATCGCACGATGTCCAGTGTTACCCACGAGGTACTACAGGGCTTGAAGCGCACACTGGTGGCCCCCGAATTCAGCCTCAGCCTGGAAAAAACCAAGCCCTGCATTGTGTATCTTTCGGGCGCGGTTATGAAGCCAGGCCGGATTTCAATCACTACCGAACCCAACCAAGTAAGAGTGGAAACCAGCGAAGAGACGGCGCCGCTGTCACGAACTGACATGTACCTGAGCAACGTGCTGGCCAATGCCGGTGGTGTTCAACTATACGCCGATCTAAGCCAGGTTCAAATCAAACGTGCCCATGACGGTCAGATCTTGACCGTAAATTTGTGGGGACTTCTGAAGGAAAGCGATATTGAGCAGGATATTCGCATCAATTCTGGCGATTCCATTAGCATTCCCGCTTTGCAGAACATGGCGCTGGATGATCAGGATTTCCGTTTGCTTGTCAGCTCCTCCATCGGGCCAAAAACCTTTCCTATCCGGGTTCTGGGAGAAGTGGAAAAACCTGGTGTGTATCTGATGGATGCCACTTCTCCGTACCTGAATACGGCATTGGCGCAAGCTGGCGGTTTTTCGGACAACGATCCTTCCAATCGTCGGGAAATCGCGGTGCGCCGCTTTAGCAAGGAAGACCGCTTTAGCACATTTTTTGTTCCCCTAAATATGCAGGATCTGATGCTTCGCCCCAATGACGTGGTTTACGTGCCTGAAAGTACGCTGCATAAATCTGGACGCCGTGGCATGGAAATCGCTCGCATCCTTTCACCCTTCCAGACTGTAGCGCAAACGGCCGCTTCAACCGTACAGGTGTTTGGCATCGGTGGGTGGAAACGAACCAATTTTTGAACGTAGTCGGTATTTGTACTTTATCCCCTTATAAAGGAGCCACCTTCGATGTCTGGCCTTCTTGGTTTCGGTAGCGACCCCACACTTGATGTCCTGCCTCCTTTAATTTCCATCATCATGCCCGCCCACAACGTGGAGCGTTTCATTGAGGCCGCGATTCGCTCTGTTCTGGGGCAATCCGGTTGCGAATGGGAATTGCTGATCATCGATGATCAGTCATCAGATTGCACTGCGGCTATCGCCCGAGGCTTTGAGGGAAAGAAGGTTCGTTGCCTGCAAGCCCCTGTTCGCCTGGGCGCGCCTTCCGCCGTCAGAAATTACGGCAGCCGTTTCGCCAGAGGGGAGTACCTGTTCTTTTTCGATTCCGACGACATCATGCAGCCTGACGCCCTGAGGCATCTGGCTTGTTTCATTGCGGCAAATCCCCACGCTTCGGCAGCTTATGGGTTTTCAACGCACATCGACGAGTCTGGCAAACCATTACCTAGTGCCGGATTTAAATTAATTCCCAAGCCGGACGGCACTTACTGTGTACCCGCCAATTATAGTCATACCTGGGATCGCATCGCGGCTTCCAAATTCGTGGGATCGCCAAACATTTTAATTAAAAAAACGGTTTTTCAGCGCATTGGCGGTTTGAACGAAAACTTTGCAGCCGCTGAGGACATGCAGATTCACTACAATCTGTTCCTGGAATCAATCCACTCAGTCGGTATCATTCCGGCTTACTTGATTCAGTATCGGCAGCATCAAAACAGTCTGACCAAAAACACAGAGAAAATAGAAAGCGTTTTGCAGGCGCATTTGCAGGTGGTGGATTGGCTGTTCAGCGATCCCCGCTTTCCCGTCGAATATAGTCATTACAAGCCTTTTTCGACTTGCAAGTCCTACAATTATGTTGCCGGTGTCCGTCTTGCGCAGAAGGATGCCCCGAACGCCCGCCGCATCTTAATGCGTGCATTGCAGGCTCCTGAAACCAATTTGAAATCTTGGCTTCAGGTTTGTTTGAGTACGTTCATTCGTACTTTGCTCCCCGCCGGTATAGATACCCACCTCAAATCGCTGGCGGTCGATCTCCGCGACGGCGTTTTGCTGGGCCGGTTGAAACGGAGACTTTCCCCACGCTACAAAACCGCGCTTTCCTTCGAAGAGTCATCCTTACGAGATAGAATTTAATAATTCTTAATTTACTAATCAGTGCTTTTATTTTATTTTTTTTACTGGATGATATTTATAATTCACTTACAATTGAGGTAGAACATTTGAAATCTATGGATTCCTCATCTGACCTTTATTTGAAACCGATTTATCGTCAGTCGCCTTCCGGGCCTGCCCGCTTGGTTCCCGCGCCACTCCGACAGCATTTCAGACTAGCGTTGTCGGTGGCTATGATCCTGTTTATTCTCTCCGCCATTTACAGTGTCACTGCTTATGTTCCGACCTACAGTTCCGCTGCGTCCGTTGTCATTAAAAATTCTCCCCTCACCACTAATTACCTCACCACCGATAATTACGCCACCTCGACTTCCTCCTTGGCCAATCCTGTTCTAAACACCATGGAATTACTGAAAGGCAAGACCATCGGCAAGGCCCTTTGGGAGCAGATGCTTGTTAAGCATCCCGAAGAGTTAAAAAAAATGAAACTGGAAACGATGTCCGAGTGGCTGGGGCTTTTCGGGGACGGTAAGAGCTTCATCAAGGCTAGGAATATTCCGGGTACCGACGTCATTTACCTCAATTTTAGATGGTCCAGTCCCCAAATTGCCCAGGAAGGCATGGGTATTGTGCTGAAGGCGTTTATGCAGGCCAGCCAGGAGCAGAACCAGTCGGAGCATCGCCAGCGCGCCGAATACATGACCCGGCAAGCAAATGATTTAAAAAGGCGCCTGTTTACCATTCGGGAAGAAGTTGCTCTATTTAAGAGAACCCATGACATTTACAATCTCGAATCGACGCTGACTACGCTGGAACAGAACCGAAGTGCGCTGGAACAGTCTACCCGAGCTGCGAGCGCGGATGCGCAGAATTACGGTAGCCAGCTTTCCGCGTATGAGTCTACTCTGGGTATGAACACTAAGAAAGCAGTGGCCGCCGCCGCAATCGGACGTAGCTCTACTCTGTCCCCAATGTATAACAAGTTGTACGAAATGACGGCTGAAAGAAATTCCTTGCGGGCGCGCTACACACCCGAGCATCTCAAAATTAAGCAGCTAGACTCCCAGATTTCACAAGTCCGACAGGATATTCAGTCTGAAACAGTCCGGAACGGTGTGATTAGTTCACCGGCTGCAGCCGGTGATACCAAGACTGTCGACGGTACGGCCGTGATTGCGGATGAAACTCGAGGCGTGGCGGTGACAAACATGCTGGAAGTCCAAGCACGCTTTAAAGGAGCCAAAGCCCAGTCTGCTCAGCTTCGGAGTTCTCTCAGCACATTGGAGTCCAAAATACGGGATCTGCCAGCTGCGGAAGCCAAGTTGATGAATTTAAAGCAAGATGAAAATTCAATCAGCACCGCGTTAGACGTGCTGGAGCAAAAATCACTAGAAGCCAAAATGCGAGAAATGCAGACCCTTAGTAACGTGTTTCCCCTTACGGAGCCTTCCGATCCGGGTAGCTCTCAGTTCCCCAACCGTAACCAGTTGATGATTCTGGGTCTGCTGATTGGAATTGCTACCGGCGTAGCCACCGCTTTTGGGGCGGATTATCTAGGCCGAATTCAAAAATTCGATGGCGAAGATAATTCGGACGAATTGAATCCGAATCTTGCTCTCAAAGAGCTGGTTCTGGCCAATCAACAACAGGCCGAGCCTCAAAGAAGATCCGTCGTCGCGAATGGGATGCACGAATAGATCCTTTCTGGTTCTTTCATCCCTTGCCCAATTGAGTTTTTCAATATGAATTTTCCACAGGTTCAAACAAATAGAAAAACAGCCTGGCCTCCCATTTATTATCTTGTGCTGGCCCTAGTTTGCGGACTGCTTGGCTGCACTTTATATATCTGGCTGCCGGAATCACTTGCCGGTCGCCTCTCAGTTCCGCTCATATTGGGGCTTTCTCTCCTGATTTGCGGCGTTGTGTTTTACACGGGCTATGTTCGGGGCTGCCTCCGAAAGCCGGTTTTGTTTTTGCTCTGTTATCTGGCGCTTTTGCCCTGGTTTACCTGGGTGACTAAGCTAGCTTCCGCCCTAGGGATTAATTTTCCGCAAACTGTTAACATGGTTTTTCTGTTAGTAATCCCGGTGATCGCGCTAACCCGAAGGCGTTGGTTTGCTCTGTTCAAGCAGGTTGCACTGATTCGTTATTTTTCCCTTTTCTTGCTGATTGTGCTGGTGAACTACTTGTTTTTCGATCATGTGGTCTATGATAAAGGGGTGGCTATCGGTAAAGCCAGCATGAGCGTCCATTACCTGACCCCTCTCGTCCTAAACTTCTTTTCATTGTATTTGACCGCATACGTTGTTTATTTCACGAACCATCCGGAAAAGCTGATTCAGAAACTTAACATTGTAGTGGTGACGATGACTTTGCTGTTGTCCGTGTTCGCCCTCATATGCTATCCCCTGAATATTATGACGATGTTCATTGAGGGAATGATGCGTATGCAGCTTATTTTCTTTCATCCCAACAATTTCGCGATTTATCAATCCTACTTGCTGCTTTATTTGCTGGGCGTCTATCTGAGCCATGAAGCTGCACAATTCAGTTTTCGTTGGGTGTTGATAGTGACCCTGGTGCTCGGTTTCTTGGCTTTGCTGACCACGTTGTGTAAAACTGCGATTTTTGCCGTTCTACTAGGCGGAGCGCTAATGTTTTTGCTGAATTGCCGCACAATTAATCAATTCAAAAAAATGTTATTCACCGCAATCAGTCTTACTTTTATTTTTGGCTTGGCGGGAGTCCTCTTACAATTGTCGATGGGCGTCGATTCGGTAGAAAAAATAAATGATCGCCTTAATGACAATCGGAGTGTAGAGTGGCGTCAAAAATCCTGGGATTACTTGCTGGAAAACATCCATGGTATGGAAGTGGTCACTGGCCATGGCATGTCGGCGGCATATGAGCGGATGATCCAGCACTCAGCCATGCAGGGTCATACCGATCAGGTGGCCGAAGTGCACAACGATTATCTGCAAGGACTGTATGATTTTGGCATTATTGGCTGGATTCTTTTCCTGGGTCTAATCATAACAACGTTTCGATTGATCGCCAGCTTGTTTAAGACGCAGCCGCATCCTCTTAGCCGCTTCCTTAATCTTACAGCCCTTGGCCTGCTGCTGATATTCTTTATTTCCTGCGGCACCAGTAATTGTATTGTCATGCTGGAAACCCCGTTCTGGATTCTGCTGCTGACAACCATTGAGGCTGCCCGCCGTTTGAACGCGGCATCGGTACACTAAAGAAATTAGATGGGTACCTTTTATGGATTACAAAAAAAACCTAATAGGCAATATGATTACCGGCACGGGTGGTTATTGTATTAAAATTGTTGCTAACCTGCTCATGGTGCCGCTGATTATCCGCTTTTTGGGAGCGGACGATTACGGGTTCTATATATTCCTGTTTGGCACAATCGATATTCTAACCGCTCTGGAAATGGGTTTTGCCAATGCGTTAATTCAGCGATTAAGCCATTATTCCACACTAGGTAATACTATAAAGCAGCAGGAGCAGCTGCTGTTGGGTCAATATTTATTTCTGGGCCTGTCTGTTTTGACAGTGCTTGCTGGCCTGCCGTTAAGCGGAACCCTAGCCGAGTTCTTCAATTTAACGCCAAAACAGCTTCAGGTGGCGCCCCTGCTATTCAACATCGTGTTTATTGATTCAGCCATTAACCTGTACGGCTTCTATTACCAAGCCGTGCTGAAATCTCATTGCCTGCATCGGTGGATTAGCGTGAGCGATACCCTGCAGGCAATCATAAGCACCACGCTTTACCTGCTACTACTTATACAGGGACACGGTATCGTGGCCATTTTCATGGCGCGGCTCGCTATTTCGGTGCTGAACAACACAGCTTACCTGGTAATGGCCGCACGGGTTGAGAAAAACTGCTTCCACTGGCGCACTCGTTGCACGAAGGCGGGATTTCGCGAGCTGACAGGAATCAGCTTCTTTGTGTTTTTGCAACGGCTTAGCAAGTTGTTTGCCAGGCAAATGGATGCCGTCCTGCTTGCCCGGTTTATGACTCTTGCGGATGTGGGAATCTACGGCTTTGTGAATAGAATTTTCAGCTACTTGGCATGGTTCTTCCTCCAGTTCATTGATGGGATCTCCCCGGTGTTCACTCGGCTAAAGGCAAGTAAGGACCTTGAAAAATCTCGAATGTTATATCTACGGATCAGCGCTTTGTGCTGCTTCCTTATTTCGCTGTTCATCATTCTGATCGCGGGCATTTTTCCTGAAATCGTCGCCATTCTGGGCGCGAACCGCATCGATTTCCAGATCGCCTGGATTCTTGCTTTGGTGATACTGCCCGCCATATGGTCCGATGCTATCTCTGCGCCGGGCCTGAATTATTTGATGTCTACCGGTAACCACCGCCGGATCACTGTGCTCAATTTTTCGGTCGCCATTGTAAACTTCCTGTTAAGCTGGTGGCTGGTTGGACAAATCGGCCTATATGGTCCGGCATTGGCCACCACCTCTATCAACGTGCTGTACAATCAGTTCATCACCAATCCTCTGGCTTGTCAGCAACTGAAAATTTCCAATGTCCGATTCATTCGGGAGGTTTATCTCTCCAACCTACCGCCCTTGCTCTTGGCTGGCTTATTGGTCGGGCTGGGTCGGTTGGCTTACCAGAATTGGCAATTGAATATCATTCTGTTTGGCATTATATTGATTTTTAGTTCTGTAGCGGCTTGCGGGCTGTGGTTCGGATTTTCAGCGAACCCGCTGGAACGCACTCTTATCTTGTCCAAATGGAACGATCTCCTCAGCCGCAGCCCATTTATTTTTCTGAACCTGCGCAAAGAAAAAGTTATTTAGCATGTCGGTCAATTTTAAATGAATCAATGTAGGGGAAATCTAATGAAGACAAGAAGAAACAGGTTATTTTTCTTGCATAGTCTGGCGCTCGGCTTGCTGGTTTTCCTAAGCATCAATCATTTGCCCGTTTTGGCACAAACTACCAATAGCATGTGCAGTATTTGCCGCCACCCGGCTCTAGCCAAAGGCGTGAACATGTATAACTGGTTTATGGGACCGACTATTTTCAACCAGGGCCACCAGAAAGCCTTTGTGACGGACTCGCAAATCCTTCAAATGAAAAATGCGGGTATTACGCATGTGCGTATCCCTATTTATGCCGGTTTTCTGGCTAACTTTAAGACGCCGACCCCTACGTTCATTGATGCGCGAATCCAATTGCTTGATAATGCCATCGCCCGTATGAACAAACAGAGTATCGCAGTGGTGCTTTCCTTGGTTGGTAATAAAAACGCTCCCCACGATATGGCTACCTCTGTCAGCGTGCTGAATACTTACGAGAGCCTGTGGGGTAGTCTGGCCAGCCGATATAAAAATATTCCGCCTAACAGGATTTATTTCGAGGTGATGAACGAGCCAGCGTACAACGTTGTTTTCCCGAAAGATCCGAACGGCCCGGCCATGTGGGATCGAGTGCAAAGGCGTCTGTTGCAATCCATTCGGGCAGTGACTCAAAAGCATTACGTCATTTTGACCAGCTATGACTGGGACACCATCGGGGCAGTAACCCAAATATCTAATCCCGTCACCGGACCGAACATTTTGTATACCGTGCATTTTTACGAACCCGTTGCTTTCGTCTATCAGGGTCTGCAAAGCTTCGGAGATCCAAACATTCAGCAGGCGCGGCTGCTGCCTTATCCGGTCGAGCCGTTTCAATGCAACGAAACGCTTAAAAAACTTCCCGAAAGCGTTGCCAAGAGCCTTGCCTATTACTGCTATTCACGTTACAGCGTGGCCAACGTGGACAGTCGGTTCAAAGCCCTTCATGCCTGGGCGCAGAAACATCAGGTACCCGTTTACCTTGGGGAATTCGGAGCGTATAATCAGTTTGCGCCGGCTGGAAACACTGAGCAGTGGGTCAAGGACGTCCGGCAGATCTCCGAAAAATACCGCATTCCCTGGGCTTACTGGGATTATAAAGCTGATTTCACCCCCATGGTGAAAGTAGAGGGCGTTGCCAATCCTAAGGTCACCGTGCCTTTAGGTCTGCACTATTGAGTCAGCCCAGCCCAAGTCGGAGGGTTCCCTCATAATCGGCGCTGATTTTGGGCCAGCCGAAGTTTTCCTGGACATGTTGCAAGGCGGCCTTCGATTGCGCTTCCCAGAATGCGTTATCCTGTAGATAGGGTTGAAGGGCGTCTGCCCAGACCGAAGGCTTCATCTCGTCTACTAGCGTACCGACGTCTTGCAGCACTTCGGGAATGCCACCTCTACGAGAAGCGACCACTGGAGTTCCGGTGCTCATCGCTTCGACCATGACCATCCCGAAAGGTTCATCCCATAGGACAGGAAACAGGAAAACCCGCGAGCGAGCCATTTCCTCCAGAAGCGCCTCGTGGGAGCGGTAACCCAGAAACCGGATCGTCGCAGCGCCATAGTGTGCGTTAATTGCATCGGCACGTTCCTGGGCAAGGGCCATGTAGGGCGTGATTTTGGAAGTGGCGAAACCGGCAGCGCCTGCAACATTCAAGATCGCCTGAATACCGCGTTTGCGCAGTTCTGCCAGTATTTCCATGGCTTCCAATAAGCCTTTTTCCTTGACTAATCTTCCCGCAAACAAAAGCGTAAGTGCTTGCCGTTCCGGTGGCAGATTGTGGGCGGAAAGCTGAACCCCGTTGTACACCACCGCTGTTTTGGGTAGTATCGGCTCAAAACCGTTTCGAGCGGAGCGTAAAACGAAATGGCTGCAGAACAGGGCCATATCGATTGACTGGTACAGGCGCGGCCATTGGCTGCGATCCGGTAAAAAAGTCTGGACGGTGTTGTGCATATGCAAAATGATTTTGCCCTGGTATCCCAGCTTGCGCAGCCAAACTGCGTAATGGACTTGGTTATGGATATGCACGGCGTCATAGCCCTTGAAATGGTTAGTGGTCAGGCATAGGTAAGCCATCCAGAACAGCCCACGAAGCGTGATCGTGTCGTTTTTTGGAAATCGTAAGAGGGGTTGGATGAAACGGCTCAGGAACCCGTGGCCCTGCACGGGCACCGGGTAAGCACCTTTTTTTTGAAAGTGGGTGGAAAAAACAGTGAAGTTGATGTCGCCGCTGCGATGCAGGTAAACTTGCGCCACCCATCGGGCAATAGCGCCCCCATAGTAAGCATGCATTTTTTCATCTTGTGGAAGCACAACTGCGATTTTCATCAGGGTTTCGCCAGTGATACGATGGGCGCATGAAGCGCCTCCACGCCTGCCTGGGAAGGTCCAAAAATTTCACTATCGCGGTTCGCCAGTTCCGTAAAGCAACGGTAGAGTTGGCGTCCGGTGACGTGTATGTCATGCAGTTCGAGCACCCGTTTCTGGCCAGACTGTGCCATGGCCTGTGCTTCCGCCGTATGGGTTAGACAGTGTTGCAGTGCCTCGGCGAATCCCTCGCTGTCCCCTGCAGCAACCAGCAGACCTTCCCGTTCATGCTGGATGAGTTCCGGGATGCCGGTAATGGTTGTTGTAACAACCGGAAGTTCGGCCAGCAGGGCTTCCATCAGCACTACCGGCAGGCCCTCGGCGAAGCTGCTCAATGCAAACAGATCCGATTCCCGGATCAAAGCATGAATTTCATCCTGGTTTTTGCCACCTGCGAAGGTCAAATGGCGATCGTCCAAGCCTAGCCTTTTGGCTTCATTTTCCAGCAAGGCGTGTAGCGGTCCAGTACCGACCAGGGTCAGGTGGAACGACACGTTTTTCAATTTCAGACTGGCCAGCGCCTTCAAAAGCACCAACTGCCCTTTGGCGGGGGACAAGCGCCCGATGGACAGAATCTCGGGAACTCCTCTGGCTGCGTGATGTTTGATTCTCTCCGCCGCCAACATTAAGAAGGGTTCGCAGTCCAATCCCACTCGTACGATAAGGATTTTACCCCAATCTTCGGAGTTTGCATGCAGCATGATCTGGCTCTGAGCATAATACGTTATGGCGATGATGCGATCCGCCATGGCGAATTTTTCCCGCAAACGGTGATGCTCAACATTGGAAAACTCATCCGGGCCATGTACTGTAAAGGAATACTGGCAACCATTGATGAGTTTTGTCAACATGCCCACGGTGCAAACGGCTTGCGCGAAATGTACATGTAGGTGACGCAGCTGGTTCCGGCGCATCCAGCAGGCCACCATCACCGCTTCTGCGTAGTAGGCGAGATGGATCAGCAAGGTTTTGGGATGCGATCTGCCCAGCCGGATTGCACCCGCCAGACCCTTCAGCACCCCCACTGGGTTGGCCTTGAATTCCTGGACTAAGGCTCTTAGCGCTCCAGCAGCGCCTTGTGATTTGATGTAATGAGTCCGTGCGGCTTCTTGTTGCTCATCTGGCATCATGGCATCCATGGCGCGGTCCGGCTGATTGATGGAGGCCACTTTGACGGGCAGTCCCAGCCGCTCAATTTCCTGAATTTCCCGAAGTATAAATGTGTGCGAACGTGAGGGATACTGGCTGATCAGGTAGCCGGTGGAAGGGGTGTCGCCAAGCATGGGTGAATCATCTCCAGGGTCGGGTAGGCGTTAAGTAGAAGCTGAAATGAGTGTTCTATCGGAGGTGGAAAGTGCATTCATACCATACTCGCGACGGAATGCTTCCAATCGATGCTCCAATTCCTGCGTGCGATCTTCAATCACTGTCCGCTGGCTTAGCGTTGGGGCAACGGTGGCAGCAATCTGGCGGAGTTGCCGCTTCATGCTTAGCATCCGCAATGGGTTTGGGTACAGAAGATGCCGTTTGGGCCAGCTCCAGCTGAACGGACCGGGGAAATCGAAAACGGTGGTTAAAGTGGTGGGATTGTAGGGAACTTTAACCGACTGACACCAGTCCTGCCATTTGTAGGACAGGATGGTATGGTGCGAACGGACGGGAATCCATGGTAACCCCAACGCATCTGCCACGATAGCACCATGCATTGCCTCTGTGATCAAAATCTCCGTCTGATCCAGCGCGTTGCGGATCTGCTCGAACGACATCCGGGGATCGATAAATCCAAAGCCAAGATCAGCGCATATGGTTTTCAGGCTACGGTTGCCCAGAATACCGAAGTCGACGTGAGGCATGTAGGAAAATCGGTAGATTTTTTTACCCTCGGTAAGCTGTGTCACCCGGCGAACCAGAATACCGGGATCCGCGACAGCGGTACTTTCGGGCAAGCCCAGTGTCTGGGCTGACAAGGGCCCTCGTACACAGTGGAATTTCCAAGAGCTGTCGATGTCCGGTAATCCTTTGCCGTAACCGACCCCAGTGCCAAAAACCTCGTATTGCTCCGACTTTGGAATACTACTGTTTAGGAGGGTGCCGATGCCTATAAATAGGCTATTGGGGGCAATGTGTGGTGCGGACAGATCCGGCAGGAAATGCTCCCATAGCCAGGCATTCAAATCGTCACCAAAATTATTGTGGGGGTGCTTGTGAAAATGTAGTTTCATAAGGGTCTCATTCTGGGTTGAGTGCGGCTATGGTAATTAGAATTTAGAGGGGACAGTCAACGGGAGGCGTTTGAGTAAAATTAAAGTGATGATCGAACGGCAGCAAATCACTTCGGATTTGGCGGGCTGTAGACGGTTGAATATAGAAAGTATTCAACAATTGCTCCAGTTTTTGCCGAAAAATTTCATAGTTTTCGGTGGTTTCGGGCGCCATGTAAGTCACCCGGTTGGCGGAATCTTGAATTCCGGCGATTAATGCGGGAATGGTCGGAATCTCATAAGGCCAATCGCTCGTATCGAAAGCATTAATCAGCAGGCGAATCAGTAAAAGACAAAACCGGCTGTCTTCAAATGAATCAACGCTTTTTTGGAATTGCCGGTAGGTGCTGATGACGTAATTGAAGTGCACGAAGCCATGTTCGCCATAATGCCGGGCGATTTTCTGGCTTTCAGTATGGCATTCGGCCCAGTATAACGTATCGAACAAGTGATCCTGACCTTTGAACCGACGAATCTGGCCACGGTGCACCCAGGGTGCCCATTGCCGAACCCAGCTGACATCCACCAGCATTTCCCAAGTGGCGGTGAGGTAGTCATAGCCCTGATCGGCAAACCAGCCATCCCAGGCGGGGCTGACACCCAGGCAAACCAGTTGCCGATTTGTGCAAAGCTCGTAATGCTTTTTGAGGAACTGCTGATCCGTGATAAACAAATCCGCGTCGTGCAATAGCGCCAGACGGCTTCGGCTCGCGCCAATTCCTCGTATGATCTGCAACCAGTGGTTTGTGCCGGGATTTTTAGCCCGTGTGGTCAGCCAGTTTTCAAATCGGTTGAGTTCGGTAAGGCGCAACGGAGGTCCTTGCCAGCTTTTTCGGCAGGATTCAAAGACCTTGCGAAAAGCCTCTGAACGCTGATCAGGCGTTACCAAAAGCTCTACGCAATGTTGCAAGTTCTGCGACGAACAGACTTCCATTGCGATTTTCAGAAATACCGGCAAATCGCCCGGAATCGCCAACAGTAAGGAATAACCTTCGTGTCGTGGTTGAATGGCTTTGGGCCAGAAACTGTAAAATGGTTTCCAAAAATCGCTTTTTTTCACGGGATCAATCCTGACAATTTTGATTCAACTTGTGCTTTTATTTCCAGCTCGGATTTGAAATCGGCTTTCCGTTTGAAAAACGTGGGCATGCGAAATCCTTTGTGAATGCAATCTCGTAAGTAATTGCGAGAAGGTTTCTCGACATACGTAAATAAACAGTGGGCGCAGGCTACCGAAACCAGTATTTTTACCATTATGAATAGGGCGGGAATATTCTGAAGGGAAGAAAGTGCGGGCAATAGCTTAGTAAGCTGAAGATAAAGCATGGTAAGGAAAGCGTCCACCATATATAAGGAATACGAAATCTCTCCAAGATAAATCATGGGTCGGTTCGCAAAAATGGCCCGACAGGCAGATCCTGCAAACGACAGAGCATAAATTAAAACGGCGAGGAACGGAACCACTATAAAATCGCTCCAGTTGGTGTATATACCCAAGACGCAGACCAGCAAGACCAACCCGAACCAACCGTCCAGAGTACCCGAAGCGGGCTTTTGCAATTGAATTTTATAAATGTTGTAAAGCAGCATCCCGGTTGTGAATTCAGCGGTGACCCGGATTAATGAATATGCGTCGCACCAGTTGATGCTACCGTTTTTCCCCAGAGCCAGTGCAGTCAGATAAAAAGAAAGCCAAAGTACGGCTCCAGCCAGCAGATTTAATTTTGGGGAGTTGATACGTACCGTGAGCACCTTTAGCCAAGGGAAAAGAAGATAAGCGAACCATTCCGCGCTTACCGACCAGGCTGGGTAGTTCCAGGTCAGAGGGTGGGTTAGCCCCCAGGCCTGTATATTCAGAGTATGACAGATAAAACTCCAAAACGAAAAATGGATTTCGTCTCCGGGGTGCGTGCCAACCAACTGTACTCGAACCAGGAAATTAATCAAAAAGAGGGATAAGATGAACCAGTGAACCGGCATAATTCGGGCCAATCGCATCCACAGGAACTGAACGAGTAGCTTTTTACGAATGTTCAGGAAATCTTTCTGGTGGGCGTACGAGATAATGAATCCGCTCAAGAGGAAGAACAAATCGACGCCTAGATACCCTCTACTGAAGAGGGGTGTAAGGGAACCGAAATTTATCAGGCCCGTGCTTAAATGAAAAAGCACCACCCAAAGGGCTGCCAAAGCTCTGATACCAGTTAACGCGTCCAGTCTGCGCATAAAGTCTAGGGAAAACCTCCGCGAAAATTAGAAAACTGAAGCCAAAGTAAAAGATGAGGGCGGACACGATTGCAAGTGCCGTTCGGGCCTTACAAGAGTTTAATCATATCTGAATAGTTATCATAAAGTAAAGCTTATAATTGTTAACTTATTTGGATTCAAACATGTTGACAAAGCAAGGTTTTTTAAATACTTCCTAAATTTTTAGGAGTACACTCTTTCGATAGTTAAATAACAAATGCCTAAATGCTGTAATCTGAGCCCAATAACGGGGACCGTTTAAAAGTAGAGGGTTTTTGTTTTTGGTCTTGCCCTGTTTGGTGGGCTAACTCGAATCATTGCCTTCAGCTATTAATAAGCGCCTTTTTTCAAGAGTACGCAGGGGAGTGTTTTGAGCAGAATCAGAACATCGGTCAACAGGCTCCACTGCATCACATACTTTAATTCAATATTGCAAAGCTGATCAAACGAAAGGTCTGAACGGCCACTCACTTGCCAAGGCCCAGTCATTCCAGGCATCACCGAAAATCTGGAAGTGTAAGGGTATTTAAAAATATTGCTTTCCGCAGGGACAAAAGGCCGAGGGCCCACCAGGCTCATTTCTCCTTTGAGTACGTTAAACAGCTGGGGAAACTCATCCAAACTATACTTACGCAAGAATTTACCGAGTGGGGTAATGCGATTGTCATTTTTTAACTTCAACAGCTCAGTCTGCGCCGTCTGATCTTTTTTCAAGTCATCCCATAAGCGATCCGCATTTTGAACCATGGTGCGAAATTTATACATATAAATGGGTTGATAATCTTTGCCTATCCGCACACTCTTATAAATAACAGGCCCTGGAGACGACAGACGAACCAGAATGGCCAGCACCAACAACATAGGACTGATCAACACCAGGCCAATCAAGGAAAGCAAAAAGTCCGCCACTCTTTTGATTTGTAATTGCAACTGGATGGATTGCGCAGCGTGTGATTCCAATTTGTAGGAATGAGTGGGTTGATCAATCGGTATGACAGATGACTGACTACGCGTTAAAAGTTCGGTAGATATGGACACGTCCGTATGTTCCTTTATGAGTCTGTTGGGTTCAAGTCAGTAACAAGGGTGATAAAACTTTTCGAGTGAATTTTATTGATTACCTGAAAACATTTGTCTGTCAAGATAACTTTCATAAATACTGTTTTAATAACATAAAAACTTTGGGAGTGAACCTATTTATATAGCTAAGCGTCTTTATTGCCTGGCAAGCCAGGGGGGGACCGTGAAGATGAGATGTCTTAGCTGTTGTAGTGAGCGGGTTATCAAAAGTGGTTTTACTCAGGGCAGCAACGATATGAGTGCAAAGCCTGTCATTATCACTTCATTACTAAGCACAAACGAGATTTTGCGAAAAAGAAAGTCCGGGTGATCCGCCTGTATTGTAGCGGGGTGAGCTTTCGGCAAATTGGGCGATTGGAAAATATTTCACCCACCTCCGTTCGGCGATGGGTCAGGCAATATGCGCAAGGACTGCCCGACGCTGCGTCGAACATCCAATCGGCTTCAGTGGTGGAACTGGATGAACAGTGGCATTTTGTGAAAAAAAAGTCAAAAGCTCTGGATTTGGACAGCAGTCGCTTATGAAACGGGGTAATTATTAGACTGGGAACTGGGTGGCCGGGATACACTCACTTTTCGACGCTTTTATAAACGGATAGAGCAACGATTTCATCCACATTTGTATTGCGCGGATCATTGGGAGGCTTACCGACAGGTCATCCTGAAAGATCGGCTCGTTCCAAGCAAATCCGGTACCAGTCGAGTGGAAAGCAACAATGCCGATACTCGAAAATAGCACGGTACGATACCCTGCAATGTATCCAGTCCATCCTGGCAGGGAGGTAGATCTTCCACAAAAGTACCCAGGGTCGCTTGCCAATGTTCCAAGGCTTCAGTTTTT
Organism: Vampirovibrio sp.; assembly: GCF_041737375.1. Classification (NCBI taxonomy): domain Bacteria; kingdom Bacillati; phylum Candidatus Melainabacteria; class Vampirovibriophyceae; order Vampirovibrionales; family Vampirovibrionaceae; genus Vampirovibrio; species Vampirovibrio sp. The sequence continues at coordinate 17,164 of NZ_JBGSRV010000020.1, forward strand.
AATTCCTCGGTAAAAAATCGGAAACTGAATGCTACTTATGATACCTTGACTTATGTTAATTTATGATATTGAAATATTTTTAACCTGGTTTATTATAACTTACCTTGCAAAGATTTATAATATGTATATTTTTACAACCTAATTTACTACTGTTTGGTAAGCTGATGAGTATTCATTACACTGAAGTTTTTGTTCTCTTGCTCCTGCAGGCCAGGCTCACCATTTTCAACAGATGCTCACCAGGGGCTAGTTCAATTTTAGGGATCTCTGGGTACTATTAGTACCCAGATTCGGACATATTTAAATCGAAAGCAGCTTGAGTAAGGCTTGAGCCTGAGCATCTCATTTTCTTTAGCAAGATTGACCAGAGACGCTCCATAAATAATATAAGTCGAAGCATTAAAAACCCTCTGAAGGCTTGATCTGCGCCCCATATAGGGAACCATTTAAAACTTGAGGTTTTTATTCATGGGAAGAAAGGAACCTTAAGCAATGAAGATCTCCAGATTTACGGAAGAGCAGATTATCGCGGCTATACGTAGCCAGGTATCGGGCGAAAAGACGGTGGAGAAGGTGTGCCGGGAGTTGAGTATCTCAGCGGCCACATTTTTTAAATGGAAGCAGAAGTATGGTGGGATGACCATTTCTGAAGCCAAGCGGTTGCGGGCTTTGGAATCCGAGAATGCCCGGCTCAAGAAGCTGTTGTCTGAACGCACCTTGGAGCTGGATGCGCTCCAGGACGTGTTAAAAAAGTATTAGGGCCTACTCGCCGCCGAATGATTCAACAGGCCCTGGTCCGAGACTGGGGCTTGTCGATTCGGTCCAGTTGCCGCCTTGCTGGAATCAGTCGGAGTCATTTAAATCAACCCAGACTCATTGACGAGGATGCATTAAGAGCAGAAATCCGACGGCTGGCATACCAACACCCCCGCTTTGGTTATCGTCGCATTCACGCCCTGTTAGAACCCTTGGGTTGGAAAGTGAATGTGAAACGGGTCCGACGGATCTGGCGCGAGGAAGGCCTACAAGTCAAAAAGAAACATAGAAGACGACGCAAGGGTTCTGGCGTGACCGTGCTAGTGCCTGAGCAAGCCAAAGCACCCAATCATGTCTGGACGCTGGATTTCGTGCAGGATCGACTCAGCAAGGGCACCGGGATTCGGCTGCTGACCGTGTTGGATGAATTCACTCGCGAAAGCCTGTGCATTCGAGTGGAGCGGCGTTTACGGTCAGAAGATGTCCGTTTAACCTTGGAGACATTATTCAAGGATTATGGGATTCCAGTTTATTTGCGCTCAGATAACGGCTCTGAATTCATTGCCCACTGTTTGCAAGGCTGGCTGGAAACCCAAGGCACCAAGCCCTTATTCATTGAGCCTGGAAGCCCTTGGCAGAATGGAAAATGTGAATCGTTTAACGGCCGCTTTCGGGACGAATGTCTGAATCTGGAATGGTTTGACTCCCTCAAGGAAGCCCAAGTGGTCATTGAGGCATGGCGAGAGCATTACAACCAGGAACGCCCCCACAGTGCTTTAAATTATCTGGCACCCCGGCAATTTATCCAGCGCTGGCAACAAGAACAGGCCTTACTTCGCCAAAGTGCTTAACTCTGAAAATGCTGAATTGCGTGGCTGAAAGTAAACACGCAGAATTTTGCACGCAAAGGTATGGTGTATAAAAGCTATTCAAAACCCTAAATGGGTTTCAAACAGCTTTTATACACCGCTTTTTTGATCTCGACGATGATATTTTGAGTGTGTTTTTTGGCTGAGGCCATTCAATTGTGCTAATATCCTGAAACTCTAGTTTTGGATGGTACCGAGCGTGGGTCTCAGTCAGGCTATTGAAAACCTACAGAGGGCTCTGATTGGATATCCAGTTTCAATTTTCATGAAACTGGATTGGATCTTCCCTGGCCCGTCTTGTAGGCCTGATAGTTTTTCTCGAATTCAAACTTCTCCACAATCAGCTCACGCGCTTTTTCAAGGCCTGCGGTCAAGCAGAATTCAAAGGGTGTATCGCCTGTAAAATCAGCCACTGCTTTGATGAGTTCGTAATAATCGGGTTTCACGCGTCCTCTGATTTCAGCCATGATGGTCAACTCCTTTAAAGTTCTGGCCGGTCACTGGTGCCGACCTCCCTCTCTGGTGTTGAATCGGGTGAGACGATGCAAGGGCGGTGACGCCAGGAGCCGGGCGCAGCCTTTACCCTTGAAGCGGTGAGGGCAGCGCCCTTTCCTTAAGCATTCAATCTTCACTACTGATTGCCTGGGAGAGGCTCCATCGCATTTCCTTGCGAGCAAATGGTCATTTTTTCAGGGGCAGGACCAAATTTCCCAATCTCTGCCCCAAGTGGATCTGAAAAAGGGACCCGGTCAGTTGTGAAAGAATGTTTTGAAAATTATACCAATCACGAAAAAAGCACAAGCCGTAAAGCTATACATACACCAATCAATATTATTAGCTATCATCTTTTGCCAATCATAATATTGTGGTCTTTTGGCATCAATTTCAGATGGGTGCTCATTTGTTAACTTAACGGTCTTTTCAGCTAGAGTCTGACTTAAAGCTTCTAGGGACCGATTGATCATTTCACTGCCCATGGCAGAAGCTTGATTCAGCCTCTCTATCCCCTGAGATGCCACCAGCTTGTTTTGCTTTTCCAGCAAGGCTTGGAACTTTTCAAGATAATGAGAAAGTAGTAGCTCATTCAGTGTGACCACAACAAAGACCGGGTCATCGGGCTTTAGGGTAATCTGGTGTTTTTTCTGAATTTCCTGTATTAGAACTTGCGTTTCCATCATGAGCTTATACTGCCACCGCATCCATTTGTTCAAATAGGTTACGCTTAACCATCGTCAGGCGTTGCTTGGCCATCAGTTCAAAGATGGGGTTTTCTTTGACTTCTGCAAAGGTGGCCCGATGTGCCAGCATCATTTCCACGTCTTGGCCAAAAGTGGATGATGTTTGGCGAGGAATACGAATTAATCCACTTATCCGGCCTTTGTGCTTAGTGTAAACTTTCATCTCTTCAAACGTTTTGCCATCTTCGCTGACGATTGGGCCAAAGTAGTCATTCAGCCAAACTATTAAATTGGCTTTTTCAGGTAAATGTTCCGCCAATTTACTAAACCCTGTCAATGTATCCCGTAAACCTTGAGAGCCGCTGATCAAGGTGTGAATATAGACTTCTTTACTATTGTCTGAAAGCAAATTAATGACATCGTTTTCCAGCAAATAGTTGGAAAGCGGCAAAAAGGATGCCGCCCCGTTATCAATGATAAAATGGCTATCCTGTTCAATCAGTAGGGTCATCATCTGATCAAACTTTCGAGGGTTCAGCTCATTGCCGTCCATCAACTCTAAGCGTTGGACATTGAAGGCTTTATAGCCTGAAAACGTAGCGTTTACGGGATCGGTATCAATGCAAATTACCTCCCGATCCTGCTCTTGGTGGTACTGGGCTAGCAAAGAGGCCACGAAAGTCTTCCCGACCCCGCCTTTACCCTGTAATACAAAATGCACTCGTTTCATCGTATAAACTCCTCTCACTGGTGTTTTGTTTAAAATAATTCACTGTCAGCCAATGGCGTTGGGTCATTTAAGCCCTTCTTGGGTGTCACAGTTGCTGAAATATATTTTGAGGGCCTTGCCTCAGTTTTGGTACTCTGCTCATTCGAGAGAGGTGTTTCGGCATTGGGCTTATTAACATCTTCCCTGGAAATATATTTGCCCACGTAGCGGGTAAACTGGGTGTATGCGATTCCGAGTTTGTCTTTTCGTTTTTCATAGATTTGGGTTAGCGGATAACCCGCTTCAATTTCCTGCTGAATCTCTGCAAAATGCGCCTTGAACGTGATGCGTCCCAGGCCATATTGGCCCTTGGTTGTTTGGTTCATGAAACCCTCTTGACATGAAAAATCGAGTCACTGCTCGCGAAAGCATGCGAACGATAGCACGGGACTCATTCTTTTGACAAGTTTTGCATAGTTTGGCCTTCTTGAGAATGCAAAAGAACGCAAAACTCCGAAAAACTATGCAAAACAGTGCAATACAATGCAAACGTTGCATGAAAAAGGCCAGTGTGACATGAATATTGCATACTTTTGCACAGATTTTCGTAATAAAAAATGGCAGGACAGGTATTGTAGGCCTACAAGCACAGCTTGCATCCCTCCAATACAGAGAAAGCTTATTCGGGGGAACCCCTCAACGCACGTCCTGTTTGGCTACCGCCAAGTCATTCAAGTGGTTAAAATTCAAGGGGAAATCCAATGGCAGATCGGGAGATCCGGGATCGTCTGCATCCCATTAAAGTCTATGTTTCCGCCAGTGAGCGGGTGAAAATAGAACACCGGGCAAGCGCTGTCAAGTTGGCCCCTAGTACGTTCATGCGTTCTCTGGCCTTGGGCTTTGAACCTAAAAGTGCCTTTGATAAAGTCGCCATTACAACACTCATCAAACTTCATGCGGATCAGGGTCGATTGGGTGGCTTGCTTAAGCTTTGGCTGACGGAAAAGAAGGGGGACGGAACTGATGCCAGTAACGTGCGCTCTGTGCTCCAGCAAATCGAGTCGCTGCAACTAGAATTGGCTCATATTGTGATGACAGAGAAAAAGCGCTTATGATTTCCAAGCGAATTGACCGGAAACTGAAAACCTCCGATTTTGACCGCTTGGGCCGCTATGTGCTGGAAGCCAAGAACGATGCGGCCACCATTTTGTGGACACGTACCGCTGAATACGTGGTGGACTTAAAAGCAGAAACCGAAGGCGAGAAGGTGCTTTGGTATCGACTTTCCAATTGTGAGGCTGAAATTCCGGCAATGGCCATTGCCGAAGTGCTGATCACTCAGTCTCAAAATACACGTTCTCAAGCGGATAAAACCTATCATTGTGTGATTTCATTTCCTGAGGGTGAACAGCCCACCCGAACGCAACTCGAAGATATCGAAGACCAGGTGTGCGAAGCTTTGGGTTTTGAGGAACACCAGCGGATTAGCGCGGTGCATAAGGATACGGATAATATTCATCTTCATTTGGCCATCAACAAGGTGCATCCGGCTACATTTAAGCTCCATGAGCCTTATCGGGATTACTATATCCGGGATAAGACTTGCCGAGCGCTGGAACTTAAACACGGATTGACCGTGGATAACGGCATGGGCCAGGGACAACGCTACGGCAAAGCCCAAGTCTTGGAGGCCCATACTGGGGAGCAAACCTTACTGGGCTGGATTCAGACGGAAGCCAAACCAGCCTTGGTTCAAGCAGTACAAGAGGGGAAAGGCTGGGAGGCACTGCACCAAGTGATGGCCGAGCATGGCTTGATGATTAAACCGCGTGGCGCTGGTTTGGTCGTAACCCTGGCCGATGGGTCCATGGGGGTTAAAGCCAGTTCTGTTGATCAAAGTCTGTCCTTTAAAAGTTTGACTGAGCGCTTTGGGGTGTATGTTCCCCCTGAAAACGTTCAATCGCCTGTGACCAAACAGGAAAACCCTAAAATGACTTACCAGAAAGGGCCAAAGCAGACGGATGAAGCAGCGCAAGAACTTTATACGAATTTTCAATCTCAAAAACAATCGGCTTGGCTGGCCAAAAGCCAACTCAAAGAACGCCTGGCAACTGAGAAAGAACGATTTGCCCAGCATTTAAAAGTCTGGCATGCTCAGGAACGATTGAAAATTAAGCAATCCAGCCTGACTTCACAAGCCAAACGGCTGGCCTACCAGCAATTGGCGCAAAATCGCCAATCGGCATTGCAAGCGCAGCGCGAAACAGTAAAACGCCAAAAACAGAATTTGAAAGCCTTGCAACCCGCACCGACATGGCAAGAATTCCTGATTCAGGAAGCGGAACAAGGAAGTAGCAAGGCGCTTGAGCTACTACGCCATCGGAAAGCCAAGCAAGATAACTTTGAAAAGGCCTTATTAACTGCGGATGACCTGACGCAAGCCAAGCAACTTATCTATCAGGATTTGAAGCCCTTCATTCGTAAAAACGGCGACTTGATATACCAAGTCCAAGACGGGGGTTCTGTGACCGATGAGAAGCAATGGGTATCGGTCAGCACTGTAACCATGGGTTCCACCATTTTGGCCCTCACAATGGCCGCTGAGCGCTTTCAAAATCAGCCCCTGGATGTGCAAGGCAGCCCTGAATTCAAACGGCAAATTGTGCAGCTGGCCGCTCAACACAAAATGGCGGTGAGCTTCAAAGATGAAGGGCTGGAGCAAGAGCGTCTACAACTCATTCAGGCGCAACAAGCATCTCTGCGACCAGAAAGCTCTAATTCACACGCTTTGCAGGCCTATATCACCGAGCGAAACCGGATGCGGGAACGGGTGAACGATCTGAAACCCCATCGGGCTTGGATGGCTCAAGATGCAGGTACTGTAAGCTATCAGGGGCGGCGTACTTTAACGGATGGCTCTGAAGTTGTGCTACTTGAAACCCAAGAAGCCCTGTTGGTTAAACCCGTTCAGCGATCAGAGGACTTTAAGAAAATTGCTGTGGGGCAGACGGTTCAATTGGATGAGAAAGGCCAATGGCAGTATTCAGGCCAGCTGAAAGGACGAGGGCGATGAGCAAAGCTAAACCACAGACTCAAACTTCGCTGGATTTGACGATTATGGCCTTGGTCATGATTTTGGCCAGCACGGGAGCCACGCAATTTGTGGCCGAGCGATTCCACTATAATCCAGCTTTGGGGAATCCCTGGTTTGAGCGTTTTTATGCCCCGTGGAATTGGCTGGTTTGGCAGAACCAGTTTGCCACCAGTGGGCCTCAAACGTTTTCAGTGGTTAATGTATTCCTGCTGTTAACGCTGGGAATCACTGTCTTTTCGTACTTTACGCTGTTGACTCTTCGGGCACGGAATCCTCAAGGCCACCAAGACGTACATGGCACTGCCCATTTTGCCATCCAAGCAGAAATTGAAGACACGGGTCTACTGCCAAACCCACAGGAGCCTAATGCCGGGGTTTATGTGGGCGGTTGGACGGATCAGAAAAAACGACTGCATTATCTGCGCCACAATGGCCCGGAACATATTGCAGCCATTGCTCCCACGCGCTCTGGGAAGGGCGTAGGCCTGGTTGTTCCCACCTTACTGACTTGGCCGCATTCGGTAGTGGTCAATGACATGAAGGCGGAACTATGGAATCTAACGGCGGGCTACCGAAAACATCAGTTGAACGGCACGGTGTTGAAGTTTGACCCCGCTTCCGAAATCGGCAGTTGTGCCTTTAACCCGTTGGATGAAGTGCGCCTCGGCGTGACCGAAGTGGGCGATGTGCAGAACCTAGCCAACATCATTGTCGATCCCGATGGAAAAGGCCTAGTGGATCACTGGGCCAAGACTGCGCATGCGTTTTTAACCGGCCTAATCTTGCATTTGATTTACCAGACCGGCAAAAAAGCCAGCTTATCCGATGTGGCCTATGCCATCTCAGATCCCACCCGCCCAATTGATGCCCTGTATGAGGAGATGGTGAGTAACCGACACAGTAGCCAAACCGCCCGGCAAGTGGTGGCTTCAGCGGGACAAGATATGCTGAATCGGCCAGAGCAAGAACGGGGTTCGGTGCTTTCTTCCGCTCAGGCTTTTTTGACCATTTACCGGGATCCATTGGTCGCCAAGAATATCAGCCGCAGTGATTTTTCTATCCATGACCTGATGCATCAAAAGCATCCGGTTTCACTTTACCTGGTGGTTCGCCCGGCAGACAAAGATCGATTGAAGCCCCTAATGCGCCTGATCCTGAACCAGATTGTGCGCGTTTTGACCCGAGATGAGCAAAAATTTGAAGGCGGCCAGCCCGCCAAATCCTATGAACAGCGTCTGCTGTTAATGCTGGATGAGTTCCCCACCTTTGGCCGTCTGGAAGTGTTTCAGGAAGCCTTGGCATTCATTGCAGGGTATGGCATGAAAGCCTATCTCATCATGCAGGATATCGCCCAACTGCAAGCCGCATACGGGCAAAATGAAAGCATTCTTGCCAACTGTCATATTCGGGTGGCCTATGCACCCAATAACGTGCTGACGGCAGAATGGTTATCCAAGCTGTTGGGGCAAGCAACCGTGGTCAAAGAGGACTATACCAGTTCGGGAAAACGCTCAGGTGGAATGCTGGGTCAAGTCAGCCGTTCGTTTCACTCTCTGGGCCGCCCATTGATGACACCAGATGAAGTTATGCGTTTAAAAGCGCCTAGAAAAGACCGGCTGGGCAATATTGAAAATCCTGGAGAAATGCTGATTTTTGCGGCAGGCCACGCGCCAATTCAGGGGACTCAAATTCTGTATTTCCGCGATCCCTGGTTTAAAGAGGCTGCCAAAATTGCGCCACCCAAACAGTCAGATACAATCTTGGAGGCAAAGCAAATCAGGCTTAAACATACGGGCAACTTGACGTCTTCAAGTGGCAGCTCTACAAGCTCTGGTATCAAGCAGCGGGTGCAGCCTGTGAGATTGGAGAGGATCCAGCAACCTCCAACCCAAGCCCGATGAAATCGCTATTGATTCGGTATTTTAGTGGGGTTGCCCTGATTGGGAGCCTGTTATGGGTGTTTTATGCCCAAGGCTATCGGATTATTACTACACCATCCGTCCCCCCAGGCATTTGGAAGATAGAACCCATCCATGGTCCTATTCGGCGTGGACAGTTTGTCTGGCTTTGTCCGCGGGATACGCCCTTCTTTCGAATGGCCAAACAGCGAGGTTACATTCCTGATGGAGATTGCCCTGGCGGCTCTATGCACCTTATGAAGCCAGTGGCTGCTGTTGCAGGCGATGTCGTTTCGGTGACATCACAAGGGGTTGCTGTGAATGGAAACTGGCTATTGAATAGCCAGTCCTTGCCCCAGGATAGAAGAAACTTTCCATTACCTCAGTTAGTTCACAAAACATACATCGTGCAAACTGGTAGTGTTTGGTTAGTATCAACTTACCATCCTGAAAGCTTTGATAGTCGTTATTTTGGACCCATTCATGCTGGCCAAATTGAAGCGATTGCCAAACCTGTTTTTGTACTACATTAATGTCTATAATCAAATGGAGAGAAGCATTGTGACTATCACAGAACCCGAAGCCTACCCAATGACTAGCCAGAATCGCCAACCAGCGTCGCGCTTTTGCTTTGTCTGTGGTCGAGAAAATGCGAATGGTTTACAAATGAATTTCTTCAGTGACCAGCACAAGGTTTGGGCTGAATTTACGCCGCAGGATCACCACCAAAGCTGGCCGGGCATCGTGCATGGGGGAATTTTATCCACGGTGCTGGATGAAACCATTGGGCGGGTGGCCTTTCTTTATGACAAATGGGTTCAGACCGGCAAACTGGAATTGAAATTTCGGAAACCTGCGCCTCTTGGAGAAGCGTTATGGGTAGAAGCAGAATTGATTCGAGATGCCGGGCGGGCTATGGAGATGAAAGGCCTTATTAAGCTGAAACGCACGAACGAAGTGTTGGTGGAGGCATCAGGTCTGTTTATCCGCATCCCGGAACAAGAAAAACAGAAACTATTGGCCAGCCTGGGAGAAGAATTTTCCGACTGGGAGAACTGGTTTGCCCAAACGAGGCAATCCGTGACTCAGTCATCGCTTTTATAAGACTTATTCTCAATTCTGTTTAGCAAAACTATACTGCTTGCCTGAAGGTATTTGCAAAATGGTTAAAGCTTAATCCCCAATTTTCCGTAAATCAAAGAGGCCAGATAATAAATTAGACTAGTTATCAGGCAGGATACAGTGAGTGCTAAATAAAAAGGTATGTGTTTTTTGAGTAAAATGGGCAGCAGCAAAAACAAAGATAATGAAGGAATAACCATCCAAAAAATGCTTGTAGAGAGTGACGCTACCTTTTCAATGCTCTTGGTATCACTATATAACCAGATTAGGGCAAGTACAGAGACCAGAGGCAAAGAGGCTAGTAATGCACCCAACCAGCTATTGCGCTTAGAAACTTCAGAAACGGCCACAATAATTAATGCTGACAGTGATGTTTTGATCAGATACTGCATTAAGTTTTTGTCCATAATAAATTTCGACTTTCAACTCAGCCAGGAATCACTTTTAACCCTATCCTAGTAAAAAAATAGAGTTAAAAGACAAAGTGGCCAGTATGTCTGTATTTCGCATTTAATTATGCCAGAAAACAGAGTCTGCAGAGGCTAGATTTTAATAGTCCTTAAACGCAAAGCATTACCAATCACGGAAACGGAACTCAGGCTCATGGCCGCTGCAGCCACCATAGGGCTTAGTAACATGCCCGTAAATGGGTATAGCAATCCTGCTGCAATGGGAACACCTAACAGATTATAAACAAAAGCAAAGAACAGGTTTAGGCGAATATTGTGCATGGTCGCGCGGCTCAGCCGGATTGCCTTAATCACCCCTCTTAAATCGCCCTTGACCAGAGTGACGCTAGCGCTTTCCATGGCCACATCCGTGCCAGTGCCCATCGCAATTCCTACGTGTGCTTGAGCCAATGCGGGGGCGTCATTAATTCCATCTCCTGCCATTGCAACAACTCGTCCTTCCGATTGCAGGCGCTTGATAATCTCATGCTTCTGCTCGGGCAGCACCTCTGCCTCCACCTGGTTCAAGCCCAGTGCTTTAGCCACTGCTTCAGCCGTTTTCTGGTTGTCGCCAGTCACCATAATGATCTGGATGCCTTCCCTCTGAAGTTGCTGAATGGCCTCCGGTGTCGAAGCCTTAATGGGATCGGCCACCGAAACCAGACCTGCCAAATGATCATTTATGGTTACATACATCACAGTGTGTCCTTGTTGGCGCATTTCATTGGCCTGTTTTTCAAGCGTTTCCAAGGAAAGGGATAACATCATCCGCTGATTGCCCACCTTTACGGCTTTTCCCTGAATCTGGCCCATGACCCCTTGTCCAGTAATTGATTGAAAGTTTTCAATAGGCAACAAGGACAAGTTACTGGTCTTTGCCCCTTGTACAATCGCTTCTGCCAGCGGATGTTCACTGCCCTGCTCTAAAGAAGCCGTCAGGCGTAGGAGATCCAGCTCACTTAAATTGGGTGATATACTGATTACTTGAGCCAGCTTAGGCTTACCCTCAGTCAGAGTGCCGGTTTTGTCTACTACCAAGGTGTTGACCTTCTCCAGGGTTTCCAGCGCTTCGGCATTTTTAATCAACACCCCTTCTGACGCGCCCCGGCCGGTTCCCACCATAATGGACATCGGCGTGGCCAAACCCAAGGCACAGGGACAGGCAATAATCAAAACGGCGACCGCATTCACCAATGCATAGGCAAAACGAGGTTCTGGACCTACCGTGGCCCAAATGAAAAAAGTTGCAATTGCCACCAGTAATACCAAGGGCACAAACCAGCCCGCCACCGTATCTGCCAGCCGTTGAATTGGCGCACGGCTCCGCTGGGCTTCTGAAACCATTTGCACAATTTGAGACAAAAGCGTGTCTTTTCCCACCCGCTCGGCTTGCATCACCAAACTGCCCGTACCGTTGACTGTTCCGCCCGTAACCTGATCTCCGGGCATTTTTTCCACGGGAAGCGGTTCTCCAGTAATCATAGATTCATCGATATTGCTTTGACCGTCAATCACTCGCCCATCCACTGGTACTTTTTCTCCCGGACGGATCCGAAGATGATTGCCAAGTTGAACCGATTCCAATGCAATATCAAATTCGTGACCTTGCTCATCAATCAAACGGGCCGTTTTTGGGGCCAGCCCCAATAATTGCTTAATGGCCCCGCTGGTTTGCTCTCGGGCCTTGAGTTCCAGTACTTGCCCCAATAATACCAATGCGGTGATGGCAGCAGCCGCTTCAAAATACACCCCGACCATGCCGTGAACGTCCTTAAACGAAGCAGGAAAAATTTCAGGGACAACCGTCGCCACAACACTGAACAGGTAAGCCACGCCTGTGCCAATCGCAATCAGGGTAAACATGTTCAAGTGTCGATTCCGAATTGACATCCCACCCCGCTGAAAAAAAGGCCAGCCTCCCCAAAGTACCACTGGAGTAGTTAGGGCCAGTTCAATCCATTGGCTTGTTTGCATTGAAAGCCACTCAGGAAATTGCAGATTCGGCAGATGTTTTATCATTGCGAAAAGAACCACAATGGCGGCCAGAATGCTGCTGTACTTGAAGCGATACCCCATCTGTGCCAATTCGGGATCTTCCGGATTTTCCAGGCTGATGATCATCGGCTCTAAGGCCATACCGCAAAGGGCACAGGTACCAGGTCCTTGCTGCTGAATTTCAGGGTGCATGGGGCAGGTGAACAGGTTAGTTTTATCGTCGGCAGATAAAACCGGATGGGATGTCGGTTCGCTTTTAGACAACGCTTGCTTGGGATTGGCCTCAAATTTGCTATGGCAATGTTGACTACAAAAATAAAATGTTTCACCCTGGTAAGTGGATTTCAGCTCTGTTGTTTCGGGATTGACCGTCATTCCACAGATGGGATCTACTTTACTTAATGCGACCTCTTTGACTTCCTTGTCGTGAGAAGCGCTGCAGCAGTGATGTTCTTGCTGTTTAGTCATACTTTGTCCCCCTTTCGTTTAATTCCTGGTCTAGAGCCTCTAAAATTGGGCATTCTGTAGCCGGGCCACTTCCATTACAGGATTCTGTGATGCGCTCAAGCGCTAATTTCATGGCGTGCAACGCCTGAATTTTTTGTTCAATCTCTTGAATCTTCTGCTGTGCACGATAGCGAATGTTCGCTGCTGTGGTTTCTGGATCTACCCGTAGGACCAATAATTCTCTGATTTCCGGCAGAGAAAAGCCCAGGCTTTGCGCGCGCTTGATAAACCGTAGGCGTTTTACTGTATCTGCCGGGTATTGGCGATAACCAGCCTGGCTTCTGGGTGGTTCAGCAATCAGCGCTTCTTTTTCATAGAATCGAACCGCTTCAATTGTTATCTTGGCCGCATCGGCAACCTGTTTCCTGGACAATGGCTTCATCTTGAATTGACCTTTTTCCTACCCTGTTATCCTAAACCCTGTATTATAGTACAGGGTCAACCCTATGCGCTTAAATAGCCTTCCGGTGCAGTAGCCGCACGTTAGGGTAATAGTTTTTCTGGCTTTAGTGAATAAAATGCCAAGCAGAATAGAGGGGAGGAGTCTGTTTTGAAAAAAAATGTTGACTTCCATTTTAAGCATAAGCCTATTGACTGCATTGCTACTTTTGAGTGCTAACAAGATAGAAGCGCAAATGCATGCAAATGATTCACAACATATGAATAATATGCAATGCCAACACCATATGATGCAAAGCTTGGGAGCAGCCGATAAAAACTATGATCTCGCTTTATAAACGCCATGATTTCACATCATGAAGGGGCAGTCACAATGGCTAAAGATGCCCAGCAAAAAGCCCAGCATGCTGAAATAAAAACCATGGCTCAAAGTATTATTGATAGCCAAGAGAAGGAAATCAGTCAATTAAAGGCATGGCGTAAAGCCTGGTATAACCAGTAAGTGTAATGGCCTACGATTACACTTCACCAGTGGCTTTTAACAACTTGGCTTTGGCCCACTCATAGGAGTAGTATGCAGTGGCTTGGTTTAAACCTGCTTCGCGCCATTTTAAAGCGGCGTCTTGCACTTCCACCTGAATGGAACGCCCAACTTCCGCCCGTTTCTGGATGAGTCGAAAATCTTCCTGAGACTGAACAATGGCCGCCTCCGATAGTTTAATATTCTGTTCGGCAAAGTTTAGGTCATTCCAAGCCTGTGCCACCTGCTTTCCAATCTCTAACTGCTGTGCTCTCAATTCCTGTTTGGCTTTTTGGAGCCGGGCGTTCGCTTCGGAGATTTCACTGAGCCGATTCTTATCAAATACGGGCATGGAGGCATTCAGCATACCAATGACCCCATTGGCCATCATAGGGGCTTCTGTCGGGAAACGAAGGTTACCCGTGACTTGGCCGTACACTTGAGGTAATAGTGCTGCTTTGGCTACACGTACCTGTGCCTCAGCCTCCCGAACCGCGGCTTCGCTTTTCAAGACCGCTGGATGCCTGGCAGTTGCTAATTGAATCAGTTCAGGCAATTGATCCCCTGACCAAGCCTGCACTTTTAATGGCGCGGATAAGGATACATTCGATCCTAAATCTACACCCATGGCGGCTTTCAAATCCAGTAATTGATTATTTAACCCCGCATGCTCTTCATTCAGCAAACGTTGAGCAGCGGCCAATTCGGTCTGTATTCGCAAAACATCCGCTTTCAAACCACGCCCCACTTTAAAACGACTTTCCGCATTTTGAAGTAGGGCCTGCTGCACCACAATATGCTCCTGATGAATCAGATGCTCGGCCATAGAAAGTTGTGCTTTTAAATAGGCTTCACGAACCTGAAACGCCATCTCGACTGCCGCCAATCGGGCTTCCGCTTCCGCCCCGTTTAATAGGGAACGGGTGGCTCGAATTCCGGCTGTAATGGCTCCACCCGTGAATAGAGGTAATTTAGCCGTGGCGTTTAAATCCTGAAAGACCGTAGCGTCAACTGTGTTCATCATCATGTCAGGGGTCATCAGGGTTTGGCTGTTACCTGCCCGAATGAAGGTTAGCGCCCCCACGCTTAAAATCGGCCAGCGTTTGGCTTGCGCTCGTTGCAGGATCGAGCGTTGGATCGTGGTTTCAGCTTGGGCCACTCCTATTTGAACATTGTTTTTCAATCCCAAATCAATGGCTTCCTGCATGGACACTTGCTGATCCACCACTGGAAAACCAGACAACAAGCCTTTGGGTAATACCAGATGAACATGCTCCAACGGTGCGGTTTGAAGTGACGGAGCACTATGATCATGTACCTGGGCCAAAGCGAGCGGAGCGGGAAATGTCATGGCTATTACCATGGCAAAAGCTACCAATGAAACTGTTTTCATGAGGCGGGTCCTTCCGTTGAACGCTTAGATTGCCCTTTCTTCGATTGCCATTTGCGGATGCGCTCTAATGTTTCATCGCTCAAGCTATGCATCACGGGAATGACCAGCAAGCTGAGTAAGGTGCCTGCAATCAAGCCCCACACGATAACCGTGCCCAGAGGAGAATAAGCATCGATACCCGTTTTGGGCGCAATAGAAACGGGCAACATGACCACAATAGTAATAATCGATGTCATTAAAATGGGCCGTAACCGTTCTACTGCCCCTTTCTCAATCGATTCCGCCTCGGACATCCCGGCCTTCCGGTGCTGATTCATCAGGTCAATCATCAAAATGGCTGTAGTAATATCCATACCAGTGAGAATGATGACCGCCATAATCGATACCGTAGAAAAAGCTTGGCCCATAATGGCCAAGCCAATTAATACGCCGGTGAGTTCCAAAGGCAGGGATAAAATCATCTGGAATGGTTGTAAAAGTCCCCGGAACTGGGCAACAAGCACCAGTAGGATCATTAGAATCGCCAAGCCCAGACCGCTTAAAAGCCGCTTGAAACTATCCGTCATCTGGGTCATATCACCGCGAACCTCAATGCTATAGCCGGGTGGCCAGTTCAACTCGGACACCGATTTTTGCAGTACATCCATGGTCAAGTCCATGCTGGGAGGACCATCAGGCCGATAAAATCCCAGCACGCTGATAACTCGGCGCATCCCGTCATGTGTAATTACGGTGGGTGTTGGATGTTCCACAATGCTGGCCAATGATTTGACCGGCACCGATTGTCCTTGGGCGTTGGTGAGATAGGCCTGCTCTAAATCTTGCCCGTTGTTTCGTCGTTGCTCACCCGCATAGCGCAAGAGAATGGTATTTTGCCTGAGATTCGGCAAACGGAAGTATTCCGTTGTGAATCCGCCGCGCAATGCATAATAAAGTTGATCTGAAATCATCTGCGGGCTAAGACCAAAGGATTGAGCCTTTTTCTGATCAATATCCAACTGTTTGGTGGGCAAGCCCAGTGTCCAGTCAGTCGATACTTGAACCAGCCCCGGCGTTTTACTGGCAATGTCGGCCACTTGCTGACCCAGTTGGTCTAACATTGCCAGATCTGGCCCGGTAATCAAGATGGAAATGGGGGCTTGAGAGGAAGCCATGACATCGGATCCCATTTCCTTGATTTGAAACCGGCGGATTTCAGAGGGATATTTCTTCATCGCTTCCCGTTGCACCTGATCAATTACCTGCCAGATGGAACGATGGCGTTCTCCTTTGTCGCTCAACGTAATCATCATAGACGCCCCGTTGGTTTGCCCCATGGAGTATCCGGTAAAATAAACGGCCCCAGTGCCTGAAAAGACTGGCCCCGATTCCGCCCCTAGTTCCGTAGAGACTTTTTGCACTTCCGGCTGTCGGGCCAGCATTTTTTCCACGTCGGTCACTATCTGCTCAGTTCTGGAAAACGTGGTGCCGGGTTTGGTTTCAAGCACACCATAGGCTTGTCCCACATCGGCCAGTGGCATCATTTCACTGCCAATGAAATTGTAGAATCCAAAACCCACAATGATGGTCGCCACGGCAAAAGCCACCACCAGAAAACGATTGGCCAACGACCATCGCACCAGGCTGCCGTAATGGGTTTCCGTCCTGTCTAAAAAGCGCTGGAAGGGATCCAATACTTTTCGGTAGAACCAAGGCCTTTGGCTGGCGGATTGCGCTTCGTGGGGTTTCAGGAACTTGGCAGCCAGCAGAGCGGTCAAAGTTAACGATACAATAAAGGAGGCAAGCAGGCCCAAGATAATGGGCCAGACCAAGCCCACAAACATTTGCTGGACAATGCCACCGGTAAACAGTAACGGCATTAGGGCCAACACCAGCATCAAGGTGGAGGCGGCCACCGCCAAGCGAACTTCCGTAATGCCGTCGACTGTTGCAGCAACAGGATCTTTGCCCAGTCGTAAATGTTTTTCCACCGCGTGAATATCAATAATGGAATCGTCCACCAGCCGCCCAATGGAAAGTAGCAGACCGATTAAGGTGGAGCTGTTTAAGGTCAAGCCCAGGGCTAGCATGCCCAATATCGCCATTGCCAGTGAAACTGGAATGGTGATTAAGGAAATCAATGTTGCCCGCCAATCGCCCAGAAAGAAAAAGACGGCAATACCGGTTAGCAGGATGGCAATCCCAAGCTCTTCCACCATGTTTTCCATCAACACATTCACGAAATGCGCGTTGTCATAGGCCACTTCAAAATGAATACCCGGATGTTGTTCTTCTATCTCCTTGAGTAACTTTTGCGTATCCTGAATCACTTGGGGAGAACTGGCTTCCGGGTTTTGCAGGATGTTGACCGAGATGGCTTCCTGAATTTTTCCTTGGCTCACATAATGATAAGCACTACGGGGCTCAGCTACCGTATCCAGCACCTGCCCGATGTCCGCCACTGTTACCACCTGACCTTCCGGCATGGCTTTAATCGGGATTTGCCGTAAATCGCTTGCTTCGTGCGCCAAAGTATTAACACGCACAGTCGTTTCCTGATTGCCGCTGGTCAAGGTGCCCGCTGGGCGCGCTACGTTATATTCATCCAGCGCCGTACGAACATCTAGTATGGATAAGCCATAGGCTGCCAGCTTGTTGCGATCCACAATGACCTGCATTTGGCGCTTTGCACCACCGTAGGTACTAACCGTGTACACATTGGGCACGGCCTTAAGTCGGTTAATGACCTCATTATCGGCCAATTGTCGCAAGCGAGCCTTGTCCCAGCGCTGATCGCCAGTTAGGCTAACTGTGAGTACCGGTATGTTCAGGGGATCTATGGGCAACACCCAAGAGGGTTTCAGGTTTGCCCCAGTGACTGGCAAATCGGCCTGCACCACATTGGTCAAAGTCTGTACATCGACCAGGGCTTTTTGCATGTTTGTGCCGTAAGGAAATTCCAGAGAAACAATGGAAAAGCCTTCTTGAGAAGTGGAACGAATAAAACGCACATTGCGAATAGCCGTCATCCGCTCTTCAACAGGTTTGGCGATATAGGTTTCCATTTCCTCTGCCGATAAACCCGGCATCATGGAAACAATACCAATCATAGGGCTTTCCACATAAGGCATCATTCGGCGGGGGAGGTAATCCTTGATTGCCATTACGCTTAAAATCAGCATGGCCGCAAAAAACGCCAGGATGACATAGGGATGACGAATTGACCACTGGGAAATATTGAAGGGTGAATGGGCTTGCATCAGTCAGCCACCTCAATTTCAACGGAGAACTTTTCAAGCACTTGGGAACCGTCTTTCACGGTTAGGATGACTTGCCAGAGACCGCCCATCATCCAATCCACCTGTACTTTAAAGCGGCCATTGCCTACTTTCTGCACAATAGGTTTGGGGACTGGCATTTTGGCCATAGAGGGCATCAAGGTTGTTACCTCAAGACCCAGATTATTGAGCGGCATACTCATACCCGGCCCGGAAGCCAGATCAACCATTAGCGTGTTGGTTCCGGATTTGGGCGGTTTGCTTTGCGTAGCAATGGTCGCCAGGTACATCCCTACGGATTTTTTAATTTGGTACTGATTATGTGGGGAAAGCCGATTGCCACTACTCACTTTAGGTAGAGCTTTCAGGCCGTTTGGCCCATAGTCACCCTGGGCAACCAAAGCGCCTTCAATTAAATCCCGATGACCTTGGACAATAACCGCTTCCCCTTTCTTAAGGCCGTCCACAACCGCAATGCTTGACCCATTCCTATCCCCAGTAGTTACGTATTGCAGATGTGCTTTGCCGTTGCGAACCACCCAGACCGCCTGTTGTTGATTACGATCCACCAGAGCAGCCATAGGAACGGTTAGTTGGGATGAAGCCTGCCCAGTATGGATGCTAACGCTCACGAAATCCCCCGGTAAAAATTGCGCCTGCTGGTTGGGAATGATCGCTTCTACTACCGTTGTCCGGGTTTGCAAATCTGTTCGAGGAAAAATAGCACTAACCTTCCCAGTAATGGGTTTTTTGGCTGTCGATTTTTGATTCTGAATGGTGATCAGTGCCCCAATACGAACCTGACCCAGATCACTTTCGGCCACGTTGGCCTGAATACGAATCGGGTTGATTTGAGCCACTTGCAAGATACTCATGCCAGGACTCACCAGCGTACCAGGGCTAATCATCCGCTGGGTAACCACACCAGAAATTGGGGAAACAATTCGACTATAGCCCCGGATAATGGACTGGGTCTGCAGGGCGGCCTTGGCTTGGGCGCTTTGGGCGCGTTGGGCGTTGCTTTGATATTGACTGACGCTCACTCCCCGTTCGGCATCTTTTAATTCTGCGAGCGCTTGCTGGTATTCCGATTGGGCGGTTATAAAATCAGACTCGTCCTTTTGGGCTTCTTCCTGGGTAATGACCGCTTCTTTAACCAGTGCCTGAGAACGCTTGTTTTGTTCTTGTCGATATTGCAAATTGGCCTTGGCCGCCTGAATAGACTTTTGGACACGTTGCATCTGAGCTGAGGCCTGTCCCTGTTGGCTGAGTGAAGCATAATACTGTTGGGTCGCTGCTGCTTGACCCCATTGGGATTCCCGAACCTTGGAAGTCAATTCCCGAGTATCCAGTTGAGCCAAGAGCTGACCCGCTTTGACCCTGTCGCCCGGATAGACCGGCATGGCCACAATGTGGCCTTCCACACGAGGATATATGGCAATGTCATTATATGCGACAGCACTGCCAGTATATGTCACGCTGCCGGAAAACAATTCTGAGTTAACCAGTACCGTTTGCACCGGCATGGCCCCAACCGGCGGTTGTACCGTCATATCCATTGCCTGGGATTCAATCACACCCATGTGATTTGGTTTCTGATAGGTTTTAACAGTCCATTGCACCAGCAGGTAAAGTAAAACCAGAGCAAAAATAGTTATCAAAGGCTTGCCAAAGCGAAAACGAGAATCATTGTTTCTAGAAGGCATCATTGGGCCTCCCTTGAGAGATATTTAGGAAAAAAAACAAGTTCAAAACAGAAAATAGCATGAAAAAAAGCTCCATTTAAAAACAACATACAAGCAAAGCCTAATCAGGCATTGACACGTGAAGCCGTTTTAAAGGAGCCAACTATTTTTTTGCTGATATAACCGGGACTGGTCAGGATAAAACTGCCAGTACAACCAGATTGGCTTGTCCGAATCGCTGGATTGTAAGCAGCGAAATGGTTGTGGATTCAGGGTAGATACGACCAATAATTTAAGGGTTTGAGATGGATACGCCTCATTGACCGAGGCTTGATTATCATGGGGCTCGCAAAAGCAAGATTGTGCTTTGGAGGAAAAAGACTTGACCGGCTTGATTACTTTAAAAACATGGTGATGGCAGCAAGCGTGCTTCTCTTGCACGGTCTTCTTTAGACAGCAATCCAAATTCTTGGCAGAAAAAGCCGTCAATCCCTGGCCCACAATCAGGATCAGGACAACCATTGTTGTGATTAGAAAACGAAATGTCTGGCGCATATTAGATTCTATAACATAATCTGCTTCATTTTGCCTCACTCCATTTGACAATTCTGGCAGAGTTTAGAAAAGGGTAATCTCAAGTTAACGTTGTCAGCATCCAAAGAGGTAAATGCATAGAGCCTACTTCCTCGATTTCCCCTAAAAATTAAGTAAAACCAGCTTAGAAAATCAAATATCAGCTCTATTCAGTAGAAACTATTTCCAGCATGCCCAACACTTTGAGAATGGCCAGAATTGATGAAAGCTGAATGTCCTCTTTGTGGTTCTCAAAACGGGACACCGTGGGCGTGCTGATACTGGCTAACGCCGCTAGTCGTTGCTGAGTAAGTCCGAGAGCTTTGCGCCGCCGGAGGGCTTCTTCAACAAGTGCTGTCCAATTGAGCTGAAATTGCCGTTCCATCGTTTCTCCATCAACTGTATCAGGTTATCTTTCAAGCTGGTTGGAACCTGCTCTGTTTGAAATATGATTTCTTTTGCCTTTTCGAGTCGTTTACCCAAATCATCCACGGCCAATTTGATTGCTGCATGCGGAAGTCCATAAGACTCTCCTAACAGAATCAAATGTTTGGGCTTGATATCACCAATTCTGAGATCCCTGGCTCCCGCAATCTTTAAGGCCAAGGTTTGATATTCCTTATAGATTGCAGCTGCTACTAAATCATAGCAGGGCGTTAATCGAAGGCCTTCCGGGGTATGAAACATGGCAAAATTCTTTAAATGGGCATCGGTGTTTCCCGTGAGCACTGCCACCAATACTCGTCGGAACAACGTATCGGCTTCGGCTGGCACACACCGAGGAGTTTTACGGATAAACTGGCCCATGTCCTCATAAGCGCCTTCGTACTTATCTTCGGAAAACTTTCCCAAAAGCTGATTAAACTCTTCAAAATGGAGTTTGTTTCCCTTTGAGTCTCGATCAAAACGCTTAATCAGAAGCGCTTTAGGGATTTGCTCCCCAACTGGCGAAATTTCAGCCTCGGCAATGTGGTCATCCGGCAATAAGGCAGTCGTTGCCCGGAGGGTCAAAAGCTCCAACTCCAAGATGTCAGGCAGTGCCCGAGAGGGTAGTTTGGCAATATGCGTTGAGCCCGAGTCTTGCGTGGCGGACTCATAACCCTTACCTGTCTTTTTAGCGGTCATTTTTGGCTGAACACCAGACAAAGAAGCCCGACCGGCCAGGGCTGCAATCTGCTCTGGATCATCCAGATCCAAGGCGCGTATTTCCCGAGGTTCTGGATCAACAATGCTCACCGCCCCAATGCAGTCTCGGCCAAAAGCCAATAACAGTCCAAAGCGATTATTCTGATGCACCCCCAAGGCTCTGGTCTGGGCGTCCCGCAGCCAGCCTTCAGCCACCAAATTGTCAAAATAGGGGTGAAGCCCTCGCTCACAATAATAAGTGAACTGGCTTAAGGGCAGTGTTGCCGATACAGGGGGATGCTTGCCTTCCAAATAGCTCTCATCATAAGTAAAGGCAAAGCGATTACCCGGTTCTTCAGCCAAGATGCCCGCATACCGGTCATATAGGTGAACTTTTCCGTACTGTCTGATCGCCATTATAAAATACACTTTATATCGCAAAGGTCATTTTAGTCTTTTATAAACTATATTTTATATCATATTCCACGGTTTTAAAAATATAAAACATATTTTATAAATAGCCAAGCGGAACGAGAAATATAAAGTATGTTTTATACCTATGAAAGAAGTGCTTGGGGTGATATTCGGAGCTATACAAGGCTTTGAGAATCTCTCCTCAATGAGAACTCCAAAATCCAGACTTTGACTACAGAAATGCTCATTATTGTGCATCCTCACAAATATCCAACCGGAATTGCATCCACTCCTGGTGAGAGGGGTAGCAAGGCTTTTGTGAAACAGAGCACACCGCCGTGACCGACTGGCATACCGAGCTTATCGAGTATGTCAAACCCTTTGAATTTTATATTCTGGATAGACGACGTTTTCTTGATTTCTATGGGATACAGCGTTCCGTTTTCCTCGATCAGTACATCCACTTCGCGCTTATCCTTATCCCGGTAAAAATAGATACGAGGCGTTCGGCCATGATGTAGGTAGGATTTGATGATTTCCGAAACAACCCAGGTTTCCAGCATTGCACCGGACATAGCACCACGCTCCAGTACATCAGCACTGAGCCAGCCTGTCAGATATGAGGCTAGCCCCGTATCCATGAAATATAGCTTGGGCGTTTTGACCAGTCGTTTTGTGTGGTTATTAAAATACGGCTGAAGTAATGTCAAAATCCCTGAGGCCTGCAATACGTTCAGCCACGTTTTGACTGTTGGCTCACTGATGCCGGTATCCCTCGCCATATCCGCATAGTTAATGAGTTGTCCACTTCGTGCCGCTGCAATCTGCATAAATTTGTGAAAACTGGCCGTGTCCCTGATATCAAGATATTCCCGCACATCCCGCTGGATATAGGTAGATATGTATGAGCTGTAAAAGCGCTCCCAGTGTTTGCCATTATTGATCACCACATCGGGGTAAGAGCCACGCCAAATAATGTGATAGGCTTCCGTCAAGGATAAAGGCTTGGCATTCTTTCTGGATTTCAACAGCTCAGGCGTTGGCAGAAAAGGGGGATCGTTTGGACGGCCTTGTTCCTCTGCCAAAGAAATCCCTTGTAGGTTCAGAATGGCAACCCGCCCTGCGAGGGATTCGGTAACATTCTTCATCATTTCAAACTGCTGGGAACCAGTCAGCCAGAATAATCCAGGCTGTTTGGTATTATCGACTACCATTTTGATATACGAAAACAAGTCTGGCGCATACTGGACTTCATCAATCAGGACCGGCAACGTCAGTCGATCAAGAAAGCCTGCCGGGTCATTCTGCGCAGAAACCCGTGCTCCCAGATCATCCAGAGACACATAGGAGCGCGAAGCTTTTTGGACTTCTTTTAGCAGCGTTGTTTTCCCTACCTGTCTTGGACCGGTCAGTAGAAGTACTTTAAAATCCTCACTGGTTTCTTGAATGATGTCGGTTAAGGTACGCTCAATCTCTAAAGTCATATCGGCTAATCCTGAAATACACTTAAATATTAGCCGCTAATCGACTTTGTGACAAGTAGAGCTTTCTATACAACTGATGACAAACCGTTTTAAACTGTGCCCTTATACATCTCTCACGTGGTATGTTGGCGGCTAAAACGCATAGTGGATGGGCCTATAATTCATCCAGGTTGCACCCAATGGTTTAAGCACAGCCGTTTTTGGTTGTTTGGCCGGAACTTTTCACTCCATTGGTCGGGATTGAATTACCGCAATACATCGTGCAGGTTCTTCACCGAACTGGTCAAGGACACCCTGAGAGACAATTCTTATGGGCAAAAACGGGCTTGCTGAATGGATGCTTGGCCCCGATAATGCCTAGCCTGCCGCCAAGTAGTTGCGCTACCATATCGGATAAGACAATGGAGCATCTGTAATCAAGCGATGAAGCCTCTCAAGCCCAAACCTCGAAAGCAAACCAAGCCAGGCTTGGAAACTCTGCTATCTCAGGCATCTCCCCAAGTTCTGTGTGAGTTGGTGATGACCTTATGCCACAAGCGAACCGATCTTCAGGCCCAAGCTTTTGAATATTTATATCCAAGGGTGATTCTAACGCCAGAAGAACGGGGAGATGCAGCTGATCAAGCCCTTTTGCATTATTGGAAAGATGTCAAAAAGGACTTAAACAAGCTGATAAAATCAGGCTTTGAGAGCCAATCCCAGGAAGCGAAGCTCGTTAAAAAACTGGAGACACTCTCTCAGAAAGCTCAGCAAGAAGTAATTTCACTCAAAATCCGAATGCGCCTCATTGGTGAGATGTTTCAGTTTTTGGATTGCTTGGCCCTCATCAAAGAGATTACCCAGGTCATGATGGCGGCGGCTCATTCTGACGATGAACGCATGACACTGGCAACCTGTTTTGAACAATCTCCCTATAATGGCTATTTAAAGCAATTTGCGCGTGAGATATACCGGGAAGTCGGCGACGATGAAGCTTACTTGGCATCCCGCCTGCCAAATATGAACGCTGCCGAAGATTATTACGATTTAGCCCTGTTTTACAGGGACAAAGACAACCTGAAAAAGGCCGTTGAAATTGCGGAACAGGGACTAGCCATTCGCTATGGCTCAAAACAAGAACTCCGGATTTTTCTGGCGGAGTATGCACTAAATCATGAAGCCGATCGGCAGCGCTACTTGCAGCTACTATATGAAAATATGCAGGAACGGTTTTCACTGCAATCCTATATTACCTTTGAAGCCTATTGCAGCCCCTCGGAGTGGCTCGAATATGAGCCCGGCATTTTAAAAAGACTAGAATCGCAATCGGTTTATACCCGTCTTCCCATTTATCTACATCGCCAAGAGAAAGAGATAGCGTTAGCACTATTGCTGGATCACTCAGGTGGGACAGTCTTTCCAGAGGGCAAATTATTGGAGTATGCACAATCGTTGGAGGCAGACTTTCCCAAGGAAATACGGAGTCTCTATCAGGGCATTGTGCAAAATGACCGCTTTAATACCGGACGGCCTGCCTATACCAAACAAGCCAAACTCACAGTGCGGATTCGAGAGATCTACCTCAACCATCTCAAAGAACCTGCCAAATGGGATCAGTTCCGACGGGAGTTAAAGCATAGACACTTGGCTAAATCTGCTTATCAGGCAGTCTTTACCGACTGGGTCTATGATTGGACTAAACTCTAAAGTGGTAGGTAATGCCAAGGCCTTTTGCCATCCATTAAGCCTTTTCTGAGTTGGATTTTGAACGTTGAGCCGTGCTGGATATTTTTGCTTTTGGCTGATTGGTCGTTTTAAGGGAGGGCTTTCTGGAAGGTTTGGCCTCTTAGGCTTTTGTTTTTACTTTGCTCTCCACGGATTGTTTAGCGTGAATTTCTTTTGTGGCTATGGGATCCAAAGATTCTGACTGAATAACTGCCAATGGTCCTGTTAGGGCTTTTTTTAGTCGGTAATCTTTCAAAATATTGAGACAGGTGAAAACTGATCCAGTGGAACCACTCATAATACTAAATCGGCCAAGCCGCTAGCTAAAACCATCGCCGTTTTTAGCAAGCTTGGTGGACGTGAAGGGAAGCTACTGGGGCTCGTCACCTACGTGAATCCCTAAAGTCGATCAAACATGAAACGAAAACCTTTAAGTAAAAGGGAAATTTTCAATTTTACGGAAAAGTTTAAAGTAAAGAGTGGGCACTTATTTTGCCTATGACATATTGAGCAACTTGAATATCCTGAACAGCAACTCCCGTTAAATCGGACAGAGTAATTTGGCTATCCGAAGTTCTTCCTAATGAAGGTGATTTGATAATTTCACCCAATTCTATAAAGTC
The DNA here is from genome assembly GCF_041737375.1 of Vampirovibrio sp. Taxonomy (NCBI): domain Bacteria; kingdom Bacillati; phylum Candidatus Melainabacteria; class Vampirovibriophyceae; order Vampirovibrionales; family Vampirovibrionaceae; genus Vampirovibrio; species Vampirovibrio sp. Next base: position 42,918 of record NZ_JBGSRV010000020.1, read on the forward strand.
GGCTTTGTTTCGGTTGGAATAAGAACTATCCCCGTAAAGCAGACACTGACTCAGACTATCTACAGTGCAAATATCAGCCCTATTAATAATTTCTGGCTCCAACTCCTGTTTGCCATTTCCATCTGCTCCAACTGCTATAATATGTGTTCCAGGTCGAATATCTTTTGCAAACAGCACTGGATTCTTGGAGGCTGTGCAGCAAACGATCAACTCGCAGCTTTGTGCTAGTTCAGAAGTACTTTGAGCTGAGACGGCCTCTAATGGAATGGCTACTTCTTGGCAAAAACGAGAAACTCTCTCTGGGTTTCGTCCCGAAATCATTGCCTTTTGACAGCCAGTGACATAAGAAAGCCATTCGAGCTGTAATCTCGCCTGAGCTCCAGTCCCTACAACGCCAATACAGGTTAGTTTCTTGGGAGCCAAATACTTTGCAGAGATGGCCCCTGCAATAGCTGTTCTTAAATCGGTCAGATGACCTTCATCCAACAATATGGCCTCTAACGCTCCTGTATTCTGACTGAACACAAGCGTTAGACCATTCCCGTTAGGCAAGCCTGTCAGGTAGTTTTCATAAAAGCCCGTAGAAACTTTAATTGAGAAGGTTGTTTCGCCTTTAATATAGCCATACTTGATGTGGCAATCTCCAGGAGGCTGATCAAAATATAAATGTCCCACTTCTGGAATACAGGTTTTTCCTTCGCTGTAAGCAACAAATCCAGCTTCCTGATTTTCAATCAGCTCATCGTAATCGGACTTCTTCAGCACGGCAAGAATTTCGTTTTTGGAAATGACTTTCATTGAATGATCTCCCGAAACACAGCGTAAGGAATGTTTTTTCCGCAGAGAAGGATTGCCACGTTTCGCCCTTTATATGAATCCGCCTGCTTCAAGAAGCCAGCAACTGCTACCCCAGCAGCGCCTTCTATCAGAATACTTTCCTTCTCCACCACAAGTTTCATCGCTGCTTTTATATCCTCTTCAGAAACCAGAATGTGCTTATCAATAAAGTGCTTACAAGGTTCAAAGGTAACTGAGCCTAGCTCAACGCCTCCTGCCGTTGATTCAGAAAGCGTTGGAAGCTCAGGAACGTCAATGATCCTGCCAGCTTCAATACATTTACTCATCGCTGGGGCATTTTCTGGCCAAACACCGATAATCTCTACCGAAGGTTTCTGCATTTTAAGGTAAGAGGCAATCCCACCAATGAGGCCACCACCACCGACAGAGATAAACAGAGCATCCAGATTGGGCAGCTGCTTTTCCAACTCAAGCCCTAAAGTCCCCTGCCCTGCCATCACCAAAGAGTCGTTATAGGGCGATATAAACACTTTTCCGCTTTCCTGAGCATTTTTGCCTGCCTGAATTTCTGCTTCAAGACAATCACCTGGAACAGGCTGAACGTTTGCTCCTAAAGCCTTAATTTTATCTACCTTAAGAGAGGAAGTTGTTTCAGGCAGATAAACTGTAGCTTGAAGCCCAATTAACTTTGAGGCGTAAGCAACCGCAAGTCCATGATTCCCAGTAGAACCGCAGGTAACTCCTTTCTGCCTCTCTTCTCGAGTAAGCGACAAAATTCGATTAAAGGCTCCTCTCACTTTAAATGAGCCTGTATGCTGTTGTTCTTCGTGCTTTAAAAATACGTTTGCTCCCGTTTGTTGACTCAAATAAACAGAATTGTCTAAAAACGTGGTTCGGATGTAAGGGCGTATTCGTTTTTCAGCCTCTAACACGTTTGCGTACAAATTGTTCTGATCCATCGCTGATAAATCTCCCAAAGTATCTAGTAAGCTCCGTTTGTTTAAGTAGTCGCATTGCAACGATTTGGAGCTATTGAGAGCGTTCTGAAAACCATTTGGATAGTGAGGCCGAGACTTTTCTCATCCTTTCCCTTCAGGGTTATATTTAATTAACCGAATTCATCTCGGCCTCATCCGAATGTAGGACTATTTTATCTTTAATGGGTGTGGTTGTATAGAAAGTTGATTGGAATATACTTTAAGTATTACTTGGACTGTGTATTGAAAGCTTAGCTGTACTAGCTTTTTTTCCTTTTGGCTGCTTGGTAGTTTTAGCACCAGGCTTACTGGAAGGTTTGTACTTTTTGACTTCTTTTTTTACGTTACTGCCTAATGGCTGTTCCGGGAAGGAACCTGTTATGGCGGAAGAATCCAAAGATGCTGACTCAATAACTGCCAATGGTCCTGTCAGGGCTTTTTGCAGTCGGTAATCTTTCAAAATGCTGAAGCAGGCAGCTCTCCAAGTTTCAGGGGCTAATACGCCAGACTCCAATTGCTCTTCAATAACCATACCCCAAGCAAAGAGGCGGGCACTGCGCTCTTTACTCATTTCAGTTTGTAATCGGTTTTTGGCCAATTGAATTTTATTTTTCAGTTGATTCTCTTGCTTGATCAGTTTATCAAGTCTGCTATGAGGGTCTTTGGGTGGACGTGGCATGGTAAAACTCCTTCTATTCGGGAATGATACTGTTCGAAACCAGAGCCATTGCCTTTTTAATTAAAGGAAGCAAGGCCTCTTCGACTTCATCCTTGAAGTTCCCTAAATAGGGATTCCGGATGGCATAATCTGCAATGAGGTTGGCAATAAGCAGTTGATGGGCTTTCTGAAATAGCTTTTCCTCCTCTGGCATCAAGGGGAGGACATACGCGTAAAAAGCATCCAAAGCCTGATCGACATCCGGGTTGGAAAGATCGCCTCGAATTAGTTTTAACTTAGGTCTCGACATTAGAATCTCCTGTTTTCAATCAAAATACGGGATAGACAGTCTCGGGCTTATCGTGTCAGCACCTGTGTTTTCTTAGTCAGGAGATGCGGTTGAGCCTCCTGCTGAGATAAGGCTTGGTGTTGAGTGAAAGTTTTGGATTGCGCCTTGATGAGCGCTAACCCCACTTGCAACTGCTGCCGCACAGCCTCTTTTCCTTTTTCCTGAGCAAAATCATTCCAGTCTGTGCCTGTCGAACCTTTTTCAAATTCAGGGTTCAGCAGATGCCCACCCACCTTTTGTGCAGCCTCTTGGGCTTTCAGGAGGCCCACGTTCTTCTCAATAGGCTTGGTATGATCGTTATCTCCGGTGATTACCAAGGTGTTGGCTGGATACTTCTCTCGGAACGCTTGCGCAACAGTCGGCAAATTCCCAGAATTAAACGCCACCACAACCGGCAATCCCAAAGCCTCATGCACTGTGGCAGCAGTGGCGTAGCCTTCCGAAATCAAGATAGGCTGACCCTCTTGAATATCGCCCAAGACATGGTGTCCACCCTGAATCCGACCACCACGCGGAAAACTCTTACGACCTTGAGCGTCAATGGATTGGGCCCCCCAGAAACGGCCCTCAATATCGACAATGGGGATTAACAGCTCCCCGTGCCCACTCCAGTGCTGGGCGGGTTCATCGGGTTGAGTTTGTCCAATTTCCACGGAGCCATGGGTATTAATCCTAACCCCATGGGCTTGAACCCCTTTTCGCTCTAAGTAAGGATGATTCTGCACGGGAGATGAATTCAACCAGCATTCAGCCACTAAATTGGCCGTTTGTACTTGGATTTCTTCTCGCTCTTGCGCCCGTTTCAACTGACGCTGCATCGTTTCTTGTTCCAATCGAATGCGATCGCTTTCGCTTAAACGATTCACCGGCTGCTCGGACTTCCAGGTGGTTTCCAGTCCTGTTTTGTAGTTGTTGATATAACCTGCGGGATGCCCGTCCATAAATCCAACATAACCGCCGTTCTTTTGGCCTTGCTTATCACCTTCTACAGGCACCCGATGCAGCTTCCCGTCCATGATGGGCAAGCCTTTCAACTGCAAACCCGCGTCTTGAAGCGCTAGGGCAAATTCAGCTTGTGGATCTGTTGCAATGACTTTGGAAATCACTTGCGGACTCTGTACCCATTGCTTCAATGGTTCTAAAGCAACTCCTTCGGGCGCATACCAGGATTTCTCTTGTCGATCCCATTTGGCTCCTAATTTTTTGACGGCTTCTTTTTCGGCATAAGGAACTTCCAAATAGACCCGTTCAGGCGTGACTCTCAATGCGCTCTCCTCCTGAATCTTGACAACCGGTATTAAAATTTTTGGCTCTTCCTGAGTCGCTTGGGTTTGCACCTTAAGCATTTCCCGACCCAAGAGATACTGGGTGATTTTTTCCGCATCGGCGGACGCCCTGAAGATTTCTCGGGGATCTTCCTGCAATACTTTGATCCAGGAACCAATGTAGGCGGCATGTTGCCCTGGATCGTGACCAATACTCAGTTTTTCCCCCAGCATGAGCGAGGCGATTTCAGCCCGTAATTCTTCTTTGGCATAAGCTTCAGAACCAAATGGGTGTTGTAAATCCCGGTTAAGTCGAGACTCATGTCCGGTCCAGTGCCCCAGTTCATGCAGTGCAGTGGCATAATAATTATCAGCACTGGGAAATTGCTCTCTGAGTGGCAGAGTAATCTTATCGCTGGAGGGACGATAAAACGCTCGATTCCCTGGCGCGTGATCAATCAGAGCTTGAGAATCTTTCAATATCGCTTCAGCCTCTGTATGGCGCTCCCATTCCGTGAGGCCCGCTTTGAGTTCCATTGCCGGTAAGCCGCTGATTTGTTGGGCGTTAAAAACAATGGCCGAACGCACCGTGGGGCATTGTAGGCGTACCCGAATTTTAAGGGGATTCCCGTTTTCATCCAGAACGGGACGGCCTTCTTCATCCCGCTTGGGGATTTCATCGTGCCATTTCCAGAACTGAATCATGGTCCCTTTTTCGCCTTTATTAACCTGAGCATCCAGACTGCCCGCTTGCTTATAGGTCAACCAGCGGGTATCACTGTAGCCTTTGTTTTCCGTGGTGGAAAGCAACCAAACCGCGTTGATGCCCTTGTACGCATTACCGGTGGTGGGATTAAAAGGCAAAAAACGCTCTCCCGATTGCCAGGGTTTCAGCCAAGGGGCCGTTCCTTGTTCGAGTTGTCGGATGATGGATTCAGAAACCGTTTTGGCGTAATCGCTCATTGGGCAACCTCCATATCGATTTCGGAGTCAATGGCATCTTGTTCGGTAATGGCGATTTCTTCAAAGGCTCCCCAAGCTTCGGCTTCCATGGGATCCACTTCGATGACCACGCCGGGCACTGTAAAATCGGCCATATCTCGACTAATCAATGGTTTATTGGGTTGATTGAGATTCATGGTTTATGTCTCCTTCTCTGTTCAATAAATTGGATGGTTAAAAATGGAAATCGGCCAAAAATATTACTGAGTTTTCTTTGCCTTTAGTACCCAATGGCAAACGCTTTACCAGCGCTGTGCCGTTTGGATCCCGCTTGCCGAAATGGGGCTCCTACTGGCCGACCAAGGGGGTAGCACTATATCTTTGGACACCATGACATTGAAGCGATATCCGGGACGAATGGTCAGCGTGGGGGCCATATTGGCTCGGCCCTGATAACTGGACAAGCCCAATTGATTGAGTTGCATGCCCAATGAGCCAGCAATCATTTGCTGACTGGAATAGACGGAATCCCCTTGTCTTGCTTGCGGTTGAGACAGTTGTACGCCTGCGGTAATGGCGGATAGCAGCAACGCGTTTCTGAATGTGGGCCAGACATGGTTATTGGTTTTGTCTTTAAATCCGGCATAGCCACTTTGATCCAATCCTGCCATTGCCCCCAAATCCAACGAGGAAGCATCCGGGTAAATCACCCGGTTCCAGGCAATCAAAACCCGCTTCTGACCACTTGAAATTTGATGATCATAAGTTCCGACTAATTTGGCCCCTTGAGGAATTAACAAGTAGTGTCCTTTGGCCGAATCATAGACATTTTGTACCACTTGGGCGACCAATTGCCCTGGCAACTCACTGTTAATGCCGCTAATCATGACCGAGGGAATCACCGTACCCGCTTTGATTTCATATGGCGAAATGACTGGGACACGGGTATGGGGCAGATAATTTGAGCCTTCTAATGTGTTCAAGTGCCCTTTTAAAACCGGGCCTGAAGCTTGTTCATTACTGGCTTTTAAAATATCGGCGTCATCAATTGTGTTAAATCCCGCTCCATTTCTTTGGGCTTGGGATGCACGAAAGTCATTGGATGAGACCGCAGTATAAACCGTTGAATTCGATTCTTGGGCACTTTGTAACCGGGCCTGCCGAACCGCTTCTCTTTGAGCGGCTTCCTGCTCTTGCTGAAGTTGTCGCTGCAATTGAGCCTGAGCTTGGTAATCTATGGGCTCAGCGGATGAATAAGTGTTCCCATTCATGGATGCTGAGTTGCTATTCATCGGGGAAGCCTTTGGGATCAATGGATCCTCCTTCAGTGAGGGTTCAGCGGATTGATCCACCAACACCGTAGTTGGCGCTTTGTCCAGCAACTCTGTGGGTTGGCCAGGGCCAGGCTTTTGTTGAGCAGTTTCTCCATTTTGTGCACTCAGTGCAGGCTTTGGCATGATCCAGCTATATAAAATAGTGCAAAGCGCTACGGCAACTAGCGACCCTCCGACTACCACTGGCCATTTACTAAGCTGATCGCTGAAATGATGGCTTTGGGTTGCGCCAGTTAAAAGTCCATTGGGTTCCTGCCCTTTGAGTTTGGCTTGATAAGCAGTATTTCCACTGTTTAGATTTTGGGATTGAGATCCCGTTTCCACTGGTTGAATCGGTTTAGATGCTGAAAGCCGATACGTTTCATTGGGAATGTTTCTCGCCGCCTTCTCGGCTGGCGTTTCCTTGGTGGGCTCCGTTGAGACAGAGTCTTCGTTCGTGGCCTCCCCCAGCTCAGTTAGATTGGGATTCTGAATTTCTTGGTCCATTAGGGGTGTCCTCCCGCTTTAAATTGGGTCATGGGTGAGGCCGCAACCAGCGCTCCAGTTTGAGAGCGGGTATATAGTTGCGTTGCTTCCTGTCCGTTGATTTTGATTTGAACCAAGAGTCCTTGCTTAAAAGCCCGAATACGGTACCGCACCCTATAAGCCTCAGACCCATTGGTATCTTTTCTGGCAATGGTATACCCTCGTTTTTCAAGGGCATAGGCCAAGCTAGGAATCAAGGTGCTTTTTGCCTGACTGTGAGGCGGATCGGCCAATACGAGGGTGGCGTTAGGGTTGGAAATTTGAGTTTGAATCCAATGTGAAATCAGTTCACTCAGGAAAGCCGTGTCCGAGGTCGATACGTGCTCAATCCAAGAATGCTGAGAAGTGATTTGCTCTGCTACAGAATGCTTTGTTTTCACTTTAATCCCAGCCCCATGCACATTGATGGGCGAAAGTTCAGGTTGCAATTGAACCGGTAAAGGCTCAATGTGTCGAGAAGCAGGGGTTTCACTTGGGATGAATGGGGAACTTGCTTGCTGTTGCACGACCCTTCCTTGTAAGGGCGCTTGAAGTTTTTGAATGACGGCAGACGGTTGTTTAGGCGGAATAAAAGAGAAGTGCTGTTGCACTTTAGGAGATGCTTTTCGGGGAAGCACTTTCCGTTTATTTGATCGATAAGCGGAATGGGTCTTCCCATGGTAGGCACTTGCTGCGCTCGCTGTACCCGAAATACTAGCGAGAATACTGGACAATAAAAGCAGGGTTATTCCAAGTCGTATGATCATTTAACTTCCTTCTTTCACAATGTCTACCCGTTCCTGATTGCGACCCACGCCACTGATTAATGAGGCCCGGTGAATGACTTTATCCACGATGAACCGATCCCCGTCCAGCCGGTAATTGACCAGCTGTTCGGTAGAGCCTGGCCCCAACAACACCAAGGCTGGAATCTCCTCGTTTTTTGCCGACGGGGGGAGTTCAATGTAGGTTTTGACTTGATCGGTATAAACGCGCATAGGCCGCCAAATTGGTTTATCGCCTTTTAACCGGTATTTGAAATCAAGTGCTGCGTTGGTTTGCATTGTGCTGGCTACATTGACAGTTGCATTGCTCTGAGATTGAGCAAAATAGGCGTTCCAATTGGCTTGCATATCATCGGAGTAGGCAAACGCCACTTTAGGCATCCAAGTTCGCTCCTTTCGACTCACCAACTGAATGGTATAGATACGCCTATCCGTAATGGCCACCAAATTACTCACTATCCCCACTTCAGTCGGCTTGATGATCAAGTGCGAAGTTTCCACCCCATCGCGAACACTTCGGGCCAGCTTCACTTGCCAGCGTAATGTATCGCCCACATCAATTTGCTGAATGGTTTCCCCCGGTTGCAGGCTCACTTCACACACATGCAGCGGTGCACAAATGACATTGGGCAAATTGGCACCAAAGGGAAAAACTAGGCTTCCATCTGGACTGAGAATTGGTGTCTCCGTTCGTTGCGGTATGATCATGGCTGATTGCGTGTCATTGGCGGGTTGAGCTTTGTTTTCTGCTGGCGCAATCTCAACCGACTGAATTTTCGACTTGGGTTGATAATTGAAGTACGTTTTACTTATAGGAATCGGGGCATAACTGCCCGGCATATAATTTGTTTGGATATTCTCAATGGCGGAAAGGTCTTGCGCCAAAGCCATGCTCAAGCTGGTACTCAGTAAGGCCAAGCTCAATGCAATCACTGATGTATGGATATTCATGAATTTCTCTCCCTATAAGCGTTGTGACCAACTGAAGGAATCAATGTAAATTCCCAGCGGGTTCATTAAAATAGTGGCTTCATCCGATGGCGGGCTAATTACAATAGAGACCGTGGCTTGTTGCTCTAGGCTGCTAATCACGCGACCGTCTCTGGCCCGATGATCCTCTTGCCATTCAATCCGCCAGGTTTTTTCACTGATGGGCTGAACGGATTCCACTTGCACACTGACCGATTCATTTTCCGCTTGTTTAAACGGTTCATGTGCTTGAAAATAATCGTTCAAGATGGCCATAGCTGGGCCATGGTTATTGATGGAAGCGTAGGCTTCTTTGAGAGCCTGCTTTTCAGCGGCCACATCCAGGTAAATGCTCCGGGTGTTTTGAATCCACCGGGCCAAATGGGCTTTTATAGCCGAGGTGTTTGGCATCATTGGTACATCGGCCCGTTGCACAGCGATAGCCGCTCCCAGCTTGTCCACTTCCACCACATAGGGCACCATTTTGTTTTGAGCGCCAATATAGGCAGTACCAACAATGGCAAGGATATTGACCGTCAAGCTGATCAGCGCGACCCGTTGCCACACTTTTTTCTCATGAATAAAGCCACCAAACTCTTCATTCCATCGCTTTTGGGCCAAGTGGTGCATGGCCATGACAGCTTCCGAATCGGTGTGACGTCGCTCATCTTTTGAACTCAGTGGGCGTGACAAAGTAGGCGGGGCGTGGCCCATCCAATGACTCATTTTCTTCTTCCTTTATTTATTTTTCTTTTAAATCGTTTCTAATAAATGCTTTCTAAACCCCAATCGTGTTGCGTTCTTCCTGTTTACCACTCGGCACATCCTCCCCTGGCTCATCGCCTCGAAATGCAGGGGTCATTGCATCCAACTTGCCCGGAGTAAATGAGCCTGGCATGTATTGACCCAAGCTTCCCGCATTGGCGTCAAAAGAATGGCTGAACGCATCTCCTGCATGACTGCTTGCCCGGTTGGCCATGCCGCCAGATGCGTTATAAAGTCCTTCAGCCCAGCCTTGCTGTCCCACCAGGCTGGACAATCCACCCAGTCCGGCAGTGGCAAGAGCGCCCACGCCATTGACTGCTGATGCCCCGACATTGGCCCCTGCCATCGTGGTGTTGACCATCGTGGTGGCCGAACTGTAAGATGCGCCATTGATCATTCCTTGCACCATGGAGGGAATCATTTTAGCCAACGCCAGGAATACGATGGAACCGCCTGCAATGCGGAGCACCAAGCCAATATCCAAAATGGCTTGATTGGCATCAATATCGGCATCCCATTGTTTAACCAGCACCACAGCCAGCCCAATAATCAATTGAATGACAAACAGTTTGGCCCCGACGGCCACAATGCCGACCAAGTAGCGTTGTGCGAAATCGCGTGTAAAACGGCTGCCACCGAAGCCCAGGAACAAAATACCCGCATAAGTGAAAATATAACTTTCCACCAAAGCCACTACTTGCAAGGCAGCAATCAAGGCAAAGCTGATCAGCATGATGATAGCCCCAAAGGCCATTGCCAGACTGTCAACCGGCTTTTCAATTTTGAAGGATTTGATGCACGTCACCGCAATATTGACACCCGAGTCAAAAATATCAGAGGGTTGCAGACCAGTTCTGCCGCTGGCAGCTGAACTGGCCGCGTCCCCCGCCAAGCGAAAGCTTTGAATCATGGCATTGGCCCATTCTGAGGAATGGGTGAGCAGGGCATAGAAAAAGCCAATGGTCAGGAGTTGTTTAGCCACCGTAATGGCCCACTCCCCTAAATCGCTTTTATGAATAATCAGCTCCATGCCAGTCCAGACCACATCGATCAGCACCAGCAGCCAAAAGATGCTCATGGCAAAGCGTTGAAGCGGCCCTCCCCAAGCTGATGTATGATCTGAATATTGATCGATAATAGGCTCAAGAAAATTATCACTGATTGATTGTGCAAATGTTGGATAAGCTGTACAAAAAAGTACGGCTATCAAACTTATCACAATCAATATTATTTTCTTGGACTGCCTAAAATAGCGCATTTAATCTATTACTCCACTAATAAGTCTTGCCATTATCATTGGGTACACGATCCACGTTGCGGTTATAACTTTTGGTGGGAGAGGCAACAGCCGGTTTGCATGGTGGGCATGTCAATAATTGGGGTGGAGTAGACGTTGAGACAATTACAGTTGTTACCCAAATAGAAATAATAGAGGTCCCCACTATGAGAGTCCCTATTACCCAGAGTTTGAGGTTAAAAACTTGATTCAAAATAGACATTTTTGTTTCCTCTTGTTAATAAGTTTTCCCATTGTCATTACGAACTCTCGGGGCATTCATGAAGCGCTGGTGAGCGGCTTCTTGAGTGGCCATTCGATCTTGTTGTTGGGCCAGGTAGTTAGCTTGCATCTGTAATTGCAGCATCATCATTTGGCGGAGTTTCATAACTTGCTCCACGTTTTGGGCGGCCATCATGTTGGCCACTTGCAACGCTTGCATGCGACCCTCTGCCGACCCTGCCATGGATTGCAATTGTTGCATCAGGGCTTGCTCATTTTGCATTTGAGACGCTTGTAGCCCCAAACCTTTTAAGGCATAGCGAGCGTTATCCGAGCCTTCTTGTGACCATTGAGCGTATTTATTCTGCCAATCTTTTGCATCCATTTTTCGATTCAGGTAAGCGTCATAGGTCCCATACTTGCTTGAGAATTGTCCATCCAGATTGCTTGCGGAATAGGCCATTGAACGGCTTTGACTCATTAAATTCTGGAGTTTTGAAAAATCCTGCATAGCCTGTCCCCAAACCTGCGTTGAAAGTCCCTTGGAATTGATCAGCATATCTTTGTATTGATTGATTTGTGTGCTCAACTGCTGAGCCTGAGTGGCCACTTGCTTGGCCATCATAGCTTTATTGAGGAGTTGAGTCCATTCCGTGCCACAGTTCGTACAGGTGACGACATTCTGAGCATTTCCTAGCAGCGTTCCAGGATTAATTAGCGCCAGACTCAACGCAATGCCAAACCCTGCTTTAACCCACCAGTGCTTCATAATCCACCCCTCTCTCTTTCATCCAAACAAATGGCCACTTTGCTCCGTGTTCTGCCTTGAGCTGGTTCAGATGGGCCAACTTTTCTTTGTCTGAAACAGCTACAAAGGACAAAGCCACTGGCCCCAAACCGAGATCGAAAAGCCTTCGCCCTTCCGGGGACATGTAATAATATTGTCGCTTTTTGGTCGCCGTTTTAATGATCTGAATTTCAGCGGCATTCAAGCCCATCATGGCATACAGATCGCGGGGTCCTGGATGTTCGCTAGTGCCTTCCTTATCCGCCTCCTCATTGGGTAACAAGATTTTAGTCGGGCAACTTTCCAGCAACACATCATAAATCTGAGATTGCACAGCATCTGACAGGCTTTGCGTGGCCAAAACCACTGCGCAATTTTTCTTTCTCAGTTCTTTGAGCCATTGGCGGATTTTGCTGCGAAAGACCGGATGCCCCAGCATAACCCAGGCCTCATCCAGCAATAACAGAGCAGGTTGGCCTTGCAAATTGCGCTCAAATCGACGGAAAAGATAGAGCAACACCGGGATGGCGATGCGCTCTTTCATGGCCATCAACTCTTCAATTTCAAACACCGTAAATGAACTGGTTTTGAGCCCATCGGCTCTGGCATCCAGCAACTTTCCATAAGGGCCGCTGAGCGTATAGAAAGATAAGGCCGCTTTGAGATTATCTTCTGCCCCGCATTGTTGCAGCGTCAGTAGGAAATCGGACAAAGAGCGTTCATGTGGCTGTTTGGTTTCCCGCAATATGCTCATGGCCCGATGAATTTCCTGATTCTGTCGCGGAGTCGCACTTTTTCCCGTTCGCGTTTCATAGACCGTGGCAATCCAGTCTTCGGCCCAAGTCATATCGGCATCCGTATCAATCAGGGACAAAGGCGCAAACGACAAGCTGGCATTGTCACCACCAATGTCATAATGTTGGCCGCCACAGGCATCTACCAAGGCCCACATGGAACGGCCTTTATCAAAGGCGGTAATCGTGGCGTTGGGATAGCGCCGAAATTGTGCCGCCAGGGTGGCCAGTAATACTGATTTTCCAGCCCCGGTTGGTCCCATAATCAGGGTATGCCCTACATCCCCCACATGCAGATTTAACCGAAAAGGCGTAGATCCGGTGGTGGCGGTATGCATCAAGGGGGGCAGATTGTGAGGAAACAACGGGTTGGGACAAAAGGCCCGGCCTGACCAGATGCTGGTAATGGGAATCATATGCGCCAAATGATTGGAATGAACCAAAGGGCGACGAATATTGGGTAAGGTGTGTCCCGGCAAGGTGCTCAGCCATGCTTCCATGGCATTCAAGGTTTCCAGCCTACAATTAAAGCCCAATCGCTTGATTTCCCGAATAATCAGCCTCGCATTTTCTAATAGTGCATCCCGATCCGGGTTCATTAAAACCACCACTTGCGAGCAATACCCAAAGGCCATTTGCCCGCTATGCACTTCGGTCATCACCGCTTGGGTGTCCAGCGTCATATTCAGCGCATCTTGATTCACCAGTCCGCCCTTCATCTTGAAAATCTGGTGAAAGGGACTTTGCGCTTTTTGAATCCATTCCCGGTGTTCTTTTTTGAGCAGGCCAATGGCTTCATGGGCATCCACATAGATCATGCGGGTGACCCAGCGATACGCCAGCGGCAAGTGGTTCAAGGCTTCCAGAATATTGGGATAAGACTCATTTGGCATCCCGGTGAGGCTGATACAGCCGATGAAAAAATCGCCGATTTTGGGGGTGTCTCCAGGAATCAGATCTTGGGCTCCTAAATACCCATCCAAATACATGCCGCAAGCGGGCAGATTGACCGGGTGATACTCCCCCGTGATGGTGAAATTGAGATAATTCACCAAGTCATCGCGCAGATGCACCTGCCCGTATGCATCCGTCACCGAATAACCCCGCATCCGGCGTACTTTCAAAATGCTGGAAAGCGCATCTTCCAGACTTTCCAATTGCCGCTCAAAGTATGCCAGATCGGATTCCAGAGACGTAACCGGTTCTGCTTTATGAGATTCATAGAACAGGTTTCTCAAGCGTGGACTCTGGAATGACGGGGATTTATAACGCACCACCCAAATATTGGTGCTTTCAAAATGATTGCCCTCTTTCAGGAAATTGGCCCGGTTTTCTGCTTCAATTCCTCGGCTAATGGGATCGGGAAACGCAGAGGCTTCGGACTCCGGGTAAGCCGCTGCGGGTTTGCGAATCAGTTCATGATGACTGACCCACCCGCCGCCAAAGTGTTGGGTCAAAATGGTGTTTAAGGTGTCCGCCTGGTAATTCCGTTGGGCGGGTGTGGCACTGGCGATATCCAAGCCTTCACACTCAAAAGCCGCTGTTAAGGAACCGTCTTTGCCCAACATGACCCCACTCTGAACCATGGCGGCATAGTTGAGCAAGGTCGCTAACCCTTGGGAATCCGTTTGAAATGCTTTGGTGGATAACATAAGCCCCTCTATTTCCCCTATCTTTCTATCTATGGCGTCAACTTGGCCCTAGACTGGGCCGGGTAAAAGCGTCGGTATTTTAAGCGGCGAAAATAAATTTGACTGAGATACGGATCCGCCTTGGCCATTTGCCGTAATAAGGCCAGACCTACTGTCCAAACACCAGCACCCAATAGAATTTTCAATACGCTAATATCAGAGAGTATCAGCCCAGCCGCAATGACGCCCAACATAATCACCCAAGGACGTTCTCCACCCAACAGCAAATTGGGCCGATGCAGAGTCCGCGAAAAAGGAAGCCGCCGCAGTCTGCTCATTGTCCCAACACGGCTCCCACACCAAAGAGGCTATTAATGAAAGGCCGAGCGGCAATCAGGATAGAGCCCGATAAGGCCATGACGACCATGGAGCGGACAAAGCCATCCATTTCACCGCCGGTCATAAAACGCCAAACGCCTGCCACAAAACCAATCAGGCACATGCCTACGGCGATGGGTCCCAAGAAACTGTCCACAATCCGTTGCAAGGGTGTTTCCCAAGGTAAGCCCGTACCACCGGCAGTGGCCGCATGGGCTGCACCGGGTAAGAGAATTCCGATAGCCAGCAAGCTACCCATTAGGATCACGGGCATCCACCGGCTAACATTACGGATATGATGATTGTTCATTTTTTCCCTCTCTAATTAATTTTTATTCCACGGTTTGAATTTGATACTGCTGATTCCGGTAGGCATCCACGGTCAGCAACGTTTTGACTTTGCGACCGTTGCCGGTTTTCTCAATGTAGACAATGGCATCCACCGCTTCCCCGATCAGTGATTTCATGGGTGATTGGGTGGCCAGTTCCAAGAGTTGTTCCAGTCTTAAAAACGCACCTTCCGCGCTATTGGCATGCAAAGAGGCTACACCACCGGGATGACCCGTTGACCAAGCTGTTAACAGATCGAATGCTTCTTTCCCCCGCACTTCGCCCACGATGATGCGATCAGGCCGATGGCGCAACGTAGCTTTCACCAGCGCTTGCAAAGACACATCCCGGCTGCTACGCATTGCCACGATATTAGATGCAGCCGATTGCAGCTCGACAGTGTCTTCCAGCAGAATGAGGCGATGTTCCGGGCTATGTTCGGTAATCGCTTGAATCACGGCGTTGATGAGCGTGGTTTTGCCGCTGGAAGTACCACCCACAATCAAAATATTTTTGCGGGCTTTGATCCAATTATCAATCACGACCTTTTGCGCCTTGCTCAGAATGCCCGCAGTCACATAATCGTTCAAGCTGAAAATCTGAATGGCCTTGCGCCGGATACTGAAAATGGGGCGTTCTACCACCGGCGGAACCATCCCGGCAAATCGGGAACCATCGTAGGGCAATTCGCACTCCAAAATAGGTTGTTCTTTGGTAATAGCAGTATTACTGAGAGAAGCAATCACATTCAGGAGCGACTCTACTTGAGCCGCTTCAATGGTTCCGACAGACCGCTGGCCTGAGCGCAAATCATCCACCCAAACGCTGCCATCCGGGTTGGCCATGATTTCGATAATAGCCGGATCGCTCATATAGTTTTGAATAAAATCGGGAATATCTTGCAGCAACCGCGCCTGATAGCGTTGATGTTGCTCTTCCCTCACAGAAGATACGACTCGTGTCAAAATTACATGCCTCAAAATAAGCGCGAAACCCAATGCGCTTGACTACGAAACCACTTGCGAAAGTTATTTTGAAAAACTTGGGCTCATGTTAACTACTAATCTAAAAACCATGCAAGCCCCATGTTTCAGACCTTTACAAACCGCTTAACACATGAGTGGAAGGGAAAGTGAGCGAATTGAACGGTTACTTTTCCACTAGGCGGATTCAAAAGCGTGGTAAAGTCTGGAAATTAAAACTCATGAAACAGGAAAAAGCTTGGGGAACAACGTTTCAATCGAGTGAATGGGGAACGCCAAATAAACCGGACTTTTAGGGGTTTCAGAGGTTAAAATCCCATCTTTTACCAAGGCGGATAACAAATTGCGAGCATTGCGCTCTTTTAATCCGGTGAAACGCTCTACTTCTCCTCTGGGCAACTCTCCCCGCATCAATACAGCTTCCAGCAGATAAAATGCTTCTGGCTTCCAATCCATTTCGGCCACATATTTTTTTAAACGCTCACTGAGCGCGTCCAGAGCAAACAAAGATTCCATAAAGCACACCTGATCCAAACAAACAGAAAGAAACCAGGTCACAAATTCTTCTAACGCCCGCTGGGATAAATTTCCTCGTCCGTCCAGACTCCCTTGGCGGGGCATATCCGCATGATCCATCATTCGCTTGTAATCGCCCCGACTCTCTAGCCCCCGTGCTAATCCTCGCGAGACAGACCATAAGCCATGAGCGCCAATTCCCGCTTGAAGGCCCATCGCATGACTCATCAAGCGGCTGACCCGCCCATTGCCATCTGGAAAGGGGTGAATATAATTCAGGCGATGATGGGCCGCTGCCATTGCGATGATGCGACTGCCCTGGCCCAAGGAAGCAAAACGATATTGCTGTTCAAAATAGTCCATAAAATGAGGTATACGCTCACTGGAAGGCGGGAAATGACGGCCCACCGAAACATCTTCTCCCGGATTGGCTCGCAAAGCCCCTGGAGTCATCTGAAAACTACGACCGTTGCCTTGAATGAGCAGCATGCTCGGCGTGGCATGCTCATAAAAGCGACGGTGTAACTCCTGGACAAAAGCTACAGATGCAGGCTCTTCCAACTGGCCTGCCGCAGCCTGCTGATCCACCCAGCGTTGCACTTCAATATGCGCTTTGGCCTCAATTTGTAAGTTTCGACGCTCTTCTTCAGCTTCAAATTGCCCAGCCAGCGCCTGCTCAATCTCTCGAGGGGTGGTGTTATGCCCTTCAATCAGGTTAGAGTAGTAACAGTTCATGATGCGCACCAGCTCAGCCAAACTAGACGCAGTGCGGGGATGAAGCCCCTGCGCCAGACGCTGTGACGCGGCTGATAAATCGGCAATCCGATCCACCACCGAAGCTGGCGGCTGACTAAGTAAACAAGGCTCAATGCGATAGGGTGTTTCTAAGGTCATGTTTTTGCCGATCTTTCAGACAGGAAGTACCTGCTCCTATCTTATCTCTTCTGGCAATTTTCGCATCATTTTTGCCGATCTTTTTGCCGATCTCAATCACCCCCCGCAATGTCACAGATAAAACAGGGCTCACTGACTGGAACTTTCCTCAGAAGTCTTAATAACGATACTTCTTTTGCTGTTTCGGCTCAGGTGCAGGTCCGGATTCAGTGCTTTTTGAAAGCGCCGTTTCGACTGGCTGGGGTTTGGCCTTTTTGGGCAAGGCGATGACAAAATTCTCGCGAATCCAGTCTGTGGCCTCTTTTTGCTTGATATTGATGTACTTCATGGTGGTTTCAATATCATTATGACCCAGGACATACTGGATTCTGGGCAACGGCATGCCCTGGTCCGCCAGCATCTTGGCGTAAGCACGCCGTAAATCGTGCGGCCGAACTGCACAATTCAGGGTTTTGGCCAATTGTTCTGCCTCTTTGAGAACTGCTTCTTTGGTTCTACTCGGAAAAAACAATTCAATTTCATCTTCAGGCGTGTACTGGACGGTTTCTTTGGTCGCACCGGGTTGAGTTTCTCTCGCTTTGATTAGCGCAATCGCCTTATTTAAAGCAAGCGCTTTGGATAAACGAGTAAAGCGAGAGCCCATGGACTTGTCTGACAATTGATTACCCCGGTTGCTGACCATCACATAGGGCAGATCCGATTCGGGGCGCAGATTTTCAATCCACTCTTTTAGCTTGTCAGCCAGCTCTTGCGGCATGGGAACCAAGCGCTCTTTCCCCCACTTGCCTGGCACCAGAATTTCATTCTTGATGAAATCAACCCCGCTAATCTTGATATTGGCCGCTTCCATCTTGCGTAATCCCGCAAAGCCATATAAAAACAGCAACAAATCCATAGTCTGAATATCATTGGTGGTGCGGCCATCGTTCCAGCGGCTGTTAAAACTGAGCGCATCCCACACTTCCGCCAAGTCCAGGGAATGCCGTTGGGGCTTTACTCTGGCCTTGGGGCGGAGTTGCTTGATTTCTTCCAGCACCGAGGGAGTCTTGTACCCTTTGCGAATCAAAAACTGAACCAAGCTCGATACGGCTTTATAAATATGCATCTTGGTGGAGTAGTAATCCCGGCGAGACGCTTCATCAAACTGGAATTGAGCGAAGGCCAAGCGCAAACCATCTGCGTTTAAGCCCTCTATGGATTCTTGTCCCCCATTGGCACGCCAGTATTTCTTAAATCCCCAGTCCAAATCGTTCAAATAGCTTTCACTGACCGGGGTAGACGTTCCAGAGTGCGTTCCGGCGAGCATTTCTCGACGCCATTGCGCCTTTAAGTCTGAATAGCCACCAGCCTCTTGGTTCTGAAGCAGCTTTGCCAGCGTTTCGGCAGTAATAACTTTATAGGGTTTATTCCCGTTAAGTCGTACTTCTGTCGGAAGAAGCCCCCGTCGACTGTCTACCTTCAACTTTTCATACTTTAGGCCAGTAATGGCCGCCGCTTCAGATAGCGTATATTCCTTGGACAAAATTGACCCTCCCAATAGAACGGAAACATGCACTGGTCATGTTATTGCATTGAATCCGTCTGCGGGTCAACTATGGGGGTCAGGGTCAGAGTCAGTCACTATACTTTTGTGGTGAAATGGTCGGGATGACAGGATTTGAACCTGCGACCCTCTGCTCCCAAAGCAGATGCGCTACCAAGCTGCGCTACATCCCGATACAACACCAAGAGGCTTCACTGAAGTAATCTTACAACAATGTTTTTCAGGTGTCTATTCTCAGCTCTAAATCTGGCACCAGGTTTTTGCAATTAGTGTGTAGCCTAAGCTAACCGGCTTTTAAGGTTTGATGAAACTGGTATTGCTGATTGAGCAGGCTCAACTTTTGCTCCAGCCGTTCCATTTTTTGAGACATGTTGGGTAAAGGCCAGAATTGAGCCAGAATTTCCACGAACTCCATTTCATGCTGAAGTTCCTGAATTTGTTTTTGTAGCTGTTGCACTTGTTTTTGACCTGGATTAAGACCTTGATTGAATAAAGGCATGATGAAATCCCTCTTTTTGATAGAAACGACCCTGAATCAAGGCGTTTTCTGTAACCTGAATGATTGCAATGATGGAAGTTGGAATGGATGATGAGAAAGATGAATGTGATGGATATACTATATATAAAAATTGCAGCGCCTTAGAATTGCCAAGTGACTCCAAATGACTGTCATTTCGTTGCAAACCTTTACATTAGAGACTGGGACGGAACTGCCGCATAGGATGCCCCCCCCTTGCTTTCTTGCTTCCCATAACTTGGATATACAGGGTGGAACCTGTCAGGAATAATGAAGGAGCCTTTGGAAAGGGCTGAACGGGAATCGGCTCAACTGGCCGCAAACGTGGTGGTGCCTACCCGGTTTGCAGGGTAGCCCATTAATTTTTACAACAGAATAAAGTCTGTTTGTGATTTCATGGCATCAAATTTCCTTCAGGCGCTTTTATTGGACATCAGCAGGCTGTAAAAAAGGGTCACAGGGTTATGGCTTCTCCTACCGGGATTGGCGCTTACACCGCTCATCCCCGACAACTTGAGAAACGAAACTCGGCGGAATCAATTCCTGCCACCCCTTTGCCTGCTTCAAACCATGGGAGGGCAGCCCATACGCCCTCTCTTAAATTTAGTGGGGCCGGCGATGCCTTGAGCAAGCTTGTTTCCATGGGCAATGCCCCGGAGTGGATGCAAAAGGCATTTCTCTTCACCTCCAAAGAGGGAGCCTCTGCGGTTTTACCTCTGGAAGGCGCAGTGGTTGCCGGTCGAACCAATAGCGCTTACCGCCGTGATGGCTGGATGGAGGTTCAGGAGCGGGTTTTTGAGGAAGTTGCCGCCGCCGTGATCTGGCTAAAAGGCGTGGATTTTCTGAAAAATGGCTTTAAATCCGGCCAAAATAAATTTTTACCTCAATATAAACACTTAAGCCCTGATATTGCCTGGAACCGCCCCTGGGGCAAGGTGAAAACGGTTGATTTAACCGCTCAGGAGCTGTTTGCTAAAAATCGTACCGAAATTAACTCCCTGTTACGCCTGAAATCAGCGCGCTGGTTGTTCAGCGTTGGGCTGGCTTTGGCAGGGGTGGCCTATGTGGTGCCTACTTTAAACCAGCTTAAAACCCAGGCCATTATGAGTTATCAACTGTCTCGCAGAAAACGCTCGCAGGAAGGCGACAACGTTCAGTTTGGCGATCCCGTGGCCTCGGCGGGATCTCACCGTTTGAGTGAGCCGGATTATTCCGCCAGCACCGCATTTGGTCAGCAACACACTCCTTTGTCGCCTTTAAAGCCTGATAGCCATCCATCATCTTTTAACACACCTTTTAAAAGTTCCAATTCATTATCCGTTGGGAATCCATTCTATCAACCTGCCCCACGGGGAGCCGCACAGCCTCAAAGTGGCTTCTCTCATCCATTTTTTGGAAATCATGCGCCTGCGTCTTCTGCTCAGGGGCCACTAAAACCGCTTGCTAAACCGCTCCAGTTTGGGGCTATGCCCGGAGGCTCTCTGGTTCAAGGGCTAGGCCATATGGTGGATCAAACCGCTTACGGCAGCATTCTGGTGGTGGATGCGGGCATTGCTGGCGGCAGAAGCTATGTGGCCAGCAAGCGCAGCGCTTTTGAAACCGTAGAGGTGCTGGTTCGCGATATTGGCTCGCTTTATTTCTATATCTTATCCGTGCCACATATTATGAAGGGGCTAGGCTGGGCCATTGATTCTGGGCTTAAAACCAGTGTTAATCTGGAGCCCAAAGTGGCTGATCGGGTGAATGAGGAAATTAAAGCCAGGTTGCAGCAGGGCAATCAGCCTTATTCTGTGGAACATATCAAAGCGGTGTTGCACGGCAGTTCGGCCAATGGCCTGCTACTGCCGGAAGGTGCCCTGAAAACAGAAATGCGCACCGTGAAGGCCAAAAAGTTGGCCGACTGGTTGAAACTGGAAGCCCGTGCTTATTTGGGTAGCCATCAGGCAGATACCTTGATCGATCAGCAGATGCTGGGCAACCAAACGCGGGTGATGCCCGAGCAGGTGCAGGCTTGGCTGGACGAGCTGGCAACGGGCAAGGGCCCCTTTCAAACCCTGAAAGACGCGGAGCGTAAAAATTTGAGTGTGGCGCTGAAGCAAGCGTTTCGGCACACGGTGGGCATGGAAGTGACCGGGCTGAAGGACACCACTCGGATGATGGCACAGCTCAAAAAGCAGTGCCCCGGCCTGAGTGAAACCTTGAATCTCCTGAATGCTGAGGAAGCCACGGCCTTTGGCAGTCGGATTCAACGGATGGCCCGGATCGATGCGCTGGATCAGGCCCACTCTCTGTTCCGTCGCTCCGTTAATTTGTTGCGGGATAAACTAAAAGAACAGCCCAAAGGGCTAGAGGATTTAAAAGAGGCGGAATCGCTGGCCGACTGGCTGGATAACGCCAAAAGTCGGCATTTAACGCTGGAGGAATTGAGCCAACTGGAAAAAAGTGTGGCCCTGCATAAAACGGGTCCCCAGCGTGTAGAGGGCCTGATGGCCAAGTTGACTCAATTTGCCGAGCAGTCCGGCTCCAGCCACGAAAAAGCGCTGCTGCAAACCTACAAAGCGCAACTCATCAAGCTGCTGAATGGAGACACCGGTCGTCTGTTTTCGCTGGCCATTGATCAGGGGGATGAGGGGCTGAGCCAGAAGTTACGGGAAATGCTGCAAGGCGGGCTGCACAACGATACGGCCTTTTTGCGGAAAGCCCAACAGGTGGTGGGGCAGTTTACCCCGGACTCCCGAGACTTTGCGGATTCGGCCAAGGCCGCTGAAATGCGCGCTTCTATCGGCAAATACGGCGATGCCTTGCTGGGCCGATTGAAAAATGTGCCTGAAAAAGAGGTACAAGCCGAGATAAAGCGCTTTCTGAATTTGAATCGCAACTTGAATTACGCCTCTCGATCGGTGGCGCTATTGGGCACCATGTTTTGCTTGGGCTGGCTGGTGCCTCACGTGCAAACCACCATTACCAAGCGGTTAACCGGCAAAGATAGAAACCCCGGGATCGCCAGTGCGGCCAATGCATTAGGCTATGGTAAAGATAGTGCGGGAAACCCTTTTCAAGCAGAAACCCGCTTATTCAACCGACAAAAGGATTCTAGTACATCGCAGCCGTCAGGAACCAGCCCGAACGGCGTGTTTGTGGGGCAAACCACACGGCAATCTTTCCCCAGTCTGGGTCAAGCCGCTTATCAAAGTTAAGTATCCCTAACCCAGGCTTCCAGTGATCACGAGCTGAGGCGTTTTCATTTGCTGGTTTGGGTCATTGCTGGCCACGCCTGTCAAAACCAGAACGCAGGTCATCAGGCTTATAAAGCCCAGAATTTCAAGAGTTAGAATCGCTTTTCGCATAAATGCCTGCCGCTATTGGTATAGGTCACTAATGATTAAAAAACAAAAATAAGGGCGAAATTGCTGCTTTCCTTACATTTGTTGATACGGGTGGGGTTTTATCCCCATTGAGTTTAAGGGTTGGCAAAGGCGTATTTGCCCATAGGAGCGGAAATTCCAGGTAATGGCTTGCGATAGGACAGAACAAAAGGCATGATTGATCCCCCCCATATTACATTTTGTCAGTTTTGAGTGGGTAAAGGATTGATCTTGATAAGTTCGATGGCTATACTATTAAGAAGTAAAGTAGTTTTTATAAGGATACGATTACGTGTCTAAAATGGTTGATAAAATGACGGGTACTTTTGCGCCAGAAGCCATTGATCCCCAAGATTTGCAGGATGTGACCGAAAACCTGAACCGCCTGATGCATGCGGGCCTATATGGGGTAGAATCTCCCATTGAGCGGGCTATGGAGTTAATTGGCGATAAATATTCCTTTCAAATCATCCATTTGCTTTACCAGATGGAGCGCCAGCGTTTTGTGGAGCTGGAACACCAGATTACGGGCATTTCTCCCCGCACCCTCAGCGCCAGACTGAAGCACCTTGAAAAGTTTAGACTCATTAACCGGCACCAATTCCCCACCATTCCCCCCAAGGTGGAGTATGAGTTAACGGAACGGGGCAGGGATCTGGCCAGTACGCTCAACAGTCTGAAAACCTGGGCAGACCGCTGGTTTCCCTACGCTCCCAGCACTGGCGGCTAGTTCCGGCTAGACGTATCTAAGTTGAACCTTGCCATGCAGGGCGTTGCTTGCGTTTGGCGTGATCGTGGATTTGAATGCTCAATGGTTGAGCGGGGCCTTGCTTTCAACAGCGGGCCGGTTTTTTCGTGTTTTTTGAGGCACTTTGGGGCGGGAATTGCTAAAAATTATCGCCAACGGCTTTAAATCCGCTAGAATGGTTGGGATAGAGAACGGAAAGATTGGCATGTTCCGTAAACAAACGCCCTATTTATACCTGATTTTACCGGCTATTTTTATGATCGGTTTCTTCTTTTTGCCGCTGTTCATGGCCTTCGGCATCAGCCTGTCCGATTATTCCCGGGATATCTACCATCCAGCCTTTGTGGGCTTGGCCAATTACGCCCATTTAGCTCAGTCCGCCCCGTTTTGGCATGCCTTACGCAATACCTTTGTGTTTTTGCTGGGGGTGGTGCCTGCCATGGTGGTGTTGCCCATTTTTCTGGCCTTGTTGCTGAACGGTAAGTTGAAGGGCATTTCCGTTTTTCGTAGCCTGATTTACATTCCGGTGGTCATCTCCATGGTGGTGGTGGGCATTGCATGGCGCTGGCTGTACGCCGATGATGGCTTGATCAACTGGTTTTTATCTTTGTTTGGTGTAGGTAAGGTGGGTTGGCTGGTTAGCCCCGATATCGCCCTGTACAGCGTGATGATCGTGGTGGTTTGGAAAGGGTTGGCCTATTACATGATGATGTATCTGGCGCACCTGCAAAGCTTGTCTCAGGACTTGTACGAGGCCGCCGAGATTGACGGGGCCAACCTGTGGCAAAAACACCTCAATATCACCTTGCCTCACTTACGCCCTACCATGGTGATGGTGGGTATCATCAGCACCATTGGCAGCCTGAAAGTGTTTACCGAAATTTATGTAATGACCCGCGGCGGCCCGGTAAACGCCACCAAAACGCTGGTTTATTACATTTATGAGCGGGCCTTTGAGAATTTGGATTTGGGCATTGCCAGCGCTGCCGGAATTGTTTTAATGCTCATTTTGCTGGCCTTTAGCTTGCTTGAAATGAAATTATCCCCCAAGGATGAGCCTGCGGTGGCCAAACCGGTTGAAGCGCTCAAAAAGGCACCCTCTCCGTTGCTTCCCAATCAAACCGGGGCCATTTAACGATGAAAAAAGTCCTGAAAAAAGCCCTGCAATACCTGATTTTGAGTTTACTGGTGGCCTTCTCCATTTTGCCGTTTCTGTGGCTGCTTTCCACGGCACTAAAAAGCCCCGGAGAAAACATTTTTGCCTATCCGCCCCGCTTTATCCCGCTTCATCCCACCCTGGACAACTTTGTGAGCGTGTGGAACAAGGTTCCCATGTTCTGGTTTTTTCTCAACAGCATCATTGTGACCCTGTTTACCATTGTTTTAAATATCGCCCTCAGCGTCATGGCCGCTTACCCTTTGGCCCGCATGCGATTTCAAGGCCGAGGCGCTATCTTTTTCAGCATTTTGGCCACCATGATGATACCTTTTCAGGTGTTAATGATTCCCCTGTACCTGATTTGCCTCAAGCTGAATTTGACCGACAGCGCTGGCATGGTGAACGGCTGGCTGGGCTTGGTGCTGCCCTTTGCGGTCAGTGGGTTTGGTATCTTTTTTGTGCGTCAGGCGTTGATTACCCTGCCCAAAGAGCTGGAGGAATCGGCGGTGCTGGACGGGTGCAACAGCTTGCAGATTTTATGGTATGTGCTACTGCCGCTGATTCGGCCAACGCTGGCTACTTTGGCGGTTTTTGCGTTTATGGCCACTTGGGGCGAATTTTTGTGGCCTAGCATTATCTTATCGGAACCCAACCACTTCACGCTACCCGTGGGGCTTGTGCAGCTACAAAGCGCCTTTAGCGCCGATTGGAAGCTAATCGCCGCAGGAACGCTGCTATCCATGGTGCCCATGCTGGTTTTCTTTTTCGCCTTGCAAAAATATTTCGTTTCTGGCGTGACCAGCGGGGCGGTTAAAGGGTAGCAACCGGCTGGCTAAAAGCCAACCAGCGTGCTGACCGGATCGTAGTACACATCGCCATCGGTTTCACTGGCGTAAGTGTGCTGCAGTGAATTACCCATTGAGCCTGCAAAGGCAAGCTGAGTTCCCTTTTCGATGTCTGCTTCAAGGTCTGATTTCTCGTCTGATGGTTGAACTGTTTTTTCGGCTGCTCTTTCAGCTGGCGCCTGACGGGAAACAGTGGCTTTGGGGTTAATCTCCGAGGTGACCAGTTGATCTCGCTGTTCCTTACCACTTTGAACGGGCGGTTTGCTTTGCGGCTGAACTTCATCCAGACTGGGCTTAGCGGGGGCCACTTTGGGGCGGCCGGATTGCTGCAAAATCATCTCATCAGTCGTACCATTCAGCATGGCCACCGTGGGGTTTTGTTGGTCGGGTGTGCCGTTTTTAAGGGTTATGGGAATCACAATCGCCAGCATTAAAACCGCAGCGGCCAAGGCCCCATAGGGTTTCCACCGGAAGCGGGGATGGCAGGAGATGGGGATCGCTTGCGAACGGGATGAATCGTCTTGCGCAATGCGGGTCATAATGCGTGCTTCCAGCCCCACTGGAACCGGCACTTCTTCCAGGTCTACAATGGATAGGGAAAGCGTGTTCATGGTTTCCTGATACGCCTGACAGGAGGCGCATTGGCCCAAGTGGGCGCTTAAAGCGTCTTGCTCGGCTTGGGAGACGGGTTCCGCTTCCATTAAGTCAAAAATGGTTTCCTGCGTCCGATCGCAAGGGGTTAACTCTGTTTTAAAAGGCTGTGTGTCGCTCATAGCGCCATCTCCTTCACTTCGTTCCTAAGTTTATCCATGCCCCGCTTAATCCAGGTACGTACCGTATTTAACGGAATGCCCAGCGCGTCGGCGATTTCTTCGTAACTCAGCTCTTGTTGGTAGCGGAGCAGTAAGGCTTGTCGGTATTTGTCATCCAGCGTTCCTAAAGCTTTCAACACCTCTTGGGCGGAGAGCTTTCGCTCTAATTGAGTCACGATATCCTCAGAGGTCTGATGCTCGGCTTCGCCCCATACGCCCTCTTCTTCCAAAGCGTTGAGGGAAACCAGCCGGGATTGTTTGCGGATTTGACTGATGGCCGCATTGGAAGCGATGCGCAAAATCCAGGGTTTGAAGTTGCGGCTTTGATCAAAGCTTTTTAAGTTTTGGTAGGCTTTCACGAATGCTTCCTGAGCCATTTCTTCACTGACCTCATGGTTTTGGGTCATTCGGTATAAGTAGTTGTAAACTAGTGGTAAATAGCGGTTAACCAGTTGGGAAAATGCTTTTTGATCTCCTTTGACGGCACGCTCAATCAGCTCGGCATCGCCGGGTTGCAGGGCCGTGGTGGGTGGAGAAGTAAATGTCATTGAATCTTCTAGGCTTCTGAATCAAACAGCACAGGGTTAACCATCCATAAAGGATATTCAGCGGGTTTAAAAATCACTGCCTTCGGCATGATGGCCTCCTGCTGGCCTTTGTGATTTTCTTTGCGCCTTAAGGGCCTTCAGCTTTTCCAATTGCTCGGGTGTTAGCTCAGCGCGCATGGAGAACCAGGTTTTCAAACGAATTTCGCCCAATTGTCTTTGCAGTTCATTAATTTCAGCGTTCAGGCTGCGGGCTCCCGCCTCATTGGCGCTGGGCGACTGCACATAGCGCATCATGGCTTCCCGCTTGGTTTTAAGCTGCCGTCGCAATACTTCGCTTTGCGATTTGCCATGCGCCATAATGGCTTTTACCTTTTGAGCCTGCTCCGGGCTGAGCCCCAGCGCTTGCTCCATTTGGGAATGCTTGTCAGCAGCTGCTTTGGCTGAGGCGCTTTGGGCGATTAACTGCCCCGAGTACCCCGAGGCGCCTTCTCCTGCATAAGCGGCGGTAAATCCTGAGGCACAGCAAAGCAAGAATGCCAGCGGAAGCGCCCAAAAAGCCGGTTTTTGAAAAGGCGTCCGGTTGTGCATGCTGATCTCCTGATTGGTGCTTACATAAACATTACGCTGGCTGGCCCTGAAAAGTTTCAAGCCCAAAACAGCCTTTGAATGGATTTCAAGCATACTCCCTGATTGGACTGGGACAATGTCCTATTTAATCAATCAGGCAGGCGTTGATATACTCTTCCACAGCCTTGGACATCATGTGCCGGAAAATCTGTTTGCGAAACCAGGCCTGATAATAGCCGGAGCTTTCTCCAAACAGCATTTTGGCGGCATCGCCTTTAAACAGGGCATCCACGGTTAAGGAGTGACAAAATGCGGTCATGGATTTGACGGAGCCAAACAGAGAGCGCAGTAATTCCTCGGCCTCTCCCGCCACATAATTTGAAACAGCTTTACAGGCATACACCCTGAAATTTTCGGTATACTCCTCCTGAACATCTTGCAGCCGGTTTTGGCCCAAATCGCCCCTATACAAAGAACGGGTGGCCTCCAATAGCCAATCCGCCAAACTGCTCACCAGTTTCAGCTCGGTTTCCGTAAAGGGGTAATCCTCGGCGGAAGCCCGCCCGCCCCCGGCCAAACGAATGCTGCGGGCATCCAGATAGGTTTTGCGAAACAGCAACACGTTTCGCTCCATATCAATTTCAAACTCTTCATCTAAAATATCGATGACCGCCTGGCCTGAAAAGCCAAACATTACCACGCCCCAGTTTTCAATTCCCAACAGGGCTTGATAGCGATCCAGCATGGCATCTGGCGATAAATCCAGATAGGCTTGCGTATCGGCACGCTGATCCGGCTCCCACCGGGCCGATAAAATGGCGAATTTAGCCGCTAAATTTCTCAATCAACTGGCCACCCAACACTCACTTACGCTTTATTATAGCGGATTCTGGCCACCCGGACGGTTCGGGTTGAAAGGAGGAGAAGAAATGGGTAATCCCTGGACTTCGCGTGGTGACGTCTTGGCCTCCTGTTTTCTCAACAGGTGGGTGTCCTCCGTGGTCATCGAGGTTTCCAACAAGCCTGCTTGCACAGGGTTGGTATACGGTGATGCCATCGCGTTATCAGGACTCCCGATTATGGCGGGTAGAGTCAAGACATCAAACCACATCCAGGGATTGTTGTTATTATCCCCCATGACTGGATTGGCTCGCAACGCTTTTTTAAAAATTACGTCCAAAATCAGCCAGATAGGCTATTTTTATCATCGTGGCGCACCATCTGAAGTTCGGCTCTTTCTCGCAGGATTTTCCGCAAGAGCTGGATGGATTCTGGTCGATGGGCATTTTCGTTGATCAACTGGTTCATAATTTCCAGAGATTGGCGCAGTTGCTGTTCCCGGTGAACGTTCAGCAGGGCGTCAGGGTTGTGTTCTCGTAGCCATGCCAAACGGCGTCCTGTTTTCTGGTTGTTTTCAGGATGCTTTTCCATGCGGTAACCCCTTTCCACACTTTATTTCAAACCCATTTCAATGAAACCCATATAAAAAATACCCAAAAAACGAAGCTCTTTCCTGATGAGGCGCACGGCGCTCATATACCCATCATGAGCGAAGCGGTGAGGAGTTTCATCGGGCGGGTGGCTTATACCGGGGGATATAGACCCAACGGCTCAGGAGACTACCATGACTCCCGCCTCAGGCAAAAGCGGCAGGTGATACGCTTGAATACGCTCCCCCGGCATTAACACAGGGATACCGGGCGGGCAATGCACCACGGTTTCCTTGGCGATTCGCCCTGGGGCCTGATGAGCGGCCACCGTTTCCCCAAGGGCGAAGAAGGCGTTTCTGGGCGGCATTACGATTTCAGGGAGGCATACTTCCAGCTCAGGGGCGGTTGTAGATGGCCCTGCAAAGGCAGGAATTCGCTGGTCTTCATATAAAATCATTTGCTGAAACGCTTTGAAGTCGCTGTCACTCAGCCCGATATTCGCCAGATAAAGCACCCCGGAAGGGTTGGCGGACTCATAGGCAATGCCTGGATCAATCTCCAGCCTTGCGCCCCAATCCTCGCCGCATTCTAATGGGTGGCTGAAATAGAATTTGCAAGGATCCCAAAAGCGAAGATTCTCTTCTGGGGGCACATAAAGCCGCAATTGGGTCAATTTTTGCTTGAAATGCTGTCGCAATACGCCCACTTGGCCGAGTAATTGCTGAATGCGCGCTTGGCCCGCCGTGCTTCCCAAAAAGGCGCAGGTGCTTTCCAGGCTGGCCATTAGTAAGTAAGAGGGGCTGGTGGTTTGCAAGGTATTCAGCGCTTGTTGAAAAATGTCCGCATCCACCCTGGAATTTGCGGGCAAATGGGCCAAAGCCCCCTGAGTTAAGCTACCACCGCTTTTATGCAAAGAGTGTATCACCAGATCCGCCCCGCTATGGCAGGCGGATTGGGGAAGCTCGCTGGTGAGGGGCCACAGGCTGCCGTGGGCCTCATCTACCACCAGTGCCACCCCAGCGTTCCTGCAACATTGGGCGATGGCTGCCGTGTCGCTGCCAATGCCCTCATAGGTGGGGGCGGTTATAAACAGGGCTTTCACATCGGGGTGGGCCGTTAATTGGGCATGCACCTGTTCAACGCTCACCCCGCCCCATAGTCCCCACTCGGCCAGTTGATCCGGTAAAAACCACACCGGATGGGCACCGGTTAAAATAAGCCCACTCAATACTGCCCGGTGGACGTTGCGAGCCACCAGCACTTTGTCTCCCGGTTGCACCAGGCTGAGCATGGCCGCCATTAATCCCACAGAAGCGCCATTGATTAGCATAAAGCTATGGGCCACCCCAAATACTTCTGCCATCAGGGCCTGGGTTTCCGCAATGGGCCCGCTGGGTTCAGACAACACATCCAGCCCATCCAGCTCGGTCAGGTCATAGCGGAACGGATCGGCGAGCAGATTAAACCCTGACAGATTTTGACCGGCATGGGCCGGCACATGGAAGCGCCTGCGGTCATGCCGGTCATATCTGATTAACGCCTCAACCAGAGGCATTGAAGGCTGATTAGTTGGGGCTGGCCGCACTCAGAGGCTCCAGGCCGTGCTGGGCCCGCTCCGCGTCGCTAACACCCTTCATGGTCAGGTTAATGCGGCCTCGCTCGTCGATATCGACGACTTTGACCAGCACTTCATCGCCCACTTTTACCCCGTCTTCATCGGCTTGTACCCGCTGAGGAGAAAGCTGGGAGATGTGAACCATGCCATCCTTGCCGGGGAACAGTTCCACGAAAGCGCCGATGGGGATGGTACGCACCACTTTGCCCATTACCACCTGGCCACGCTCGATTTTGCGGGTCAGACGCTCCACGATGTCTTTGGCACGGGCTGCGCCTTCGCCATCCACCGAGGTGATGGTGACCAGACCGCTGTCTTCAATATCGATGCTGGCGCCGGTTTCATCAATGATGGAGCGAATCATTTTACCGCCGGGTCCAATGATGGTACCAATCTGGTCTTTATCAATGGTCAGGGTGATAATACGAGGCGCCCAGGGCGATAGTTCCTTGCGAGGTTCAGCGATGGCAGCAGTCATTCTGTCCAGAATGGTGAGACGGCCCACTTGTGCCTGTTCCAGAGCGGTTTTCATAATTTCAACCGAAATACCCTGGATTTTAATGTCCATTTGCAGGGCGGTGATGCCTTCACGGGTTCCAACTACTTTGAAATCCATATCGCCGAGGAAATCTTCAACGCCCTGAATGTCAGACAGAACCACGGATTTGTCGCCTTCTTTAATCAGGCCCATTGCAATACCGCCGACCGGGGCTTTAATGGGAACGCCCGCATCCATCAGCGCCAGTGTGGAGCCACAGGTGGAGGCCATACTGGTAGAGCCGTTGGATTCCAGAATGTCGGAGTTGATACGAATGGTGTAACCAAAGGCTTCTTTGGAAGGCAGTACGGGCAAAATACCACGCTCTACCAGTGCGCCGTGACCAATTTCCCGACGGCCAGCGCCCCGCATGGGTTTTACTTCGCCAACGGAGTAGCCGGGGAAAGAATAGTGGTGCATCCAGCGTTTTTCAGTGGCAGGGTCCACGCCATCCAAACGCTGCGCTTCACCGGGAGAACCCAAGGTAACTACCGATAAAGCCTGGGTGTTGCCACGGGTAAACAGGCCGCTGCCGTGAACTCTGGGCAAAATGCTGGTTTGGCAGTTGATAGGACGAATGTCTTCGTTGCGACGACCATCCGCGCGAACGCCTTCATCAATAATCATGGCCCGCATAACGCGTTTTTCCACTTTTTTGAAGGATTCACCCAAGTAATCCAAAGGCTGGGCTAGCAAGAAAGCTTTGATCGGATCGGTGTCCGCTTTGGCTTCCAAAGCCGCTTTTACTTTTTGTTTGGCAGCGTCTAGCAACCCTTTGCGTGTTACCCGATCAAACTCGTGGTAAGCGGTAAAAATGTCTTTTTCAGCCAGCTCTTCCACAAAAGCCAATACTTTTTTAACATCGGCTTCCAGTTCAAACACAAAAGGTTTTTTCTCAACGCCGCACTGAGCGGTAAATTCGCGTTGAACCTTCACTTGCTCTTTAATATGCTCGTGAGCGAAGCTCAGGGCTTTCAACAGGTCAGCCTCGGCAATGAAGTCAGCGCCCGCTTCCACCATCATGATGGAATCTTCGGTACCGGCTACCACCAAGTCCAGGTCGCTCTCTTCGGTTTGTTTAAAGGTGGGGTTCACAATGAACTCGCCATTCAGACGAGCCACGCGCACGCCGCCCACAGGGCCGGAGAAAGGCAGACCCGACAATTCCAGAGCCAGCGAAGCCCCGAAAATAGCCAGTACATCTGGCTGAATGTTGGTGTCCATGCTCATCAGGGTGGTGACTACCTGCACGTCGTTGCGGTAACCATCAGGCCACAAGGGGCGAATGGGACGGTCAATCAAACGAGAGGTCAGGGTTGCTTTATCAGAAGGCTTGCCTTCCCGCTTTAAGTAACCACCGGGCAAGCGGCCCACCGAGTACATTCTTTCTTCAAAATCAACCAGCAGAGGGAAAAAATCGATGCCGGGGCGGGGCTTCTCACTGCCGGTGGCAGTTACCAGAAGAACCGTATCATCACAACGCACCAGTACAGAGCCAGTGGCGGCTTTGGCCAGACGACCGGATTCCAGATGGACTTCCTTGTCGCCGATTTTAAAAGTTTTGGTTTGCAGGTTTGGAAACAGAATCTGTTCATTCATAGGATTAATTTCTTCTTTCTCTACTTCAACTGTTTTTTCCGAGTTTGATTCATGCTGTTATTTTACGCCTTTTCAGGGGTGGCGTCAGCATCACTGGCTGGAATAGCCTGGATTTTCCTGGTTCCCCCCAGAGTTTCCCATTGCGCCCGTGTTTCCCATAACAACCGGGGCAAAGTGTCTTTCCGGCAAAATGAAAAACGGGCGCAAGGCCCGTTTTTCTGGCTTGTTTACTTCCGAATACCCAGTTTTGTAATAAGCTCTTTGTAAGCTTCGGGGGTGGAAGTCTTTTTAAAATAGTTCAGGTAGCGACGACGCCGACCAACCAGAATTTGCAGACCACGCTGGCAAGCGAAATCTTTTCTGTTCTCTTTCAAATGCTCGGTCAATTCGCTGATACGCTTGGTGAGCATAGCCACCTGCACCTGGGCGCTGCCGGTATCATTGGCGCTGACGGCGTATTCTTTGGAGATATCTTTTTTCTGTTCAGAAGTCAGGGGCATATTCGTTTTATCGCCTTTTGATTTTATTTCACTTCAGGTAATATGGAGCCTATTATGTACGGTGATAAGAAAATTACAATAGTGCTTTTAAAAATGACCACGCAATTTCTCGCATTACGCAACATGTTCACACAATCGGCCCAATTAGCAATGGGGCTGGGTTTGTGTGTGTTTCTGTTAACCGGCTGTCAAGCCACTCAAACCGATGAGGAAAGCCCTCAACTTCGAAAAGCCAAGCAACTGATTGAGCAAGGGGATTTTGAAGCCGCTTTTGTACAGTTGAATCAGGCCCTCAATCAGGCTCCCAGAGATCCTAACCTTCATTTGAATCTGGGGTGGCTCTACCTGTATACCGGCGATCCCGATAGCGCTACCCGAGAGCTGGCCAAAGTGGAATCTTTAGCCCCGGAACTGGCGGAAACCTACCACCTGCGAGGCTATTTGCTCAGCTACCGGGCTCAAAAAAGTGATGACCCCAAACAGGCCGAGCGTTTGCAGCATTCCGCCATCACTAACTTTAATCAGGCTCTCGAGCGGGATCGCAAAAACAATCAGACCTATTTTGATTTGGCCACCAGCCTGACGGCCATTAACCGGGATGACGAGGCCTTGACGGTTCTGGACAAGGGTTTTCAGCATATTCCGGATGATGATTTGAAAACACAGGTGAATTTTCAAATTGCCACCTGTGCCGCTCGTTCCCGCTTGCAATTGTATGAAGAGGCTATTGAGGACTGTAATCAGGCTTTAGAGTTCACCACCAATCCCGCTTCCAGAGAGCGGATTACCGAAATGGTCGAGAACATGAAGCTGATGAATCCGGGCTTGAGCGTTCCTGCCGCTTCTCAGGCAGAACGCGATCAGCAGGCTGAGGAGCAGGCTGTGGTTGAGGAGTCTTCATCGGATTAAGCGGCCTTTGTTTGATTGGCTAACCATCACGCCTCTGGGGGCTTTATGCCAACAGGAAGTGGTTAATCAGGTTGGACACCAGGCCCAGCCAAAAACCCAAAAAGGCCCCTAAAAAAGCCAGCCAGCGTAATTCTCGCTGGCAAATGCCATAAATCATACGCTCCAGTTGCTGGTTTGAAAACTGGTTCAGTTTTTCCACAATCATTTGTTCAATATTGAAAACAGGAAGCAGGCCACGAATCATCACTTCCAGCTCCCGGTGCAGGTATTTATCCATAAAGCGGGCCAGTTCTGTTTTAAGATCGGGGCGCTTTTCATTGAGCCATTGCTTCAGGTTGATTTGAAGCAGTCGGTTAATCACCAAGCGGCTGGCAGCCCCGCTCCAGGTGGCGATTGCTTCCCGGATTTCAACCCGGTTATCCGCTAACATTTCGGTGCTTAAAGTGGCAATATAGGTTTTTACGGCCAGTTGGGTCTCAATGGGCAAATCCGTGAACGAGAAGTGGGAAATACGCTCGGCCAACCGTTCCCGAATTTCCAGCCGATCCAGAATTTCGGTAATTTGGGCCTCGGTTTCCTCAGGGTGAGTTTGTGAAAAGTCTCGTAAACCGCCCAGCATTTCCGCCACGCCCATAAAGCGAACCAGAAACCCCTTGACCCCTCCAATTTGCTGGGCCAGGCTTTTTTCAATCACCAGAATATTACCCTCCGTCAGCCCTTCTGCCATAATTTTGCGGAGGCAATGAGGGGTCAGCAGGGTATCAAACAATGTCTCGGTCATAAATTCAGACTGGGTGTAGCTTAGGTGGGCTTGGCTGAGTCCTTTTCCGATGCATTGGCAAAGCCAGTCGTGCAGCTTGCCCTGTTGATCGCTGTCCAGTTTATCAATCAGGCTGGTGGTAAACCCGCTCAGTAGCGCTGGAATCACTTCTTCCCCATAGCGGTACATGCGGCGAATCTGCTCCGTATTTCGCATTTCCCGCTCCACGGAATCAACCAAGGCTTCAATGCCCCGAACCAGATTGGCGGGGGTGATTAGTTTTTCGGCCTGCTGGTGTAAGTCCGACTCGCTTAAAAGCGATCGGGTTACGGTGCTGGCAATGCTTTCAAACAGGTGGGTTCGCCCTCGGGGGAGAATGCCGGGGGTGAAAGGGATTTGGAGCCCGGTACCGGGTATAAACTGGGCCTTGTAAGGATGAAACAGCATCCAGATGGCCATTTCTGTGGCTAACCAGCCGTGTAAAGCATAAAACAACGGCTGAAACCAGAAAGCGGGCCGGAAAAAACTTTGGATGAGCCAGACAAAGAATGTTTCCATTGCTTTATTTTAGCATTGGGATCGGTTGAGAGGATGGCTCGCTTGACTAGGACAGGGGACGGTTTTGCATCAGGATGAAAAACAGGATGGCCACCAGAATTCTGTAAACGCCAAAGGGGGCCATGGATGAGCGTTGCAGCATTAAAATAAAGGTTTTTACGGCCAATAAGGCCGAAACAAACGCAACCCCAAAGCCAATGCCGAATGCGGTAATATCGTTGGGGCCGAGTTGATGCCAGATTTCTAGCAAATCCTTTAGACAAACAATCAGCATAATGGGTACTGCCGCTAAAAAGGAGTATTCCGCAGCCACGGTGCGTTGCAAGCCGGTAAACATACCCCCAATAATTGTGCTGGCCGCCCGGGAAACACCCGGACAAAGCGCCAAACATTGAAATAACCCGATTTTCAAGGCATTTTTCCAATCCATTTTATCAATGGAATCTACCGAATCGCTAAAGCGGAAGCGCTCGATAAACAACAGCACCACACCCCCAATGGCCAACGCCCAGGATACGGTCACCGGGTTAAACAAATGGCTTTTAATAAAGCTTTCAGTGAGTTTGCCCAATACCAAAATGGGCAGTGAAGTCACCGCCAGCATGCTCAGCCCTCGCAGGCCGCTGAACCCTTGTTTGGACTTGAAATCGAGCAAGCAGACAAACCGGTGCCGGTACAGCACCACTACCGCCAAAATGGCCCCCAGCTGGATGAACACCTCAAAGGCGTTGACCACTTCGCCTTTAATGCCCAGCAGGTAGCTGGTCAAAATCATATGCCCGGTGGAAGAAATGGGCAAAAACTCGGTAACCCCTTCCACAATGCCTAAAATCAGGCTATGTAGCAATTCCATAAAGTTGATTCCTTTGCTGACTGTTTCAATGGCACTTATTGGGCAAATGGTGTGGGCCAATAGCAATGGCTTCTGGCTTAGCTGCCCGCATGGATTTCAGTACCCGCTTGTCCGGCCAAAGCTTCCACCGTTTTTTCCAGGCTGGTGATAAAGGCCCGTTTGCCACCGTGCCGCACATAATCAATCATGGCCGCCACTTTAGGCCCCATGCTACCGGCCCCAAAATGCCCTTCCGCCTGATACTGTTCAGCTTCGGCCAAAGAAAGGCGCAATAGCGCTTTTTGATTGGGTTGACCGAAATTGAGACACACGTTTTCTACCTCGGTACAAATAATCAAATTTTCAATTTTCAGGGTTTTGGCCAGCAGGCAGGAGGTGAAATCCTTGTCAATGACAGCTTCAATGCCTTGAAACACCCCATCTTTTTTGTACACCGGAATGCCCCCGCCTCCGCAACATAACACCAGAAATTCATGATCAATCAGGTGTCGAATGGGGGCTGCCTCTAAAATTCGCAAAGGCTTGGGAGAGGGAACCATGCGGCGATAGCCCCGATTGGCGTCCGGGCCGACAATCCAGCCCCGTTCATCATACAGGCGCTGGGCCTCATCGGCGTTAATAAAGCGGCCTACCGGCTTGCTGGGCTTCTGGAAGGCTGCGTCATCGGGGTTGACTTCCACCAGCGTATTTACCGCCATAACCGGCTTTTCAATCCCGGCTTCCAGCAATTGTCTGGTCAATTCACGGGTGAGCCAATAGCCAATTTCGCCCTGAGTCCAGGATACGCAAGTGTCCAGCGTAACCGGTGTTTCAAACAAACGGGCCGAGGTTTCCGCCATATCCAGCAGATTACCCACCTGAGGCCCGTTGCCAAAAGTAATAACCGGTAGATAACCGCTTTGATAAACCTGCACAATTTTTTGGCAAACGGAGCGAACCATTTGCGGGCAAAGGTTATTTCCACTTTTTTTATCGTAGAGGGCATTGCCCCCAATGGCGATTAAAACCGATTCCATAACCGAACGTTCCAACCTTCCAGACGGCTGCCGTCACTCAATATTGTCACTCGTTCAAGGCCCCGGGGCTTTGCGTGAGCCTGCCATTTGCCTATAATAAAAACCATAGCACAATCCGGCCTTTTGAGGCCAGTAAGAACCGCCCTGCACCCTGCATGACCTTATCTCCCCAGCTACCTGTTTATATGGATCACGCCGCCACTACCCCGCTGGACCCTTTGGTGTTAGAGGCTATGCTGCCTTATTGGCAGGAGCGTTTTGGCAACCCCTCCAGTTTACACCGTTGGGGTAGAGAGGCTCGTCAGGCCCTGCAAGCGTCTCGGCAAACCCTTGCTAACGCTTTGGGCTGCCAGCCGGGAGAAATTTACTTTACCAGTGGGGCCACAGAGGCCAATAATTTGGCCATATTGGGGTTGGGGCCAGTTTTAAAAAGCAAGGGACGTCACTTGATTACCACCCAAATTGAGCATGCGGCCATTGCCAGCCCTTGCCAGTGGCTGGAGTCGCAAGGTTGGGAGGTCACCTGGCTGCCTGTGGATGCCGAGGGCTTTGTGTCCCCTGAGTCGTTACTGGCCGCCTTGCGTCCTGATACGGCGCTGGTTTCAATCATTCATGGCAACAACGAAATTGGAACCGTTCAGGATATCCAGAAACTGGGGGCCTTGTTGGGCGCTCACAACGTTTTGTTTCATGTGGACGCCGTGCAAACGGTGGGCAAATTGCCTCTCACTTTATCGGCCTTACCGGTGGATTATCTGAGTTTTTCGGGCCACAAAATTTACGGGCCAAAGGGGATAGGGGCCTTGTATGTTCGCGAGGGTTGCCCGTTGCCGGTGGCTCAGGTGATGGGGGGTGGTCAGGAATTGAGTGTGCGCTCTGGCACTGAGAATTTGGCGGGCATTGTGGGTATGGCCAAGGCGCTGGAACGATGTGTGCAAAACTTGAGTGTGGAAACCCCTCGATTACAGGACTTACAGGCGCAGTTGATTCAAGCGGTTGAATTGGCGGTGCCTGACGCTATTTTGAATGGGCCACGAAATCTCACCCAACGAGTGCCGGGGAACGTGCATTTTTCGTTTCCGCCCGCGGAAGGCGAGGCGCTGGTGTTGCATCTGGATTTGAAGGGTATTGCGGTTTCCAGTGGATCGGCTTGCCATAGCGCGGTGATTGAACCATCCCGAGTGGTTCAGGCCTTGGGCAAAAGCGAGGCCATTGCCAAGGCCACGGTGCGTTTTTCATTGGGGCGAGATAACACGGCGGCTGATGTGCAGCGGGTGGCCACCGTATTGCCGGGCATTGTAAACCGCTTCATAAAGAAGGGGAATCCTTAAAGAGAGCCTTGTTCGGGCTTTATACTTCTCGGTGCTACAATAGGGACATCCCAAGCGATCAGCCCATGTTTCACCGATTGAATCGCAGAGAGCAGCTTTACGTGACTATCCAGTTTTCCTCTAATTCCTCGCCCGATAAGCCCCCCAAGGCTGCCGGGAAAGTAACCGCTGCCAGTGTGGATGAAGCGGTTCGCCAAGCCTTGCAACCCAAGCCGGTGGCTAAAGAACGCGCTGGCTTACTTAAGGAAAAAGAAACGGCTTACGATCACCGGCTGGAAAACACCATTCGGCCCAAAACCCTGGGCGATTACATCGGACAATCCGCGCTGAAGGGTAGTATTCAAATCGGGCTAGATGCCGCCAAAAGCAGGGAAGAAGCACTGGATCACCTGTTGCTTTACGGGCCGCCCGGTTTGGGGAAAACCACGCTGGCTATGGTGATTGCTCAGGAAATGAGCGCCGAGATTCATATTACGTCGGCTCCGGCTTTAGAGCGTCCCCGTGATATTTTGGGAATTTTAATGAGCATGAGGCCCGGCAGCGTTTTGTTTATCGATGAAATTCATCGCTTAAACAAAGTGGCGGAAGAAATTTTATACCCGGCCATGGAAGATTTCGCCCTGGATCGCACCATTGGCAAGGGCGAAGGCACTAAAATTTTGCGGGTGCCGCTGCCTCGCTTTACCTTGATTGGGGCTACCACCAAAGCCGGTTCCCTGTCCGGGCCACTGCGAGATCGCTTTGGGTTGATTTACCGGCTCAACTTTTACAGCCACGCAGAATTGGCGGATATCGTGTTGCGTTCTGCCAAAATTTTGAATATTGAAGCGGATGCGGAAGGCGCGTTAACCATTGCCATTCGCTCTCGAGGCACCCCACGTATCGCCAACCGTTTGCTGCGCCGGGTGCGGGACTTTATGGCGGTTAAAAAAGCGGGAGAAACCGTCATTAACGCCACCATCGCTAATCAGGCGCTGGATTTGTTTGAGATTGATCCGTTGGGGTTAGACCCCACCGATCGGCAGTTGCTGAAGCTGATGATTGAGAATTTTTCGGGTGGCCCGGTGGGTCTGGAAACGCTGGCCTCTTCATTGGGCGAGGATCCCCGCACTCTGGAAGATGTGTATGAGCCTTATCTGCTGCAGGCCGGTTTAATCAACCGTACCCAGCGAGGGCGCACTGTCACCGGGAACGCTTACCGGCATTTGGGATACCGCTTGCCCATGGGTTGGGCCGAACAAGCACAACTTGAGCTGGATTGAGAGTCTGGAGATACGGGCTACACGATAACGAAGAGCGAGGGACCTGTGACGGTTAAGAGTGGCAAGCGCCATCAAGCGAAATTATGGATGGTAGCGGCAGGGCTAATGGCATTGGGACTGCTGGGTGGAGCCACCAACGGCAACGCACTGGCCGAGGACACTTATTCAGCCCTTCAGTTGTCGCCTGCCCCTGTTCAGAAAAAGGCTTCAACCACCGCCACACCCTCTGTGTCACTCCCTGACGACCCTGCTGAAGCCAAAAGCCTGCCCACGGAAGGTGAGCTTTACGGGGTGGTCATCAAGGTGGAGCCATCGGGGCAGCCTGCCTCTGAGCGCCCTTTCTCCAAGCCTGTTCAGGGCGTTGAAACGCTGCAAACAGTTACCATTCGGCTGGAAACCAATCCCAAAACGCTGAACCTGAAAAGCAACCAGATTCAGGTTGAAAACGTGCTGGGGGAGAATCCGGCTTATAACATTCCCCTGAAGCCCGGAGCCAGAGTGTTGCTGCATGCCGAAAAAGACGCAAAAACCGCCCAGTGGCAATTTTATCTGGCCAATCGTAACCGCACCCCGGCATTGATGATTTTGGGGGCCATCACGGTCATGGCCATTGTACTGCTTGGGGGTGCTGAAGTGACCAAGCATGCGGTTTTGGTCGCCCTGATGCTGACCGGCTGCTACAAGGCATTGTTTCCGGCTTTGTTGGCAGGCACCACCGGGCCCTACTGGATTTTTCTGATGTGTGGGATGTTTACCATTCTAGGTACTTTTATTTATCAAACACCGGGCAGTAAAGCGTTTAGCCGGGAGCAGTCGGTGGTCATCCTCAGTACGCTGGGTGGGTTGCTGATACTGGCCGCTATTATGTGGGTGATGGGTGAGATTACCCCCTTGAATGGTTATTCCAGCGAAGGATTGGCCTCGCTTTGGCATCGTTCCCCGCACATGGATTACTGGACGCTGTTTATGGCGGGGCTTTTGTTTGCCTTTCAGGGTTTTTTGTTTTACCTGTGCTGGACTTTGGCTCAAAATCGTAAGGATAGCGAGTTGCTGAGCTTTTGGCAGCGTTTTGACATTGTGATGCTGCGGGGGCGGCGCATGATGGGGCCTTTAATTTCCTCGTTGGGGCTTTTGTTTGTGGGTTTGTTTATGCCCCTTTTGTTGCAAATGGAAGGCACCCCCACTGCCCAGTTTGTGAATCTGGAAAGTACCGCCTCTATAATTGCGTTTGCTTTTTCGGGTGGTTTAACTTTAATGCTGACGGTTCCCTTAACGGCTCTAATTGCCGGTTGGCGGCTCAGCACCAAGGCCCATGTGGAGCGTGAATCCTAACGTATTAACGTATGTTTTAGTGCGAACCATAAATATTTTTTTCTCTGGAAGGGACTGATGGTTTTTCCTGCAGTCGTTTATGGCACAATTGAAATGAATAAATGTTGGGTAAGGATTTAGAGAGCCATGGCAGAATCAACACGGATAAAGTCCGAGCAGGAACAGTTTTGGGAGGGCGAATTCGGGAGTACCTATACCGTTCGCAATGCCGTTCAACCTGAACAGAGAACCAAGTTTTTCGGCCAAATTTTAAAATTGGCACCTGGCGTTCAGTCGGTGTGTGAATTGGGAGCCAATAAAGGGCATAACCTGTTGGCCATTCACTCGCTGAACCCTGAAATCCAATTAACCGGTTTGGAATTGAATCCCAATGCGCTGGCAGAATTGAAAAGCCATGCGGGGTTAGAAGGGGTCCAAGGCTCTATTCAAACGTTTAATCCCAATCGGCTTTTTGATTTGGTGTATACCTGTGGTGTGCTGATTCACCTGAACCCCGATGATTTAACCGCCGCTTATCAAAAAATGTGCCAGCTTTCCAATCGATATATTTTAATTAACGAATACTATAATCCTTCTCCGGTTGAATTGGGCTACCGGGGCCACGAGGGCAAATTGTTCAAACGGGATTTTGGTGGCGAGTTCTGGGACGCCAATGAAGGCCAGGTTAAACTGGTTGATTACGGTTTTCTGTGGCAGCGGGTAGAGCCTTCCTGGGATAACTCCACCTGGTGGTTATTCGAGAAAATTTAGAACGCTTTTTGCCACTCAGTTTGAATCATGTCCAGTCAGTCGCTTCTGTTTGAGGCGACTGACTGTTATTGAGCCGTACCAGCCTTTTTGTACGCACATGGGCATGGCATCAATACCGTATTGCTCACGCTGGCGCGTAATGCTCAGGAAACGCCCTGGTTTTCCATGGCTTTTTTGAAGGCCATCATCTGATCTCGCAGTTGGGCGGCTTTTTCAAATTCCAGCATACGGGCGGCCGCCTTCATTTCTATTTCCAGCGCTTCAATTAAAGCGGGTAAGTCTTTGGGCGCTATTTCCTCAATGGCCGCTTTGGCTTTACGACTGCCCTTACGGCTAGCCCCCCGCCCATTGCCACCCTCTTCATCACCACCCATGTTGCCGATAATTTCCAGCAAGCCGTAAGTAATATCTTTTTGAATGGTTTTGGGGGTAATGCCATTTTTTTGGTTATAGGCCATTTGAATGTCCCGACGGCGAGAGGTTTCATCCATGGTCTTGCGCATACTCTCGGTGATATTGTCGGCGTACAAAATTACCATGCCAGCGGCGTTTCGGGCGGCCCGGCCAATGGTCTGGATCAAGCTGGATTCTGAGCGCAGGAAGCCTTCCTTGTCAGCATCCATAATCACCACCAGCGTTACTTCCGGCAAATCCAGCCCTTCTCGCAGCAAGTTCACCCCAACCAGCACATCAAAATCGCCCAGCCGTAAATCCCGAATAATTTCCATGCGCTCAATGGGTTTGATTTCACTATGCAGATAGCGCACTTTCACGCTCAGCGTCTCAAAGTACTCGGTTAAATCTTCGGCCATGCGCTTGGTTAGGGTGGTAATCAGCACCCGCTCATTGCGTGCCACTCGGGCCTGAATTTCTTCCAGTAAATCATCCACCTGATTTTGAGTGGGGCGCACTTCAACCACCGGATCCAGCAGGCCGGTGGGCCGGATAATTTGGTGGGCAATTTGAAGAGATTCGTTGAGTTCGTACTGGGCGGGAGTGGCGGAAACATAAATGCGCTGCCCCACTCGCTCCCAGAACTCTTCAAACATCAGCGGGCGGTTGTCTTTGGCGCAAGGCAGGCGAAAGCCATAATCCACCAGGGTTTCCTTGCGAGCCCGGTCCCCGTGGTACATACCACGCAACTGGGGAATGGTCACATGCGATTCATCGATGATCAGCAAAAAATCTTTGGGAAAGTAATCCAGCAGGGTTTTGGGCGGGGTGCCGGGGGGGCGATCCTCAAAAATGCGGCTGTAATTTTCAATGCCGTTACAGTAGCCCACTTCCCGAATCATTTCCAAATCCCGGATGGTGCGCTGTTCCAGCCGCTGGGCTTCCAGCATTTTGCCCATATC
This sequence comes from Vampirovibrio sp., assembly GCF_041737375.1. NCBI lineage: Bacteria > Bacillati > Candidatus Melainabacteria > Vampirovibriophyceae > Vampirovibrionales > Vampirovibrionaceae > Vampirovibrio > Vampirovibrio sp. Next base: position 85,987 of record NZ_JBGSRV010000020.1, read on the forward strand.
ATAGAGTTCTCGTAAGCGCTCATCCAGCTCAAACTGGATCTGTCGGGTGGCTCGCTCTACATCGTCCCGGTTGGCCACATAGTGAATGGCGGGGTAAATGACCACGTCTTCCGGCATATCCAGAATTTCACCGGTTTCCGGGTCCACAACGCTAATGCGCTCAACTTCGTCTCCAAACAGCTCCAGCCGGATAATTTTTTCCTCGTGGGCGGGATGAATTTCGATAATATCGCCTCTGGCCCGAAAATGCGCCCGTTTTAAATCCAGATCATTCCGGTGGTACTGGTTGCGAATCAGGGTCATCAGCAAGTCATCGCGATCCATTTCGCCGCCCGTTTTCAGGCGAATGGCGGCTTTAAAATAGTTGTCTGGCAAGCCCAGGCCGTAAATACAACTGACGCTGGCCACCACAATCGCATCTCGCCGTTCAAACAGGCTGCGGGTGGTTGAGTGTCGCAGCCGGTCAATTTCTTCATTAACGCTGGCTGTCTTTTCAATATAGGTATCGGTACGAGGAATGTAGGCTTCTGGCTGATAGTAATCGTAATAGCTAATAAAGTACTCTACGGCGTTGTCCGGGAAGAATTCTCGCAGTTCGTTATAAAGTTGAGCGGCCAGTGTTTTATTGTGGGACACCACCAGGGTGGGCCGTTGAACCTGCTGAATGACATTGGCCATGGTAAATGTTTTGCCCGATCCGGTAACCCCCAACAGCGTTTGGGCGGGCAGCCCGTCGTTCAGCCCTTGCGTTAATAAATCAATGGCTTGGGGTTGATCGCCTGAGGGCTGATAATGAGAGGCTAATGAAAACAGTTTGGACATCCATCGATCATCCCCTTGTAAGGCAGGTTTGGCAAGCCATTTTATCCCGAATGGCTGACTTTTAGGCAAAGAAAATCCCCCCAATTGCTTGGAGGGATTACACGCATAGCATAGTATAATCCACGTCACCGAAGTGACCTACCCTGTTCACCACTGTTAGTCAGTTAAAACTCGCCAATTTCGGTATGGGGCTGGAATCACAACGGGTTGGTATCTTTACAGGTTGTGATAATAGCCGGGGCCTTGGGCGGTTTTATTTTCTCTCTCTCTCAATTCTGTAAGGCGTCTCTTGATTGAAGCCTCTTGTATTAATAAAAACATTTTTTGGCCGGGGATTGCCCACTGGCGTGTAAAAAAATATCAGGAAACATCCATAATAAAGATATCAATACAACGTCAAAAGCACTCCTAAGGTCATCAGGAGTGCTTTGAATTAAAAAACCGTATTTAAACCAATGAGTGACGGACAATAAAGTCGGTGTAAACCTCTTTGCCCTCTTTGAAATGGGGGTTGTCCATCAGCTTGAGGTGAAAAGGAATGGTGGTTTTAATACCGGTTAAGGCGTACTCGTTTAAAGCACGTTTCATACGGGCAATGGCCTCTTCGCGATCCGCGCCCCATACAATGAGTTTAGAGGCCAGTGAATCGTAATACGGCGGGATTTTGTAGCCAGAGTACATATGGCTATCCACCCGAACCCCTGGGCCACCGGGTGCCACATAGCCATCAATGGAGCCAGGACAAGGCATAAAGTTTTTATCGGGATCTTCGGCGTTAATGCGGCATTCAATGGCATGTCCACGCAATACCACGTCATCTTGGGTAATGCGAAGCGGTTCACCGCAAGCCACCCGGATTTGTTCCTTAATCAGGTCAATACCGGTAATCATTTCAGTTACCGGATGCTCTACCTGAATGCGGGTGTTCATTTCCATAAAGTAGAAATTTAAATCGCTGTCGCAAAGCAGTTCAATGGTTCCTACCCCTTCGTACCCAATTTTGCGAATGGCTTTTAAAATAATGTTGCCAATGCGTTCCCGGATTTCGGGGGTAACCACTGGGCTGGGCGCTTCTTCCAGCAGTTTTTGGTGGCGGCGCTGGATGGAGCAATCCCGCTCTCCCAGATGAACCACGTTGCCAAACTGGTCGGCCAATACCTGAAACTCAACGTGGCGCGGGTTGAGGATGTATTTTTCAATATAGACCTCATCGTTGCCAAAAGCCGCTTTGGCTTCAGCACGGGCCATTTCCAGCTGGGTTTCCACTTCATCCTCGGATTTAACCAGCCGCATGCCTTTACCGCCGCCGCCCGCAGTGGCTTTCACAATAATGGGATAACCGGCATGCTTGGCCCAGCCTTTCACCAGCTCGGCATCGGCAATGGTGCCATCCAGTCCGGGAACCACCGGAACGCCGACATCGGCCATGGTTTTTTTGGCGGTGGCCTTATCGCCCATGGTGCGAATCATGTGGGCAGAAGGCCCAATGAATTTCACCTGGTGATCGGCGCAAATTTCAGCAAAAGTGGCGTTTTCCGCCAAAAAGCCATAACCGGGGTGAATGGCTTCCGCCCCCGACATCAGGGCCACGCTCATAATATTGGGGATATTCAGGTAGCTTTTGGCAGACTGGGCTGGCCCCACGCAGTAAGCCTCATCAGCCAGCTGGACATGAAGGCTTTCCTCATCTGCCTGGGAGTAGACGGCGACCGTCTTGATACCCAGTTCATGACAAGCACGAATGATACGAAGTGCGATTTCACCTCGATTGGCAACAAGCACCTTGTTGAACATACGTTACAATTCCTTGTTGTTAGCTAACTGTTTGATGAAGAAACACAAAGAGAAGCGATAAATTGATCAGCGTCATTCGGTTGTTGTAAAAGCAAACACGCAAATTCAAAAAACAGGCGTGTTGGTTATGCAGGCTCTACCAGCATAATGGCTTGACCAAATTCAACAGGCTGGCCATTTTCCACTAAAATGCGAACCACTTTGCCCGACACTTCGGATTCCAGCTCGTTCATCATCTTCATGGCTTCAATAATACACACGGTTTGCCCTTTGGAAATGTTTTGTCCCACGCTGACAAAATCGGGAGAGTCCGGTGAGGGGGCAGAATAGAAGGTGCCCACCATGGGGGAGGTCACTTTGCTGTACTTGTCTTCCAATGAGGCCGCTTTGGCGCTTTCCGCATTCACGGTGTGCGAGGAGACCGCAGGGATTTCAGCCACTGGCGCCGGAGCGGCAGGGGTGTAAACCATGGGCTGATGGCCCGGAGACTGATGCAACATGGGTTGAATGTTGTAGCCGGGCAGCTTAATGGTAACGCTTTTATCGCCGTCGCTCACAATCAGCTCCGCCAGTTTTTTTTCAAGGGCCAAATCGGCCAGTTCACGAATTTTTTCTGTATTAATATCCATCTCGTCCTACCGCCTATACCCGATCCAGATACTTGTTATCACGGGTGTCAACCCGAATGGTGGTTCCAATTTCCACAAAGAAAGGCACGTTGACCACGGCCCCGGTTTCCAGGGTGGCAGGCTTGGTGCCCCCTTGAGCGGTGTTGCCTTTTTCTGCCGGTGGGGTGTCTGTTACTTTTAATTCAACGTGTGTGGGAATGTCCACCCCGATAATTTTGGTGCCGTGGAATAGGATATGAACATTCATCTGTTCCTTCAGGTATTTAACCCCATCACCGATTGAAGACTTGGGAATGGCCACCTGATCAAAGGTAGAGGTGTTCATAAATGTGAACTCTTCCCCATCGGTGAACAAAAATTGCATTTCGTTCTTTTCCAGGTGGGCAGTGTCTACTTTTTCACCGGCCCGGAACGTTTTTTCCAGAACCTGTCCTGTTTCTACGTTTCTAAGCTTGCTGCGAACAAAGGCAGCGCCTTTTCCCGGTTTTACATGCAAGAACTCAACAATCTGCCAAAGGTTTCCATCCACAATAATGGTTAAACCGGTTTTAAAGTCGTTACTGGAAATCATTTCAGTCTTTGTTCCCTATTCACTGATAAGTTTGGGTAGGCGGCAACGGTCAAAAATCCCAAAATATACGCTTTAACGTCTTGCCGTTTCCCAAAAGAGACACCGGGGTGCGGAACGCTTCCGGCAAGTTATAAGCTTACCCGGCCCACGCCAAGCAATCAAGCAGGCTTCTGTTTGATTGCGATTTGGTATAAGGTTACCATATCCATAGCCCCTTCAAGCAACAAAAAGCATGGCTACCCTGACTTATCAATCCTGTTTGCCAATTTCTTCCCTGCAAGCGCTAGAGCGCTTTGCGGTTCAATTGGCTGCCTTTTTGAAGCCGGGTGATTTGGTGGCGCTGAATGGCCCGCTGGGGGCTGGCAAAACCACACTCACCCAAGCGTTAGGGCGAGCCATGGGTATTCAGGAGCCCATTAGCAGCCCCACCTTTGTCTTGATGAATGAATACCACAGTGGCGATTACCCGCTGATTCATCTGGATTTATACCGACTGGGCCCGCAAAACACGGCGTCTTTAGCCGAAGAGCTTTATGCGCTGGTTGATGAAGGTCGTTCGGTGGTTTTGGTAGAGTGGGCCGAATACGGTCCTTTTCTGGATGCGCTGATTACGCTCAGCCTGTCCATTCAGCACGTGGCCGATCCCGCCTTGCCGGAGTCACGATTCATTGAAATCAGCTCAAATCGTCCTTTGTTTGAAATGACAGACGATGCCGGAGGCTTGTCATAATGGCGGCGGAGACTATTTTGCATTTGGACACCACCACCGCTCGCCTGCATTTGGCCTTAAGCCGCAATGGAGAGGTACTGGTGGAAGTTTGTCAGCCTTGCCAGTCTCATCGCTATCACTCGGCTGTCATTGTGCCAGCCATTCAGGCACTGCTTCAGCAAGCAGATTTAACCCCGCAGTGCTTGACGGCTCTGGCGGTGAACCTGGGGCCTGGTAGCTTTACGGGTATTCGTACCGGCATTATTACGGCACGAACCCTGGCCCAGTTTTTAAAAATTCCGGTTTACACCTTTAACGCTTTTGAATTGCTGGCTTTTGAGGCGGATGCTCCGGTTTCGGTTTATATAGATGCCCTGCGGAGCCGGGCCTATATGGCCACGCTTTCTTTTAGGGCAAATGGCCCTGTTTACTTGCAAACACCAATACTCAAGCTGTTAGAGTCTGGTGAAATGTCTGGCTCGGCATCGACTTTGTTGATTGCTGAAACGCTGAGGCCCTTGTTTGGTTCGGACTGCTCTCCCCAGTTGATTTCAGAAGCGTTCAGTCCGGTTCAGCCGATGCTGAGTTTGATTGCTCGCTATGGTCAGCGTTTTCAGCAGCGTTGGGATGCGGTAAAGCCACTTTATGTGCAGGAACCCAGCATTACCTTAAAAAGCAAACCCTCCAAGGGCTTGGTTTAAGCGCATTTTTTTTGCAGGGTTGGGGTTACATTCTTTGGCCTACTCTCTAGTACCCAACGGGCTACCCTCTAGTGGGTCATATCTGTAACGCCCTCGTTTCTGTAAAATATCAAATTACAGCAGTTTTGTTTATATATTTTTTATTGACAGCCTTGGTTGGGTTGGCATTGATTTACTGATCGGGAAGTGAGGTTTTATTATGTTGTGGACTGTTTTTACCATTTTACTAGTACTTTGGTTGTTAGGCATGGTTTCTAATTACACCATGGGCGGTTTTATCCATATTCTATTGGTGGTCGCCATCGCTGTTTTCCTGATTCGAGTGATTGGTGGGGGCAGAACCGCCGTATAAAAAAGCCTTAAGCCTTTCTATCATCGGGTAAGCTTGCCGGGGGTAGGCTTATCCGATGATTTTAGGTGAGCCTGCTTTGAAATGTTGCTTCCCGAGGAGGATGATTGGATTTATAAGGCTTTCGGCTAATATCAATTCATCCGGGTTTTGGGTTCAATAGAATCAAGTCAACAGAGATTGACGCTATTCGCATCCGAGGCTCGGGCCAGAATTTGCAGGACACAACCCTACCTATTTGAACGAAGGAGAACCATATGGCGACTATGCCCAAAGCATCCACCAAGCAGACTTTACATTCCACCCGAATTGACTTGTCTGAACCGACCCGGCTCAAAGTGGTTGAATTGCTGAACCAGTCTCTGGCAGCCACACTGGACCTGAAAACCCATGTGAAGCAGGCCCACTGGAACGTCAAAGGCAAAGATTTTTACCAGCTGCATGAATTGTTTGATCAAATTGCCGGTGAAGTTGAGGAATTTGTGGATTTGATAGCCGAACGGGTCACCACATTAGGCGGAACCGCTATGGGTACTGCCCGCTTGGCCGCCCAAAACTCCATTTTACCGGAATATCCCCACGATATTTTTACCGGTTTGGAGCATATTAAAGCATTGGTAGAACGCTTTGCGGCCTTCGGTGCGCATATTCGCACAGCGATTGACACCTGCGACGAGTTAGGCGATGCCACCACCGCCGATTTGTACACCCAGATATCTCGTAATATTGATATGCGACTGTGGTTTCTGGAAGCCCATATCCAGGCATAAAACACCCTTTAACCAGCATCAAGCGGCGCTTCACACCAGCGAAGCGCCGCTTTTGCTTGAAGGTTTGAAAAAAGTTGAACCATTAGCAGCACCATTATTTTTTCAGGTACGTTAAAAGATTTAAAGCCGTTTTTTCATTCATGAGCGAGGGTTTGTTGAATGTAGTTAAGTTTCTTTGCTAAGGCATAAAATCATAAAAGAAGGGCTGCTATGGGTGCCTCTTAAACTCGCAATATTCCATCAACATAAGCAAACCTAATGTTTAAGGAGATCATGTTTAGCAGAATTTATCACTTGCGTTTTGTTCCTGACAACAGGGTAGTTCCAAAGTACTCTGGTCAATTTAGCCAACCTTGTTTTTCAGGAAAGGCCCCTCAAAAAGCCGCTCCGACGGTGAAGCAATCAGAGCCATGGACGCTGAAAGATTTTTGGGCTGTGTTTAAGGATGTTTTTAAAGAGCTGGTGATCACCGTGGGCAGTTCTGTTTCCGCTGTATTTGCAATAGTGGCCTTACCCCTGCAACTATTTTTTCAGCGTTTTAAAAACAAAAAATAGTGATTCCAGCGTATTTGCGCTGCCCCAAAGGGCTTGAGTGACTGTTCAAGGTTTGGTTTGGGCTTCGTCCTATTTTTTGGCTTTGTGGTATATATAGATAGTTTTTACCCCCATCTTCCAGCATTTTTTAGTGCCTTGTGGGCTCTGTTTTCTTGCATTCCCGTTTCGTGTTCGCTCTGTGTTAAAGCACCATAAAGGAACCATCCGGCCATGACCACCCTTTCTGAAGCCAAATCCGGTGAATTTAGCGTTAAAAATCTGTATTCCGACTACTGCGCCAATATGGAAACCTATATTATGTTCCGTATTTCGGCTCGGGTAGTGGAATTAACCCCCGAGCTGGAGAAAAAAGGCCGCCCGCCAATCAAAATGAGCATTGGCGCTCCCACCATCGAGCCTCCCAAAGCCCTGCTGGACTACTTTGTAAAAACGTTGTCCGAACCCAACATCCACACGTACTCGGTACCCAAGGGCGAAAAGTTTTTGCTGGATGCCATTGCCCAGCGCATGAAATCCCGGTTTGGGGTGGACCTAAACCCGGCCACTGAAGTTACTTCTCTCCTTGGCTCCAAAGAAGGCTTGGCCAATATGTTTCGGGCCATTATCACCCCCCGGCTGGATATGAAGGAACGGGATATTATTTTAACCCCCGATCCCGGCTACGCCTCTTATGTGGATGCCATTGAAATCGCGGGTGGCCATAGTTACCCCACTCCGCTGAACCTTGAAAACAACTACCTGCCGGACTTGGATGTGGCTGTTGAGAATTTGAAAAAAGACGGTTTCGATCCGGCCCGTTTAAAAGCCGTCATTATCAACTATCCCAGCAATCCCATCGGGGCCACCGCTCCATTTAGCTACTATGAGCAAGTCGTGGCCTTTGCCCGCAAGCATCAGATTCTGGTGATTAGCGATGTGGCCTACTCTGAAATGTACTTTAACGGGCAGGAAGCGCCACACAGTATTCTGGAAGTGGCAGGGGCCAAGGATTTGGCAGTTGAATTCCACAGCCTGAGCAAGCCCTATGCCATGACTGGCTGGCGGATTGGTTTTGCGGTGGGCAACGCCGATGCGGTGGGTATTCTGGCCAAAGTAAAAGGCACCATGGACAGCGGCATCTTCAGAGCGGTGCAAAAAGCGGCCGCCTTTGCCCTCACCAGCCCCGAGTGCGATCAGTACATTAAAAACTGCAACCAGATGTACGCCGAGAACCAGAAAATGATGGTGGCTGGCTTCAAGCGTTTGGGTTGGCCGGTGGAAGATCTCAATCCCCCCAAGGCCACTTTTTACTTGTGGTTGCCCATTCCCCGTAACTACACCTCTTGCGAGAAATTTGCCGCTGACGTGCTGGAAAAATCAGGGGTGGTGCTGGTTCCCGGAACGGCCTTTGGCAAAACCGGCGAGGGATTTGTTCGTTTGTCTCTGGTAAACCCCCGGCACGAGCTGGAAGCGGTCATCAACCGCATGGAAGAAGATGGCTTCCTCTATTAAGCCTGTTTTTTAAAAAACTTTGAATGACTTGAAAACCCGCCTTTGCGTTTGTAAAGGCGGGTTTTGGTTTGAACGGATGTTTCCTGCGAAAACTCCTTTTTTCAGAGGGATGCTCCACAAGCAATGGCTTTGTATAATAGAAGTAGCTATAGGCTTTTCCCCAAAAAATTCCCAAGGAGCGTTAGAACGGTATGGCATCCCCACAGCCCGCCCCTCAGTCGCGTTATCAGGAAGAAGCAGGCACTTTTTTGTCCACCATGGGCGAAATGGCCCCTCAAATCCAGCTGGATTATTCGGTGGAAAGCTTGCAGCGCCTCGATCAGTTTATTAGTGAGCATTTTGACAGCAATAGCGCCAAGGACGTGGGTGAAACCCTGCTATTAAGAATTGGCAGCTATGTGGGTGAAGTGATTATCCGCCATTTGGGCGGCCACTGGAACGAACAGGGCCAGCCCGAAGTGAATGAAGTGGGTCCTATCGATGTGATTTACCCGTTGGATAAAGCCCAGAAGCGCTTTGAGAACGGTAAAGAGGATTCTTTGGCCTGGTATTACCACTCTATCGCCAAGCAGGCTTATGAAGCCGAGTTAACCCAGCACCCGAACGCTCAGGCGTCTGCCGGGGAAGGGATTCTTGGTTTGTTTAAAGGCTTTTTTAAAAAATAAGCGCTTCCTTGTGTGTCTTGCGGGGGGTATCTTGCGGGTTGTGTTTTGCTGGCCTTATGGTTTTGAGGTTGTATGATGGCATTCATACCAGTGGAGTGGGATTTTTTTGAGTATGTCGATACAAAACGTGAACGTACCTGACATGAATAAAGCCTTTTTAAACGCCATGGAGCAAAATCGGCGTCAGGCGCATTTAAAGCCAGGAACCGCCAATCACGCGCAAGTGGACATTTTGACCCTGGGCTTTAGCCAACTGCATAACGATTTGGTGCAATTGTCCAGTCAGCTTGCTAAACAAAAGCCGCCTGTTAATTAAAGTCGGTGGGTCGATCCGGGTTACGGTGATGCTCAAATAAAAGGGCGATTTGCTCAGGCGTAATGCGCTGGGTAGAAAGCTCAGGCAGCTCATCTGGCCCAAAAAAGCCAACCCCTTGGGATTCAAGCCCGGTGGAGATACTTCCACCCGTTATTTCACAAGCCATAAACACCTTATAAATATGATAAGGCGAAATGGGGTGGGAATAGAATTTTTTGTCCAGCATGGCCAGCATTTTAACGGGGCGAACTTCCAGTCCCGCTTCCTCTTGCACTTCCTTGGCCGCTACTTCAGCGGGGCTGAGGCCAATATCGGCCCATCCACCGGGAATGGTCCAGCGACTATCCCATTTTTCTTGCACCATCAGCAGCTTGCCCGCTTGAAACACTACGCCACGCACATCCACTTTGGGGGTAAGATACCCTTCCTCATTGGCAAACAGGTCTTCCACCCGAGAGGTATCCATTTGGGCAAAGTCGGCCATCATGGCCACACTTAATTTCAGCAGCACTTCATAGCGCTCCAGATCAAAAGGATCTTTGGCATAAGTCAGCCCCCAGCGGGCAATGGCGTGAACTTGCTTAATCCACTCCAGCCAGGGATGAATCAAGCCAGGGCTGGTGTTGGTTGCGGAAGAAGGCTCAGACGGCATGTGCTCCACTCCTACAATACGCCCCGGCGTTCCTGATCCCGCTCAATGGACTCAAACAGCGCCTTGAAGTTGCCTTCGCCAAAGGCGTGATGGTTTTTACGTTGAATCATTTCAATAAAGATAGGGCCAAACAGGTTTTTGGTGAATATTTGCAGCAAGTAGCCCTCTTCATCACCATCCACCAGAATTTGCAGCCGCTGAATGCCTGCCCGGTCTTCGGTGACGTTGGGTACCCGCTCAAAGACCTCATCATAATAGCTGTCGCTGATATCCAGCGTTTCAATACCTGTACCCTTAAGCTTTTCAACCGATTCCAGCAGGTTGGCGCTCAGGAAAGCCAGATGCTGGACGCCAGCGCCCCGGTATTCCCGCAGGTACTCTTCAATTTGCGATTTGGACTCATTCCCCTCGTTAATGGGAATGGAAAATGAGCCATCCGGGGAGCGCAGCGCAAAGGAGGTCAGCCCGGTTTTTTGGCCCTTGATGTCAAAATAGCGGACTTCATTAAACCCAAAAATATGTTTGTAAAAATTTGCCCAGTAGGCCATGGTGTTTTTATACACGTTGTTGGTGAGGTGATCCACCACCAAAAAGCCTTTATCCGGTACTATTTCTGGCGATTCCAGCGGTACAAAGCCTTCGCTTTGCAGAAAGCTGGTTTGGCTGGGGTTGGCGGCATCCAGTTTAACGGATTGCGGGTTGCCCACAAAATAAATAACGCTATCCCCAATGCCATAAATGCGGGGTAAGGCCAAATCGCAATCCCCGATTTTACCGGGTTCAAAGGGGCTGGCCCCCAGTTCAATGGCTTTTTGGCAGGCGGTTTCGGCGTCTTCTACCCGCCAGCCCATGGCGCAAATGGAGGTGCCGTGTTGTTCGGCAAAAGCCCGTTCGTACCCGCTTTCTCCGTGGTTTACCAGCACATGAATGTCATTTTGCCGGTAGTAGAACAGTTTTTTCTCCCGATGCTTCATGAGCTTGGAAAAGCCAAACCCCTTTAGCACTTTGTCCACGTATTCCGGCTCGTGGGTGGCAAATTGAATAAACTCAATCCCTTTTAGCCCCAGTGGATTAACCGTTTCTCCCTGATACTCGGATACATGCCCCATCTTGATTCCCTCCCAAAGCGTTCCACGACATGCTAAGTAGCATATCAAAAAGACACCCATTCCCCAAGGTTAGCTCAGGACTTTTTAAGCGGCTTTAAAGTCTTGAAGCGGGTCTAATTTAAAAATCTCTTTGTAAATTTGATAAATCTCTTTTCCGGGCTGAGTGCGGCAGAGTTCCTGAGGGTTTGATTTAAAGGTGTCCAAAGTGACTGTCAAAAACTCTAAATCATTGAAAAAAGCGTAACCTCTTAATCCGGTTGCCGTATGCCGATTCCACAGTGAGCGAATCCAGCCAGGTGGTCCTGCGTCTTTTCTAGAATGTAGCGTTTTTAATTGTGTTCGGGCTTTTAAAAAAAGGTTTTTTTGTGTTTCAGACATGCTGGGTAATACTTCACCACCCGTGCTATCGCTTAAAGCATGAATAAACTCATGTTGAGAGGTATAAGGCCTCTTCATTCCCTTAAGGGCTTCTTGCCATAACGATTCTTCATTTAGAAAAATTAAATTAAAGCCAGGTTTAAACTGCCCGGAGCTGGCCCATGCCCTCTCTTTTCCGATAATGAAACGCAGTGGATGTTTGGAGTCAGTTAATAGTTGTTTGGCTTGCTCTGGATTTTTAAATAGTATGTCTGAAATGCTGGAGGCAATTAAGTAACGGGTGGAAGGGTCTTTCAATGGTTCTGCGCCAGACTGTAAAACCTGCTTGGATAAACTTTGATCAGAGATGTGCTTAGCGTTTTCTTGCATTATCTCTACAATTATTTTAAATAAAGTGTTTCTAGCCTGCTTGCTAAAAGGGAATGACACATAAAGCTTGATGATTTTCCAAAGCGTGTCAATGCCGTTTTTTTTAAAAGGGTGAGTAGGAATATCCTGCAAGTTATAAAGTTTATGAATTGCCTTTTTTGCAGGCTTTAATGTTTTCATTTCATAAAATTCAGCTTGGTTCATAATGTTGTTAACCAAAGCATCGTATTGTTTTAAATGCTTTAAATCGTTCTTTTGAGTCAGGATTTGCCGGTAGGGTAAAACACTGGTTAATAAATCTGGATTCTGGTTTAAGTTATATTGGGCTCTTTTTTGGAAAAGTGGCTTTTGAGCTTTTGTGATGAAAAATTGACCAAAAATTTTCGGCGCTCTTTGAATAAGTCGCTCTAATTCCTTTTCTAGCTTCGGATCAGAAGGGGTAACTTCTTCCTTTGAAGTGGTTATGGTTTTTCCAAATAATACAGCTGAAGCAAGAGGGGATTTGTGGACAAATGCTTTTCTGTCTCTATTTATGATATCGGGCCTAGGGTAGGCTTGTTTTTCAGTTGCAATTTTCATCGAACTTAATTCTCACAATCAACTTGTACAACTTAAAACCGAGCCTGCTTTTTTTGTGCCCTTTTCAATTTTGGCAAAACGGAAATTTTGGGTAGTCGGTTCTGATGATCAGAAACGATTGTATTGGGAGGGAGGCATGGCCAAAGTTAAACGCGACGCAGGAGTTTGCCGGATAGTTGGCCGCTAAACATCGGCCATGTGGCGGAGCCTTTAATAGGCAAGTTACACCCTGTGGATGAGGAAAAGCGGGGGGCGCTCATCTAAATTGAAAGAAGGAAACGAGTGAGATCAATAAAGATTTGGTGTGGACTAAGCGATGGATTTAATTACATCTCTCACATCCCAGGTAATGAACAAGGCGCTGGATGGCTTATCCAAGCGGCATAAAGCCATTGCCAGCAACCTGGCCAACGTGGATACCCCCCATTACAAACGGCGGGACGTTACCTTTGAAGGCGCTCTCAATCACGCCATTCGTGAGATCAAAGGGCAGGGTTCTCTGGCCCGTAAGCAAGCTTCTAATGAGGATCCGCTCCCTATGCGGGTCAGTCGCAGCGAACATATTCCTGTGGGCCATATGGCGGCCTCTTTAGAGGAGGTCAATCCGGCCTTTACCGAAGCCGAGGATATGGAATACCGCATGGACGGCAACTCGGTGGATGTGGAAACCGAGATGGTGCAACTGGCTAAAAATACGGAACGGTTTAACGCAGTGGCCAAAATGGAAAGCGGTTATTTCCGGGGGCTGCGCTCCGTGATTACCGGTGGAGGTAGTTAATTATGGATTCTTTTGATATTACGGCGTCAGCCCTGACCGCCCAGCGCTTGCGGATGGATGCCATTTCCAGCAACCTGGCCAACGTCAACACCACCCGCAAGCCGGATGGTTCTATCGGGGCCTATCGTCGTAAAAATGTGGTTTTCGCTCCCATTATGGAGCAGGCGGGCAATCGGTTTTCCATGCCGGGTGGCGGCAACTTCGGGGATTCCATTCCCATGCGTGGGGCCAAAAATGGCTTAAGCATCGGGGCCAATGGGCGGCCTTTGCTCACGGGCAGCGTTAGTCATGCCGAGTTTAACGGGGCGGGGGTGCAGGTGACTCAAATTAACGAAGATGACAAAAACCCCATGCGCATGGTTTATGACCCCCAACACCCGGATGCCGACGCAAAGGGCTATGTGGAAATGCCCAACGTGAATGTGGTAACCGAGATGGTGGATATGATTTCCGCCTCCAGAGCTTATGAGGCCAATGTAACCGCCTTGCAGTCGGTAAAAGGGATGAATCAGGCCGCTTTGGAAATTTAGGATTTATAAGATTTAGCAATTGAGAAACGACACGTTTCTTACAAGTGGATTCAGGAGCGTACACCGTGGAAAGTATCAGCAATAATTTAGCCGGAAGCGATATTTTGCTTAGCCGCATGCAGTCGGATTCGGCCATTAAAAAAGCGGAAGCCAAGCAGGAAAATGGTGCCGATGGCATTGGCGGCGTTTTAAACAGCTTTGGCAATATCCTGAAAGAGCAAATAGGCCATATTAGCCAACTGGAAGCGGAAGCGGGCGAAGCCAAGCAAATTTACGCCACCGGTGGGGATATTGAATTACACAACGTGTTAATTGCGGGCGAAAAAGCGGAATTATCGCTGCAACTGGCCATGCAAGTGCGCAACAAGATGGTGGCCGCTTATCAGGAAGTGAGTCATATGTCGGTGTAACGGTTTTCAAAGCGTTAGCCGGTTTCAATAGATTTAAACGATGTCGTAGCGGAAAGTGGATAGCAGGGCATGAACGAAAGAATGAATTCAATACTGGGCGGATTTGCCGCCCGTTGGGGAATGCTCAGTTTCAATCAGAGAGTGATGCTGGGTACTTTGTTGATGGCCATGATTCTGTCTACTTTTTTCGTGTTTCAGCGCACCAACGATGATTATGATATTCTGTACGACAACATGAGCTTGCCGGACGCTGCGGCGGCGGTTGAAAAACTGAAGGGTCTGCACGAGCCTTACCGCATAGCCAATGGCGGCCACACCTTGTTGGTGCCTCGTGGCAAAAAGAATGAGCTGGTTTTGGCCACCGCCAATGAATTAACCGGGGAAAACACCATAAATTTAGCTAAAATACCACCCGTGCTGCAAGGCGATGTGCAAAAAGAGTGGATTAAAAAGCTGAATACCCAGGAAATCGCCGGGATTTTAAATTCGATTCAGGGCATTAAAAACGCTCAGGTGATTGTCAGCCAGCCGGAGCATTCCGTGTTTTCTGATGATGAGCAACCGGTCACCGCCTCAGTCATGCTGATGGTGGAACCCGGTTTTCGCTTGCACGATGAACAGATTAAAGTGATTAAAAACCTAGTGTCTCACGCCGTACCGGGCTTGAAGGCCGAAAATGTAGCCATTGCCGATAACTCCGGCAACCCCCTGGTGGGCCCCAGTAGCGTGATGGCCAATGGTCAAAGCGAGGCGGACTTACGCCAAAAAGCCTACGAGGATAAAGTTACCAAAAAAGTGCTGAGTATTTTGGCCCCGGTGGTCGGGAAAGAAAACGCCGTGGTTTCCGTCAGCGCCATCCTGAATTTTGATCAGGCTGAATCCGAGATTAACCGGGTGATTCCCTCAGGCGGTGGATCGGAAAACCCCACTGGTCTTGCGGTTAGCCAGCAAAGCGATGTAGAAGAGTATTCGGGCGGCAAAAAGCCCACCTCCGAAGGGGGACCCGCCGGTGTGGAAAGCAACGCCGCTCCTTCCTATCAGGGAGAAGTCCAGAAAGACAAGGACAACAATTACAAGCGCAGCAAAACCACCACCAACTACACCAACTCCGAAGAGCATAAGAAAGTCATCTACGCCCCCGGTACGGTGGAACGGATGACGGTGGCCGTGGTGCTGAACAAGGTATTAACCGCTAAAGAAACTCAGGAAATCAGTGAGCTGGTACAGAACGCGGCGGGTGTTGATATTTCTCGGGGCGATTCGGTGGATATTAAAGGCTTCCAGTTCTCTTCCAAGCCCACCAACCCGGAAGAGGCTTTAACTCAGGCCGCCAAGGCCGCCGCCCAGCAGAATTTCTATCTGCAACTGGCCTCGGTGGGCGCCATGCTGATTCTGGGTATCGCGGCTATGTTTATCTTCTATACGCTGTTCAGAAAGCCTGCTGAAGGCCAGATTGTGGAAGAATCGGAAGAAGAGTACAGCTACCTGAGCGCCGAGGACAGCGCCACTCAATTGCTGGAAGAAACCTCCTTCCCCGCCCTGGAAACCAAGATGGACCCTGAGGTGGAGCATATGAAATCTTCGATTAGCACTTTGGTAACCGATGATCCGGCGGAAGCGGCCAGAGTATTGATGACCTATATGAAAGAGATGTAAGATCTGCGATAATGAATTAAAAAACAATCAATTGGTGTGGACTCAGTAAGCGTTAGGCGGATTCATCAGCATTATGAGCAGCGAAGCCCTTTCCATCAGGCATATGACCAATTCCCAGAAGGTAGCGGCTTTGCTGATTGCCTTGGGGCCCAAAACGGCTTCCGAAATTATGAAAAACATCGAGGACGAGATTGAGGTCGAGCATATCGCCCTGGAAATCGCCTCGTTGCAGCGTATTAACCCGGAAACACTGAACGCCATTTTGGCTGAATTTTATTCCCTGTTTCAAGCCAGCGGCTACTTGGCCTCGGGTGGGGTTTCATACGCGCGTCAACTGTTGAACGAGGCCTATGGGGAAAATCAGGCGGATAAAATTCTGGAACGTCTGGTAGCCACCCTGCAAACCAACCCTTTTGATTTTTTCAACAACGCGGATCCCGCTCAGCTGGCCACTTCTTTTCAAAATGAAAACCCTCAACTGGTTGCGCTGGTGCTGGCTTATCTCAAGCCGGAACGATCGGCTGCGGTTTTGGGGGCTTTGTCTCCCGAAATGCAGGCCGATGTGGCTCAGCGCATCGCCGAAATGGATCGCACCAACCCGGAAGTACTGCGGGAAGTGGAGCGGATTATGGAAAACAAGTTCTCTTCTGTGGTAACTGCCGACTTTAGTATGGCGGGTGGGGTGGAATCACTGGCAGAAATTATCAACCGTAGCGATCGCACCACGGAAAAAGCCATTCTGGATAGTCTGGAAATGAAAGATCCCGAAATTGCCGAACAGGTGCGGGAACTGATGTTTGTATTTGAGGATATTATTCATCTGGACGATCGTTCCATTCAGCGGGTGCTGCGTGAAGTGGATACCAAGGATCTGGCCCTGTCTCTCAAAGGCTCCAATACCGATGTACAGGAAAAAATCTTCCGCAACATGTCTGAACGGGCCACCACCATGCTCAAGGATGATATGGACTACATGGGCCCAGTACGAGCCAAGGATGTTCAGGAAAAACAAACCTTTATCGTCAGTATTATTCGAGCGTTAGAAGGCACTGGCGAAATTGTAGTGTCTCGAGGTAGTGAGGAGGACGACTTCATTGAGTAAGTTTGTCCAGAAAGTGGTTCGATACCGCTACGAGCCGGTGGCGGACCCGCTCAGCTCAGCTTCTCACATTCAGGGGGAAGCGGTTGCTGTTGGGCAGACCTATCATTTGGAAAGCGATGCCCAGTTTAAACGGGATTTGGAGCAATCGTTATCCGAAATTGTTAAAAAACGGCTTCAGGAAGCCGAAGATGAGGCCATTGGTCTGGTTCAGGTTGCGGAGCGCACCGCTGAAAGTAATGCCAAGCAAATTGCGGATGATATTTTAAGCAAGGCCAACGCTCAGGCCAAAGAGATGGTGGAAACCGCTCAGGCTCAGGTGGATTCCATTCAAGAAGCTGCCCATGAGGAAGGCTTTAAGATGGGTTTTCAGGAAGGCTACGCCGATGCCACCACTCAGGTGGAGCAAGAGGTGGTTGGCCTCTTGCAAAGCGCTCATCTGGTGACTGACAATGCATATCGGGCTGAAAAGCTGATTTTAAAAAATTATGAGAAAAATGCGCTGGCCCTGATTGAACATCTGGCTCGTAAAATTCTACAGCGAGAGTTGAAGGATGATTCTGAAACCTTGCTGAATATGGTGCATCATGCCGTGGAAAGCCTTTACTTGACGGGGAAAATCAAGATGGTGTTAAACCCTCAGGTTTTACAGGAGCTGCGGGCCTTTAGCGGGGCCACGGAATCGGCCATGACCCGCATGAGCCGCTTTGAGTTTGTGGTGGACCCTTTGCTGGAACTGACTCAGGTTTTTATTGTGAGCGAAGAGGGCGCTTTTGATTTAAGTATGGAGAAGCAGGTGGCCCAGTTAATGGCCCCCTTGGCCGCTGCGGTAAGCTTACCCCGGCCAGAAACGATGGATACCCACACCGATCCATCTGCTGAGAACATCGATAGCCCCACGGACTTGCAATCGGCCAATGCGTTGAATTTGTCTTTACTGGAGCCGGAAGCGGCCTCAGAAACCATTTTGGAAGATGCCCCGGCACTGACTGTGGAGGCTGGCCTATTGGCAGACTCGCTTGAAGGGCCTTTGGTGTTCCCCCCGGAACTTTTGTTGGCCGAGGCGTTTGAGGCGGCAGAACCCAGTGACCCCAAGGCGGCCCTGCCAGAGGCCCTTGGTGAGCTGGATGATGTGCTTTCTCTCTCAGCGCCCCTGCCAGAGCCAGAGTCGCCTTCGGGGGTAAAACCTTACCATTTTCAGGATCTGGACCCTGAACAGGATTTGCTTTAATGTTGGCCCCTGAAGACATTGGAGCCTTGCTGAACTTGCTGGACAAGGCCGAGCCTTATCAGCAGATTGGTCTGGTGGATCAGGTCATTGGGCTGGTCATCGAGTCCAAAGGGCCTAAAGCCAAAATTGCCGATGTTTGCCTGATTGAGACCGGTGATCCTTTTACCCCCCATATCCCTGCGGAAGTGGTGGGTTTTAAGGAAGGAAAAATTTTGCTGATGCCGCTGGGCGAAATGGGAAACTTGTCCCCCGGCGCCAGAGTGTTTAACACGGGCCAGTCTTTTCAGGTAAATGTGGGGCCAGAGCTTTTGGGGCGGGTGTTGGATGGCTTGGGGAATCCCATTGATGATCGCTATCCCATTTCCGATAATTTAAAGTTTCATGTGCACGCCCATGCCCCCCACCCCCTAAAGCGGAAGGAAATTACCGAGGTCATCCCGTTGGGGGTGAAATCCATTGATGGATTCAATACCATTGGCAAAGGCCAGAGAATCGGGATTTTTGCGGGTTCCGGGGTGGGTAAATCAACCACCCTGGGTATGATTGCCCGCAATACCGAAGCGGATTTAAGTGTGATTGCCCTGATTGGGGAACGGGGCCGTGAGGTACAGGATTTTATCGAGCATTCTTTGGGGGCGGAAGGTATGAAGCGTTCAGTGGTGGTGGTTTCCACCTCGGAACAACCGGCATTGATGAAAATAAAAGCCGCTTTGGTGGCGACCACCGTGGCCGAGTATTTTCGTAAAAATGGCAAAAATGTGCTGCTGATGATGGACTCTTTAACCCGTGTGGCCATGGCCTTGCGGGAAGTGGGTCTGGCGGTTGGAGAACCCCCTACCACCCGAGGCTACACCCCCAGCGTGTTCGCCTTTATGCCCAAGTTGCTGGAGCGAAGCGGTACTTCTGATAAGGGTTCTATTACCGGCTTGTATACGGTGCTGGTGGAAGGCGACGATATGAACGAGCCAGTTGCCGATACAGTGAGAGGCTTGCTGGATGGCCACATTGTGCTAAGCCGGGAGCTGGCTCACCAGAATCATTTTCCGGCGGTGGACGTGCTGTCCTCGGTCAGTCGTTTGATGACCGCCATTGCCGATAAAGCGCACCGGGACGCCGCAGGAAAAATTCGGGATTTAATGGCCCTTTACAAGCGCTCTGAAGACCTCATTAACATTGGCGCCTACGTGCAAGGGGCAAACCCCAAGCTGGATCAGGCCGTGATTTTGAAGAATGAGATTGACGAGTTGCTCAAGCAGGAAATTGAGTCCAACGCGCCTTTTTCGGAAACGGTTGAAAAAATGTTGCAAATTGCGGCCAAAGCCAAGTTTTAGCGTCAGCCACCGCTCGCTTGTGCCTTATGCTTTTAGGGTGTTCCGCAATTTTTTCCGGTATCTTTTCCGCCAGTGCTTTTACAAATCATGCTGGCCTTTTGATCGGTTTCTTTTGAATCGGTGACGTCACTCACCTTTTTGGGGTTCGTATTTTCAGACAGCACTTCGTTGGTGGTATCACTGGTGGTATTGGCATCGTGTCTAATTTCTTCTGAAATACTGGATACCTTGCCCTTCACTGCGTTGCCCATCCCGGAAGACAAAATTTGCTGCTTCATCTTTGCCAGTTTGGCAGATAGGCCTGTATCGCCTAATGTTGAGGCCAGTTCAAAGGCGGTCATTCTGTTGCCATCCACCACTACCACGCTGTTTCTAAATTTATCCATATCCCCGTTGCTATATTCGGAAAGCTGTTCCAGCATCTCCTGAAACCGGGCGATTTGATGGGCGGTATTGGCCACATCTTTCACCAGGTTTTTATCTTCCCTGGAAATATGGGGCAAGGCACTGGCTAGGTTGTCTCCCGCCATGGCGTTCAGGCCCAATATTTTTCCGTTGGCGCCAGTGGTCAGTGTATTACCCACATCATTCTGGGCAGAAAAAGCATCGGCGTTTAAATTTTGTCTGGAAACACTATTTTGATTGCCCAGTGCTTTGATGGCCGCTAATTCGGTGGCTTGCTCATTGGCGGCCATGGTGTTGGCTTTCATGCTTACTTTCAGATTACCAACCTGATTGCTAAAGGCCCCACTAAAGGCCAGCAAGGTGGTCAGGGATACCAAACAAACCATGCTGGCGATTAAAGCGTATTCAGCCATGGTATTGCCGCGATGTTGCTTTAGAGGAGTTGGTTTAAGCTGAAACATAACACCCTTTCTGGAGGGAACACTACTCATAGAGCCTTCATATTGAATATCGATCGCTTCTCCGCTTTCTGAAGTTCAGGTTGGCATTTATTTACAATTGTTGGGGCGCTTTGCTAAAAATAGCCTGGAATGCAGGCTTTTAATTCTCTACGTCTAGCCTGTATTACGTGAGAACCAGCCCTTTTGCTTATAATGGGCTTTAGCTGTTGGATGGTCAGGTTTGAATGATGATGCGCTTTTCGGTTTCCGGTTTCACGATGGTTCGTTTGCAAAAAATTGGTTTTTGGCTAATTTTGCTCGCTGGGCTTTGGATTCGCCTGCAATTTGCTTTACAAGTGGATACCCCTTTAAAGTCGGATATGTCCAGTTTTAACGCCAAAGCCCTCACTTTAATGGAAACAGGGGCCTTTAACACCAGTAAGGATGCCTTGAGCTTTGGGGCCTCTACGTATCGGCCTCCTTTTTATCCTTTGTTTTTGGCAGGCATCTATCGGCTGTTTGGGCCACAGGTTCGCAATGCCTATATTGCCCAAAGTTTGTTGGGGCTTTTGTTGCTGGTTGGGGTTTACCAGTTAGGCAAACGAGTGTCCACTCCCGCCATTCAAAGGCCGGTGGGCTTAACGGCCATGGCCGCTTGTGTGCTCTATCCGCCCCTCATTGCGTACTGCGGCATTCTTCTGTCTGAAATCCTGTTTATGACATTGCTGGTTTGGGCCGTGTGGCTAACGCTGAACCCAAAGCAGAGCGCCAAGGGCTGGTGGTTAACCGGTTTTTTATGGGGCATTGCCAATTTAACCCGCCCCATTAGTTTGCCGCTTTTGTTGGGGCTTTTGTCGCTGATGTGGTTGTACCGCCAAATGGGCTGGAAATCCTTGCTGAATGTACTGGCTGCTTTTTTCCTGACCCTGTCCCCCTGGGTGATTCGCAATTATCTGGAGTTTCATGAATGGGTGCTGGTGGATAACTCATCGGGGGTGAATCTGGTTGCTGGCAATAACGATAAGGGCAAAGGGGACTACACGCGCGGCTATGATCAGAGCTGGATGTATCAGGACGCGTTGCGGAAAAGCAGGAATATTGTGGAGCTGGATCGGCATTTAATCCACAACAACCGGCTCTGGATTCAACAGCACCCCTGGCAATACGCTCGGCTGTTTTTTAAGCGGGTGGGCTATTATGTGGTTTCAGAACACGAATTTTATTTTCAGGATTACCACTGGAACCGCATTCCCTGGCACAACACGGCCCTCAATCTGGCCTTTCGGGTCACCCTGCAAACCGTGGCCTTGCTGGCGCTGATGGTGTGCGTGATCGTGCGCTATCCCCATGGGGTTTATCTGGGGTTTCTCGGTTTTTTCTTTTATGTGTTTCCGGCCATTGCGTTGTATTACACCCGTTATCGTCATCCGGGCATTCCGTTTGTGTTTATTTTGGCCGCTGTGGGGATTTTTGGCAGCTTAAACGCCTGGCAGACCAAAGCCCGCCAGGCGAAAGCAAACACTCAACCTGTGCTTAGCGAGAGAGGCTAACCACGGTTTCCACGTGATAGGTGTGGGGGAACATATCCACGGGCTGCACCATGTCAATTTTCCAGCCCTGAGCTACCAGCAGTTTTAAATCACGAGCCAGCGTGGTGGGGTTGCAGCTGACATACACCAGCTGTTTTTCAATGTGCTGACTCAGCCAGTTGAGTACTTCCGGCTGACACCCTCCCCGAGGGGGATCCACAATGGCCACTTCAAATTTTTCATTGAGGGCGCGCAGCGACTGACGGGCATCGCCTGTTTTCCAGGCCACGTTGATAATCTCGTTCATGCTGAAGTTTTCGTGGGCGTCGGCTTCAGTGGACGGGGAGGATTCAATGGCCAGAACCCGCTGGGTGCGTTTGGCAAAGTGAATAGAGAACAGTCCCACGCCAGCATAAACATCCAGCAAAGAATCAATGGACTCTGGCAGCGCTTTTTCCAGAATGTTCAGCAATGTTTCCGCGCCTGCGTAACTGGTTTGGAAAAAGTGGCCAGCGGATACCCGGTACTGGTTTCCGGCCAGCGAAAATTCCAGTGCGGAGTCGCCTGCCAGTGGGCGGGGTGTGGCGTCCTTGTTGCCAGAATCCAGATAGCAAACCCCCTGAATGGTCGGGAACTCTTGCATCAACTGTTCAGCCAGCGGTTTTAAGGCCTGATTTTTTTCACCGCTCAGCGTTAACAAAATTTCCTCTTCCGGGGCGGGGCTAATGAACGCCTCTATCCGTAACAGGCCGGATGCCAAACTGGCGTTTTCCCGGATGAGTTGACGCATGCGAAGGGCCACCTGATTTAAAGCGTCAGGGATGACATGGCAGTGATCAAACTCAACAATGTCATGGCTTTGGGCCTGGTAATAGCCCAGTTTATGAATGGGGTTTCCGGCAAGCTCGTCCCCAGCGGGTTCAATTTCCCACTGCACACGGTTTCTGCTTTTCCAGCCGTCATCATCAACAGACAAGGTGGGCAGTACGGCCACATCCGGCATTTTTCCAATTCTGTTCAGGCTTTCCAGCACAATGTCATGCTTCCAGGAACGCTGGGCGGTAATGGAAAGATGCTGCCACTGGCAGCCGCCACATTCCTCAAACACCGAGCAGGCGGGTTCAACCCGCTCGCCGCTGGGGGTTACAATGCTTGAAATGGTGGCCTTGGCTGGTTTGGCGCTACCACGAACCCGCTCCACGCTCAGGATGTCCTGCGGGGCGCTGTAGGGTACAAAAATAACTTCGCCTTCCGGCGTGCGGCCTAGACCTTCTCCGCCGTAAACCAGTTTTTCAATGGTTAGTTCCAAAATATAACCTCGCTTATAATTGACTTTGGGGAGAAGCGCCAACCGGCTCACTGTTGCCTTTAAAGCCCAGGGCCTGTAGCTCTTCCCGTTCTCTGATTTCTCGACGCACATCCGCCAATTCGGCCCGTTGGGTTTGAGTGGTGGTGTAAGGCGTCCAGGGCGGTACTTCACCCGGCCGCCCATTGGGACCCAATTTTACATAGACCAGATAACTGCTGGCCACCCGACGGGGTTCGGGTTGATTGGGATTTTTTGCGTAAACCTCTACCTGCACTTCCATGGAGGTGTTCCAGGTTTTGGTGAGTATGGCCTTGGTTTCAACCGTTTCGCCAATAAAAGTAGGGGCAATAAAGCTCATGCGATCCTGACGGACACCCACCACCGGCTGGTTCAAAGCTTGTTTTCTGGCAACCTGACTGCCTGCCTCATCGATGAGGGACAGCATAATGCCGCCAAACACGTTGGAATGGGCATTGGCATCATTGGGGGTCATTAAACGACTAACCACCAACGGCTCATCGCTGTCCTCAATGGGAATAAAAGGAGCGGTTTTGCCTTCCGCGGCCCGGTTTTTCTTGCGTAAGTCCGCCCCTAGCGCCAGTTGAAATTCCTCAGCGCTTTGAGGCTGATAAGGGGGGAAGGTCATTCTTTCCCGGTTTTTGTCGTTCAGGGCCACAAAAACCAGATAGGAAGTGGCGATATCCCGCTTTTCCCCACTAATAATGTTTTCCGCCTGAACTTTAACCTCGGCCTCCATAGAGCTGCGCCAAACCTGGCTAACCCGGCTTTCCAGCCGCAGCATTTCCCAAAGCAGGATGGGCTGGTGGAAGTTGGTGCGATCCAGTGACGCGGTTACTACCAACCCTTTTTTGCCATCCTGATTCAGGTGGCGCAAGGCGGCTTCACTGCCCACAATGTCAATCAGCTTCAATACATGGCCCGCGCGCATAAATCCAGCCTCATCCAGCAGCCAGGGGTAGGCTGGTGTACGGATCAGGTGATGCGGAACAGGGTTGGTGTCGTGCGGATTGGTCATAAAGATGTCCCCGGTGGGTTGGTGACGATTGGCAAGACGGGCGGAGCGGGTCTTAACCGGTTGGGATGAGAGGAATGACTGATCATAGAGCCGAGACTAGATGGGATGACAAAAAGAGCGTCGTAGGATGCAATCAACAATAAAACAAGATGCAATCAAACAAATGTAATCGAAATTGTAGTTTGACAAAGCCCTTGGGCTAAAAACCTGACAAAAGATGACAATCTCATAGTTTCACCTTCATATCATAGAACACACAAGTTTATCCGCAATCCATAATTGCCTTTTTTACATTGAAAAATAAAGATCCATAAGCAAAGGGGGCGGCTTTCATTTATGGCTTGAGGGTTTACACTGGGGTTTGTCAGGGCTGGATGATTCCACAGGCGTTGGATGATTTCACAATCAGGAGGCGGCGTACTGTATGAAGTTATCCACGTTTGAAGTGAAAACCAGCTTAGGATCGGCTCAACGCATTGGACTGGTGCTGTTTCCACCCGGAAGTGACCCTAATACTCAGGCCCCCACGCTGGTTGACCTGAATGCCGCCTATGCCTGGATGTTGCTGGAAGCAGGGCAAAAGCCATGTCCCCAGCGATGGGCCGATTTTCTGTTTCCGGCGGATATGCGCGCCTTTTTGGAGTTGGGTGAACCGGCCCTGGATGCTGCCCGTGAGGTGGAGCAACGATTTTTGGCCGTGTTAAAAAATAGCCAGCCAGAAGATTTATGGGGCGGCGCTGGGCAGCGTTTAGCGTTTGCCCGGCATGAAGTGACCCTGAAAACCCCGGTTCCCAACCCCAAAATGATGCGGGATTTTCTGTCCTTTGAAGTGCATACGGCCAATGGCTTTAAGCGGCGCAACGAGCCTATTCCTGATGCCTGGTACAAAATGCCGGTGTATTACAAGGGCAACCCTCATACTTTAATTGGGCATGACGAGCCTGTGATGTGGCCCAGCTATACCCGAATTTTTGATTATGAGCTGGAGCTGGCCTGCATTATTGGCAAACAGGGTAAAAATATTACAGCGGAAAAAGCGGCTGATTATATTGTGGGCTACGCCATTATGAACGACTTTAGCGCCCGTGATATTCAGAAACACGAAATGATGTGCCGCTTGGGACCGGCCAAGGGCAAAGATTTTTGCACCGCCGTTGGCCCGTGGCTGGTTACGGCGGATGAAATTAAAAATCCCCGTGATTTACGAATGATAGCCCGCATTAATGGCGAGGTTTGGTCGGATGGCAATGCCGGTACCTCTCACTGGACTTTTGAGCAGATGATCGAGCATGTTTCCAAAGAGGAATGGATTTATCCGGGAGACATTTTAGGCTCTGGAACGGTTGGTTTCGGCTGTGGGCTGGAGCTGGATCGTTGGCCTCAGGCTGGCGATACCCTGGAGCTTGAAATAACCGGGCTGGGCATCCTCAGAAACCAGATTCTTCAGCCGTAAGCGCTTTAATCAGGCTGTCTTTCTCAACGCTGTATATCCAAAGGCATGCCTTGCGGGTCTTTAAAGATGCATTATAATGATTAAATCAGGTATATGGGTTATTGAATATTTGGGTGAGGCAGGCGAACAGGCGTCCACTGGGGTCAGCATTTGAACGCTAACTTTCATTGGGCTTGACTGGGATTTGAGCATAGCGGGAGTGAAAACATAAATGTCGGACAGGCGTTTTTACGATGGGGATCGTTTGGTCGGGGATTCCATTAACATCACTCGGCAATTAACTCAGGATTTGCAAGGGGTGATTGCCGCCGGGTTTAGCTTTATAGCGATTCAGGACCATCAGGCGGATCACCGGTTGGGCAACTTGAAATCACTGGGCAGTGAGACCATTTTGCCGTTGTATAAATCCAAAAACAAACGGCGGGATTACGATCAGGTGGCAGAATTTCATGTGGCCCTTAACTATTTGCGGGTTTTAGAGCCGGAAGAGCGGCAAAGCGTCTCTCAGCGGATACTGGGGCTGGTCAAATTCGCTCAGGATTATCAGGACAAGTGTAAATTCAGGGCCTTGTTGCCCAATAAAAAAAAGCTGGAAGAGGTGCGGGACGCTTATCTGTCTTTAGAGACCGACCGGGCGGCTCTCTATCTGGAAGCGGTGCAGCGTGAGTTTAAGGCCAGTTTATCCACTCTGGAAGTGCCTCCTCCGCTGTTGCAAAAGCAAGGTTATATTTCCGATGGCAGTACCATCCATTTGGGCGAGTTTTAAAACGGTCAGCATCATTTGGCACAAGTTTTAATAGGCAGGAAACAGGGCTTGAAATCACAATCATGCTTGGCAGATTGCGATGTTCATGGGAACTTGAAATGTTGAAAGTAAACTTGCAATTAATTCAGAAGGTTCACTCACCGTTATGTTCAGCCTATTTTCCCGTTTGGGGCTTAATACCGCTTCATCTCCCATCATCCCTGCCAGTTCCGCTCCTTCGCAAAAACCCGATATGATTTCGAATTACCATCAGCAAATTGTGGAAAGTTTGAATGAACTGAAACAAGATCAGTTTAAAACCCGTCAGGCGATGCAAGAGCAATTGAATCGTCAGCGTCAGGAACAGGCGGCTGGGTATCAAGTGCTGGCCAATGCTCAGGATCGCATTCAAAGCAATCAAACCCGGCTGTTTAACGAACAACGCTTTATGATTGTGCAAATGGATGACTTAAAAAAACGCTTAAATTTGGGGCAGTTTAACGCCCTGCGTTCAGTCCAAAGTCGATAGTCCTCATTAAAGCACTCCAACTTATTGGCTTGCCTGCCGTAAACCCTATGGAGGGCAGGTTCTTTTTCTGCTATTCTATGGCCAGGTTTGAGCGCTTAACAGACGGAAAGAGGGGTTTATGTATCCGTTAGTGAAGGGAATTGTGACCCGGCAAGCGCATGTGGCATTGCCGGAAGGAACCTTTGAGGACGAGCATGGTCGGGATGGCTTTTACGGCCCGGTATCTCACTTGTACCGAACCCATGCCCCCACTGGCTGGAGCCGGATTGAGGGCCCTCTGAAGCCTCGGGCTTTTGATTGCGCCAAAGCCTCTGGCCCTAATTCTGCCGCCATGCTGGACCGGGTGCCGTTGCTTTATAACGAGGATGTGGTGCTTCATTACGCCCGCCCCACCCAGCCCATGCCCTATTATTTCCGCAATGCGGATGGGGATGAGGTGTATTTTATTCATCGTGGCAACGGGGTGATTGAAACCGACTTTGGGCCGCTTGTGTTTGAACCGGGCGATTACTTGGTTATTCCCAGAGGCACCACCTATCGCTTGCTGCCGGAAACCACCGACAATGCGTTTTTGGTGATTGAATCCTTCAGCCGCATTCATCAACCCGATCGAGGGCTGATGGGGCAACATGCCTTGTATGATCCGGCTATGGTTAAAACCCCTTCTCCCCAGCCTATTGAGGATAATAGCGAATGGGAGGTGCGTATTAAACGGCTGAATGAGCTGACCTCCGTGTTTTACCCCTTTAATCCCATGGACGTGGTGGGCTGGAAGGGCGACTTAACCGTTTGGCAACTGAATATCCGCGATTTCCGACCGGTGATGTCCCATCGGGCGCATTTGGCTCCCAGTGTGCATACCACCTTTCAGGGCAGTGGTTTTGTCATTTGCTCCTTCGTACCCCGCCCGCTGGAGGAAGACCCAGAAGCCGTGCGGGTGCCTTTTTACCATCGCAACATTGATTATGATGAGGTGCTGTTCTACCACTCCGGTCACTTTTTTAGCCGGGATGGCATTGATGCGGGCATGATCACCTTTCACCCGCAGGGCATTCACCATGGGCCGCATCCCAAAGCGGTGAACGCCAGCAAACAAAAAACGGCAACCGATGAAGTGGCGGTTATGCTGGATGCTGAAAAGCCGTTGCGTATGACCCCGGAAGCCCAGGCCGTGGAGTGGCAGGAGTATTACCTGTCCTGGCAATCAAAACAGGAAAGCAACAACCCATGAGTCGTTTTATTACCCTTGATCCTGCTGAAAATTCCACCCAGGATAACTACAAATTGCTGATTGGCAGTGTGGTGCCTCGACCCATTGCGTTTGTCTCTACCCAGTCCCCACAGGGGCAACTGAATTTGGCCCCCTACAGCTTTTTTACCGGGGTATGCTCCAACCCGCCCACTATTTTGTTTTGCCCCATGGTCAGAGGGTCTGATGGGCAGAAGAAAGATACCTTGCTCAATATTGAGGCCACCGGGGAATTTGTGGTGAATGTGGTAAACGAGGCCATTGTGAGCCAGATGAACCAAACCGCCGCCGAATTGCCGCATGGGGTGAGTGAGTTTACGGAGGCGGGCTTAACGCCTACGCCTTCCATCATTGTTAAACCGCCCCGTGTGCTGGAATCTCCGCTGAGTATGGAATGCAAGCTGCAACAAGTGGTTTATGTAGGCGACGGCAGTCTGGGCAGTGGTAGTGTGGTGATGGGAACCGTGGTGCGCTTTCATGTGCGAGAAGATCTCTACCATGCCGGACGCATTGATACAGCCTTGATGCAGCCAGTGGCCCGCCTGGCTGGTGCCGCTTACTGCCCGGTTCGGGATATGTTTGAAGTGCAGCGTCCTTCGTAAGGGCTGGATAGCTCGCAAAAATTTCTGTTCATGGTTTACATAGACGCCCATGGCTTGCGCTGTGGGTTTGGCGTGCTGGTTTAACGCACGTCAAAGTAGCGGGCTTGAGGGTGATGCACAATCAGGGCGGAGGTGGATTGTTCCGGCTCCAGCATAAACTCTTCGCTTAAATAAATGCCCACCCGCTCGGGTTGTAACAATGAAAAGAAATGGGTTTGATCTTCCAGATTGGGGCAAGCAGGATAGCCGGGGCTATAGCGGGACCCTTGATACCCTTGGGCAAACAGGCGCTTGATATCATCGGCGTCCTGTCCGGCAATGCCCCATTCTTCACGCACTTGCTTGTGCCAGTACTCGGCTAGCGCTTCCGCCATCTCCACCCCAAAACCGTGGAAATACAGGTAATCGCTGTAGTTATTGGATTCAAACAATTCCAGCGCGTATTTAGAGGCCTCTTGCCCCATGGTGACAATTTGCATGCCCAGCACATCCATGCGATCTGAATCGCTGGGGGCGAAAAAGTCTGCCAAACACTGTTTTTTCTGGCCGCCACGGGGAAAAGTAAACCGTTCCCAAACCACTTTGCGGGCTTCGTTCACCCAGGCGTCCGGCTGGTACACCAAAAGTGAGTTTTGCTCGGACTGGCACGGGAAAAACCCGTAAATCACCTTGGGTAGTAATAAACGCTCGTCTATCACCTTGCGCTTTAAGGTTTCCAATACCGGCACAATTTTTTCAGCCACAAACGCTTCATGCTCTTTGGCGGAACGGCTGCCCCGTTTTACTTGCCACTGTCCCGAAAACAGCGCCTGCTGATTCAGATAGGGGTACAGTTGGGTGAGATCAATTTCTGTAACGATTCGGCTGCCCCAAAAGGGTGGCGCTGGAATGTCCACATCCAGCCGAATTTCCGGGCAACGTTGATAATAATCCGGGGAATCCGGTGGCAAGCCACTAATGCCAGTGCTGATTTCGCCTACCGCCTCATAAACAGGCTCCCCACTTGAGCTGACCAGTACCTTGGATAATTCCGCCGGGGCAGACAATTCGCCTGCCGCTTGCTGCCCATTCCCCATAATGGCTTCCATGGCGTATAGGCCCGAAAAGGCATCCTTGGCGTAATAGACCTGGCCGCCGTAAATATTCTGGCAATCTTCTTCCACAAAGCGCTTGGTCAGGGCCGCCCCGCCCAGTACCACGGAAACATCAATGCCCCGCTCTTTCATGGCCATCAGGTTGTCTTTCATAATGGCGGTGGATTTTACCAACAGGCCGCTCATGCCAATAGCATCGGCGTTATGCGCTTCCAGGGCGGTTAGCATGGTTTCCAGCGGTTGCTTAATGCCCAAATTAATCACTTTATAACCGTTGTTGGTCAGGATAATATCCACCAGATTTTTGCCAATATCGTGAACATCGCCCTTCACCGTGGCCAGCACCATCACCCCCTTGGAATGGCCGCCATCCACCTTTTCGATATAAGGTTCCAGAATGGCCACACAGGTTTTCATCACTTCCGCCGATTGCAACACAAAGGGCAATTGCATTTCGCCTTTGCCAAACAGCTCGCCCACGGTTTTCATTCCGTCCAGCAAAATATCGTTAATAATGGTTAAAGCGGGATAGCTTTTCAGCGCTTCCTCAATATCGGGTTGCAAGCCGGTTTTTTCGCCGTTGATGATGCGGTATTTGAGCCGATCCTCAATTTGCTCGGGCAGCTCTTTTTTTCTTTTCTCAACCGCTGTGCCGCCATGTTCCTCAAAATAAGCCATTAGCTCAATCAAGGGATCAAAAGTCACTGTGCCGTCTTCGGCAATTTCGCGCTCATCGTAAATCAGTTGGCGGCAAAGTTCCCGCTCTTTCTCGCTAATGCGGTGCAAGGGCAACAAATGGGCGCTGTTAATAATGGCCATATTCAGCCCGGCTTCCATGGCGTAATGCAGGAAGACGCTATTCAGCACATGCCGCACGGCGGGTTTAAGCCCAAAGCTGATGTTGCTAATACCCAGCACAAAGCCCACTTCCGGGTAGGCTTGCCGAATCAGTCGAATGGCTTCGATGGTTTCAATACCGGCTTTTCGAAATTCCTCATCGCCGCTCCCCAGCGTAAAGGTGAGGGTATCAAACACGATATCGCCTGGTTGCATGCCATAACGATCCACGGCCAAATTGTAAATGCGCTGGGCAATTTCAAACTTGTGTTGCGCGGTTTTGGCCATGCCCGCTTCATCAATGGTTAAGGCCACCACGGCGGCCCCAAATTCCTTGCACATGGGCAAGATGACTTCCAGCCGCTCTTCCCCATCTTCCAGGTTAATGGAGTTGACGATGGTTTTACCGGCCACCAGCTTCAGGGCCGCTTCAATCACCGGGGCCTCAGTCGAATCAATCATCAAGGGCAAGTCAAGCTGGGCGTTAAAGCGGGTGATGGTTTCCACCATGTCTTTAATTTCGTCGCGGCCCACGTAAGCGGTGCAAACGTCCAGCAGGTGGGCGCCTTGCTCTAGCTGATGCCGCCCAATGTCTACCAGCGCATCGTAATCATCTTCGGCCAACAAATCCCGAAACTTTTTACTGCCGTTGGAATTGGTGCGCTCTCCCACCAGTACCGGCGGGGGATTTTGAAACATGGGCACACTGGTATACAGGCTGCTCAGGCTGTTTTCATAGCTCACTTCCCGTTTGCCGGGGGCCAAATTGCCAATGAGATCATCCACGGCCTTGATGTGTTTGGGGGTGGTGCCGCAGCAGCCGCCCACAATATGCACGCCCAAATCTTTCACAAAATGCTGTAAATGGGCTGCCAAATCTTCCGGCGATAAATGGTAATGCGCTTTGCCCCCTACGTTTTCTGGAATGCCCGCATTGGGCAAACAGGAAATATAAAACGGGCTGTTTTTGGAAAGATAACGCACATGGGCTGCCATTTCCTGCGGGCCAGTGGCGCAGTTCATGCCCAGTACATCAATATCATAGGGTTGCAGGGCGGTTACCACCGAGGCGATATCCATACCCACCAGCATGGTGCCGGTGGTTTCAATGGTGACTTGCACCATGGTGGGAATATAGCGATTCAGGCTTTTACGAACCTTGGCCACTGCGGCCATGGCGGCTTTGGTTTGCAGTAAATCCTGACAGGTTTCAATCAGCAGCATGTCCGCGCCGCCGTCCACCAGCCCGCGCACCTGATCCAGATAAGCGGCCTTTAAATCATCGTAGGCGATATGGCCCAAAGTGGGCAGTTTGGTGGTGGGCCCGATAGACCCGGCCACAAAGCGGGGCTTGCCGTTGCCGTTTTTAGAAGAAAAATCCAGAGCCACTTCTTTGGCGATTTTGGCGGCCCGAAAACTTAAATCGTAAGCCTGTTCCGCAATATCGTATTCGGCCAGCACAATGGAGGCTGATCCAAAGCTGTTGGTTTCCACCACATCCGCGCCCGCCTCAAAATAAGCGGCGTGAATTTCCTGAATGACTTGCGGACGGGTGCGTACCAAAATTTCATTACAGCCTTCCAGTCCCTCAAAGTCATCTTCTGTAAGGGGATAGGTTTGCAACATGCTCCCCATCCCGCCGTCGAAAAGAAGAACCTTTTCCTGGCACTGTTTAAAAAATGAGTGTTCGGGTGCGTAAGGATGCATATTTGTCATTTTTTATCGATAATAACCACTACTTGAAGTCATCATACGCCCCACTCTCTCGCAATTCAAACTTTTTCCGGTAAATTCACTGAATTTAACTATTGATCGGTCCTGAACCGCGCTCGTACAAGGAGTTTCTTCGTGAATCGCAATACCAAGCTGTTTCTGATGTTTGGCCCATTTGTTCTGTTTTTTACGGCCCTGGCCCTCATGGTGTCCGATGCCCGCCATCCCAGCATTCGGCGGGACGAGTGCGTTGTGACGGGTACCGGGCAGCAGGCTCAGGCGTTTAAAGCCAAAGGCCGACTGATTTACCGGCAAAGCGATAACCTCAATCATGATGTGAGCCTGCGTTGCGAGCAATTTGGCACCTTGGTGCTAAACGACACCCAGCTTTTCATCACCCCGGTGGAAATTGGCCAGGGGGCCTGGGTTTCTCTCAAACGCTATCAATTCTTACCGGAGCGCTGGATGGTGAGCATTTATACCGGCCCCGAAAAAAAGCAATAAAATAAAACCCCGATTGCGAGAACGGTTGCGAGAAAGTTTCCGCTCCGCTAGGAGCGCTTCATGTACAAATAATCCCGAACGTACTCTGGTTTCAGTGCGGGCAATTTGTTCCAAAAAATAGCGAGTAATTCTTCTTCCGGCAGTTCCCGTACAATATCCAGCACCAGCGTTTTCACATCCAGGGTTTTAATCAGTTCTTCCCCTGCCAAAAGCGACTCTAATTCCTCTTTGGTCATGGTCATTCCCGCAATCTATCCGTACTTTATGTGTGGACGCCAACAAAACTGAAATGGGTGTAGGCCTTCGCCCCTGTGCTTTTAAAATGTTTGAGCCAGTGTCTTTTATGGGTCGCTAAGCCATCCTGAGCTTCATTTTATTATAGTATGCCCCATCCGCTCCCGTCACCTTTTCGGCCAAAAGCGCCCAAAGTGCCAGCCACGGTGAACCCCGCCCATTCAGTTCAGGGGTTACGGGCTAGCAGTTGCCGTTACCGGGGGAATGCTCGCAGTAATTCTTCGGGCAACCGCTTGTCCAGGCTGAAGCCAAACAGGGCGTAATCATACTTCACCGGATCTTCCGGGCAAAGTTGCCGAAACACATCGGTAATGGCCTCAGCGGTTCGCCAGGAGCCGTCTTTTCGGCTGGTGAGCCCCAGTTTGCGGTTCATTTGCATGACATGGGTATCCAGTGGCATTAACAGCTCGGCAGGTCGTAAAGCCCGTTTCCACAATCCAAAATCCACCCGGCCACCAGGGTCGGCGTCTTCTCGCACCATCCAGCGCAAAAACATGTTAAACCGCTTGCAGGCCCCGCCCTTGTCGGGGTGGGCTAACAAAAACTTCAACCCGTAAGTGGGCGCTGGGGCATTTCCCAATAGCTGATTGGTGAATCCCGCTATGCCAGCCTTTAAGCGGGTGGTTTCCGGGTGGCTGTAATCACCCTGGGCTACAGAAGCTTCAAACAGGGCTTCCAGTGAGCCGTACTCCCGGTAAGCCCATTGCAGGCGCTCCCACAAAAAAGTCAGATCTGCCCCCTTGTTGAACCGGTAAATAAAATGCTTAAACCGCTTACCGTCTCGCTGGGGATTGAAGCTTTCCATAAACCCCACCGGGTCCTGATCGGTCATTTGAAACAGGTGGTTGACTGTTTCAATAATGAAATCCCGCCGTCCGTAACTGAACAGGGCGGTGATAAAAGCCACCAGCTCACACGCTTGGGGGTTCTCTGCAAAGCGGTAAGGGATTTGAATGGGATCGCTGGCAATGTAGGCAGGCACTTTATACTGATGAACCAGCCCATCCAGTGCCGGGGCCAAGCCCAACCAGTCGGCCTGGGTGCGAACTGCTATGGCGGGTTGGGCAGGCGCCTTTTTGGAGCCAGAACCCTTTTTTTTCAGCCCAGTGTTACCAGCGGACTGTTTCTTGGGGCTGGCTTTTCTGGGTTTGGGGGGTGCCTGAGTGGTCATCGGCAATGCTTCTGCCCTGCTTGTAGGAGTTTTTTCTCTGCTTTTTTATACAAGTGCCGGGTTTTTCTGGGCCAGCGTTTCCAGCATGTTGTGACCCCGTTGGGCAGGATCATCCAGTTCCAGCCAAGCCAAGGTGGTTTTGCCAATATCGGCGAAGGATTCCCGTATGCCCAGATTGACGGCCGGTAACTGGGGGCTGTAAAGCAGAATGGGCACATACTCACGGGTATGATCCGATCCCGGCGCGGTGGGATCGCAACCGTGATCGGCGGAAATCATCAGCAAATCACCTTCACCCAGTTGGGCCAGTATTGGCCCCAGGGCAGCGTCAAACTGCTCCAGCGAACGGGCGTAGCCGTTCACATCCCGGCGGTGCCCATAGTTGCTATCCGTTTCCACCAGATTGACAAAAATAAACTGTTTATCGGCCTGTGGGTACTCGCCCAGCGCTTTTTTCTCCAGACTTAACGCATCCAAATCCTGCTGGTTTTGAATGAGCTTGTGCAGCACCTCAATGCCTTCCGGGTTGCTGCCGGTATGAATGGAGTGGGTTAGCCCGGAGAAGCAGAAAATATCCTCAATTTTGCCCACGCCCAACACCACGGCGCCGGCTTCCCGAATGCGGTTCAATACGGTTGCTTCCGGGGGTAGTACGGCGTAATCTCGGCGATCCTTGCCTACCCGCTTGAAGGTATCCGGGCTGTTGCCCACAAAGGGGCGGGCAATTACGCGAGATACCTGATGTGGGCCATCCAGAATTTCCCGAGCCTTCTCGCACCACTGGTACAGGGTGGCCAAATCCGTTTTGCTTTCCGGGCCAACGTGGGCCGCAATTTGGAAAACACTGTCGGCGCTGGTATAAACAATGGGATCTCCGGTTTCCAGGTGCTGCATGCCCAGCTCTTCCAGAATTTGAGTGCCGGAAGCAGGCCGGTTGCCCAAAATGTTGTTAATGCCGGTTTCCTGTTTGAACCGCGCCACGATGTCGGGTGGAAACCC
The DNA here is from genome assembly GCF_041737375.1 of Vampirovibrio sp. Taxonomy (NCBI): domain Bacteria; kingdom Bacillati; phylum Candidatus Melainabacteria; class Vampirovibriophyceae; order Vampirovibrionales; family Vampirovibrionaceae; genus Vampirovibrio; species Vampirovibrio sp. The sequence goes on from NZ_JBGSRV010000020.1 coordinate 121,390, forward strand.
GTTGGGGTAGGTGGGGAATGGGGTTTCCAGATAAATGCCTGCCATTTCCCAGTGGCCGGTGGTGGTGTCTTTGCCCCGGGAAAACTCGGACATTTTGCCGTAGCTGCCCAAGGGCTTCTCTTGGGGCTGTACTCGGCTTAAAGGCAGAATGTTGCCTAGCCCCAACCGCTCCAGATTGGGCAGGCTTAGGCTGTCGGCGGCTTGATCGATGTTGCCCATGGTATTGCAGTGGGGGCTGTCTCCATATTCGGGGGCATCCGGCAAAGCGCCCACGCCCCAGGCATCCACTACCACTACAAAAACTCGTTTTACCGACATCTGTGTTCTCCTTTTGTCTGTTTTTAAAAATTGGTTTGGGCCAATAAAAACGGCCCTGCTTCGCAATTTGCCAACCGGTCATGTGGCTCAAGCCTGCCTATCGCATTGAAACGGATTCGTTTTTTGTCTCAACCGGAACCGACTTGGCTTTTTTCGTCTCAAGTAGAATAGTGACATCCACCACGGGTGGGTAAAGCGTTAGGTTTTACAAGATTGGAGCGAATTTCTCTCATGGTATACCACCCTTTTTCGATTACCAAGTGTTTTTCCCGGTGTTTTGCGCTGCTGATGGGGGGCTGTATTGCTGTTGGGTTTTTGACGCCTTCGGCCATGGCCCTGGTTAAAATGGACGCCCAGGCGGTGGATGCGGCGCTGGTGTATGGCATGAAGAATCAGAAACTGGGCTTGTCTTCCATTTTGGGCGACAACTGGATTGAGGGAGAAAATGGGGCGCTGCTGAATGTGTATTCCCCCTTTATGATGCTGGCCACCAAGGCGGCCAAGGCTGGTTTTTCCAGTAACCCTTCAAAAAGCGATTTGCTAAAGGCTCGCAAGCGTTTTGGGCGGGAAGTGGCTTTTTATTCCGATGTGAAGAACCGTCAGCAAGTGAAATTTGCGGTCAGTTTGTATGGCGATCGGCCTTCTTTTGCCAAGGATTACAGCGCTAGAATTGTTGGGTTTGGGCGGGGCAAGGAATTGGATATTGTGCCAGCCAAAGCCAATCTGGATGAGGTTGCCGATCCGGTTACCGGTGGGCAGAGCGGGTCGGCTTACGAGGCGGTTAACGGGTATTACTTTAACTTTGCCGATTTAGAGAATCTGGATGAGTTTACGCTGGTTTTAACCAGTCCTTCCGGCCCCCCGGTGCAATTTCGCATGAAGAACGCCAAGTTGTATTAGTTAAGCTCATAAAATAAGACGATAAAAAGCCCCGGTTTTTAAAGATGCCGGGGCTTTTAAAATAATTTAACCCAGTCTGGACGACTTTTTCACGCTTCGCTTATTAAGAATGATTGGGTCTACGCTTTACCGGGTCCCACTGGAAACGGCCCCTGAGTTAGTAGCTTTGCTTCCAGTAGGCGTCTTCAATGGCCATGGTTTTTTCAGCTTCGGAACGAATGCTTACATTGTTAGGCGTGAAGATGAACACACCATCACCAATGCGTTGCTGATTGCCGTCAATGGCATGGGTGGCACCCGACAAAAAGTCGACAACCCGTTGCGATTGAGCGGTATCCAGCAAATGCAGGTTCAGAATCACCGATTTTTTGGCACGCAGATGCTCAATGATTTCCAAAGCTTCTTCGAAAGCGCGGGGTTCAATTACCACTACCTGGGTTTTTTGGCTGGTAGGATGATCCACCACACGAAGCGCTTTGCGAGTTTTTTTGGACTCATCTAGCGTTTCTACTTCTTGTTCTGGACGGTTATTACGAAATTCGTAATCCTCTTCTATGCCGTAAGCTTCATCCTCAAACGGATCGCCCGACACCCAGTTCTTGATCTTCGTCAAAAGTCCATTATTATTCATTCCGGCAAGGAACCTCCCTGATCTCTATCCTATAAACTGTCCTGTGAATCACCTTGAAGTTTTGCAACCTCGATTGGTTTTTATTGTACGCCAACCGTTAAGTTTTAAAAAGATAATTCCCTATTCTGATTATTGTAGCACCACAAGCCAGCGCTTGGGGAAAGTCATGACTCATTCCCATTGACAATTCCGGCAACGGGATCCCCTGCTGGGCTTCAAGCGCCTCTTTTAGGGCTGAAACGCTATGGAAGCAAGCCTTCAGGGTCGTCTCATTCTGGTTTAATGATGCCTCGGGCGGGGCCATTGTCATTAATCCCTGCAAAACGATCCCGGGTAAGCCCGCAATATGCTGAGCGGAAGCCAAAAGCGCATCCGGCGTGAAACCCATGCGGGTGGGGTCATCGCTGACGTTGACCTGCAACAGTATTTTTTGTTGGTGTCCGGCTGCTTCATTCTGCCGGGAAAGCCGCTCAGCCAAAGCCACAGAATCCACAGAATGAATCAGGGCAAAGCGCCCCACGGTTTTGTTCGCCTTATTGCTTTGCAGGCTGCCAATTAAGTGCCAGTTGAGATCCGGGAATTCTTCCCCGGAAAAAAGCGCCATTTTGGTTAGCGCATCTTGCACCTTGTTTTCTCCAAAGTGGCGAATGCCAGCGTAATAGGCTTCCCGCATCTGCTCAACGCTGGCATATTTGGTAACCGCAATCAAGGTAACCGGACGATCTCCGGCCTGGGTTTGAATGATGGTATGAATGCGTTGCAACGATTCCTGAATCAGCATAGCTATAGCTTATCAGAACCGCAGCGTCCGCAAACGGATTGATGAGTAGGTGTTCTGGTTTGTTTCGTAAGCCCTCAATAATCCGAAGGACGTACAGGATCAAAATAATGGACTTTTTCCTCCGCTTGCCCTGCAATGCGTTGATGAAAAACATCCTGCTGGGGCAACCTTTTTAAGCGGGCATGGGGCAAGGGCTTTTGGAGCGTTGGACCTGAACGAATGGCTTGAATCCGGTTTAAGGCTGTTGTTAAAAGGCTGGTGGGTGTGCTGTAGCGGCCCTGTTGAAAAACAATCGGGTTGCGGGTGTGGCTCTCTATAATGGTGACCGTATTCAGGCCATTTTGTTTGCTTAAATCGATTTGAGCCGGTTTTTCAGGTTGCAGCGATTTTGAAAGCCCTTCTAGCGCTTCTTCTATTTGTTTGGGCTTGAACTGACTTTTAGGATATCGAAAAACCACATTTCCCCAAGTTTTTACACCAATTGACATCAGAATTCCCTCACTTTTTGATTCTATTTTTATTTTCTCAACTTTTTAAGTTTCCCCACTTGGCATTGGCTCTTATTTTCATCCCTCATCTTCAGAATTCAAGTGTTTTTTGATGATTGGGTATCCCCTTTAGGCATCACTCTCCACTGAAGCGGGTTGGTTACTGCTCACTTTCTGTTGACGCCCGATATGTAATGGTTTGTAAATATCATTCAAGTTTAGGTAAAAACGTTCGAAATTCCAAAATAAGACAAAGTCGTTCGAAGCCGGGGCCATTTTTAAAAACCCTGGTCTTCAAAATCAATGAAGAGGGTCCTTCAGTGAACATCAACAACAACCCCAATGCGCAGTCTAATTACACCACAACACCCACTCCTGCCCCCACCCCCGAGCATGAGAAAAAGAAGTTGCATGTATCCCGAGAAGTAGATGGTGTTAATAGTGACGGCGTGGTGGGTGAGTTATTGACCCAGGGAACCCAGAACCTGGCAGATGCCAATAAGTATTTCGCCATGGGCAAATACTTTACCTCTGGCTTGCTGGCCGAAAACAATAAACTGACGCCTGAGGCGGCGAAACTATTCGCCGAACAGGGATCTGCGGGCAGTGCCGATATTTTATCGGCCGATGACATGTATGTGGCCGGTGATCCGGGTGTGGGCGGCAAAAAAAATAATTATTCCTGGGTAGATATTGGGGTGACACCCGGTTTTTACACCATGTTTCAGGATGGGGCTGAAACAGGCTCCAAAATTACGGTTAACGCCCATGTAGAGGCCATTAACCCAGACGGCGACAAAGCCTTTACCGAGTACGGCTTTGTGATTCAGGATGATTTAGGCATAAAAACACAGGCCACTCTATCAGGTGGCCAGCTCACCATTGTGGATGGCAATGGACAGAGCAGGAAACTGTTGCCCCCCAATGACGTTTATTTTGTGGGCAACACCATGGATCCCACCGCCAAGTTTTATTACGCCGATGTACCCGGCGCAGGCAAAAATGGAGAGCCTGAGAAGCGCTTGATGGTTGATTATTATGAAAAACCGACCCCAGCGACTATCGCTAAACTGGTGGCTGAGGGGGTTGATCCTTACCGTGCCTCTACCCTGAGATCCAAAACCAGTTTGAGCTATGGCTTTCGGGTGCCTGATGGCGTCAATACCTTTGCCTCCTCTGAAGGCGTTGGCGCTGGTGGCGCCAAGAAAGTTGCCAGTAATGGTGTAAAAACTTACTACGACTCCCATTACGGTGAAGGCCCCTGTACGGTGATGGATACTTGCATCCTGACCCCAACCCCAACCCCTACGCCAACCCCTACGCCAACCCCTACGCCAACCCCCCCGCCACCGCCGTCCGGGCGGCCAGGAGCTTGGTCTTCATGCCGCCCTTCGACAGCCCGCTGATCGGATCGCCCGCCATCGCCTCGATCTCGGGCGTGATCCGCTCCACCAGGTCGAACCGCTCTGCCGTGGGGTCTTCCTTCGGATTGGCCGAATAGAACCCGTCCACGTCCGACAGAAGGATCAGCTGATCCGCCCCCACCGTCACCGCGATCTGCGCCGCCAACCGGTCGTTGTCCCCGAACCGTATCTCGTCGGTCGCCACCGTGTCGTTCTCGTTCACGATGGGCACCACGCCCAGACCCAGCAGCGTCTCCATCGTGGCGCGCGAGTTCAGGTAGCGCCTCCGGTCCTCGGTATCCTCCAGCGTCACAAGCACCTGCGCCGTGGTGATGCCATGCGGCGCCAGCACCTCCTCGTAGGCCCGCGCCAGACGGATCTGCCCCACCGCCGCCGCGGCCTGGGACTGCTCCAGCGTCAGAGGTCCGTCAGCCAGGCCCAACACCTTGCGCCCCAAGGCGATGGAGCCAGAGGATACCAGCACCACATCGGCTCCCCGCACCTTGGCCTCGACCACGTCCAGAGCCAGGGCCGAAAGCCATCCCTGCTTGAGCCCGGTCCTGCGGTCCACCAGCAGTGCCGAGCCAATCTTGATGACCAGCCGCCGCGCCGACCGGATGTCGGGCGCGGAAATCGCCATCACGGCTGCCACGGTCCGTCCTCCGCCTTTGCGGGCGCCTGCGCCCCGATCCGGGCGAACAGCGCCCGCAGC